>NZ_JABBYO010000005.1:0-300000 GCF_012958305.1 Tautonia rosea | reverse complement strand
TCGTCGACGAATCTCTGGTGGGTCGCATTGTTGACCTACGGCGAAGGCTGGCACAACAACCACCATGCGTTTCAGACCTCGGCTCGGCACGGTCTTCGCTGGTGGGAGATTGATATGACCTACATCGCGGTCAAGGTGATGTCGTGGTTCGGCATGGCTCACTCGATCAAGCTGGCGAAGGTCAAGCCGGCGGTTTCCCCTATCACTGGGACCGTCTCCTCAGAGGAGACGAGTTCGATGCGTCCGCATGCAGCTCAGCCGCAGCCTGCGGTGGGTGTCGCCAAGTAATCGGTGCGTCACGATTGAGCATGCACTCGACCCAGGTCATTCATCCCTGGGTCGTCCCCTCCGTGTCACGAGAGTGATGGGTTTCTCACCGAACCGAGATGCTTCGGGCCGAATCACCTTGCAAAGTGATCCGGCCCGGTGCCATGATGGGTGTTCTTACGCGGCCCTAGCTCAACGGCAGAGCAGGGGACTCATCAATCAATGGTGGCACCGGAAGGCAACTTTCGGCTGCGAACCGGGTGAATTGCGGGAAGCCTAAACCGTGAGTTCGCGAAATGATTCGTGACGGCAGGGTAATCCGCAGCCAAGCCTGGTCGGGCACTGGTGGCCAGGACGGTTCAGAGACTAGCGGGGTGAGTCCCAACAATAATCCCCGCCGATGAGCGCCCGGCCTCCCTTCGGCATGACTCGGTTGGAGGGAGGATGAGATAGTCCGAGCCCCGTGGAAACGCGGGGGCCCTCGAATCCCTTGGTTGCAGGTTCGAATCCTGCGGGCCGCATTGGATGACAACGACTCGCTCACTCGCTCGTCCAATCCCTCGACGATCGATCGCCTCTGAAGACTCTCGCGATGGATGGATACCCTCTGGCCGAGCACCCGGCTGATGATCGATCACCTCCGGAAGCTCTCGATGGCTCGGAGGACGACGCGCTGGTCGGGTCGTCCGCTCACGCCGATCCCGTGTCTGCCTATCACTCCCGAGCGGTAACGCGATGGGGGCTTGTTGTTCGATTCGTCCTGTTCCTGGGGATGCTCGCCGCCCATTTGCTGTTGTGTATGGCGTGTTTGGGTGGATGGTCAGAGGTGTCGAGCCGATGGCCTCTGGCGTGGCATGACCACCCCATGCATTACCACAATGCACTCGTGACCAGGTCGTTCCTCGTTCAGAACGGAACGACGGCCGGCTACGATCCGTACTTCATGGCCGGGTATGCCAAAAGCATTGTGTCGGACCCTTCCGGAACCATGATCGACGTGGTCATCGCCGCCTTCGGACGCGATAGACCCGCAAGGACCTACAAATTGCTGGTGCTGGGGATCATGGGAATCCTTCCCTGGCTCATCGCCGCGACCATTCGCCTCGTTGGAGGTGATTTTGGTGCGGTCTTCTCTGGCACCCTAGCCTTTCTTGTCTACCTTTGGACTGATTTTCCCCTGGAGTATGCCGGCTTCGGCATGCTGGCGTTTCTCCTGGTGATTCCGCTGGGTTTGGTGGTCCTCGCGCTGCTCGTCCGGTTTCTTCAAGGGGGAGGATTTGTTCGCTGGGTGCTTGCGACCCTCGGATCGGGACTCCTGATTTTCGTGCACCCGCTGGCAGCGCAGACGGTTGGGCCGGCGATTCTGGCGGCCTATCTCGTGGCCATCTTGCTGAAACGACGGTCGGGAGAACGATTTCCGATCGGGAGGCATCTGGGACTGCTCTTGATTCCACTGGCGGTGCTGGCGATCAATGCGTTCTGGTGGTTGCCGGGGATTGTTCTGCGGGGGACTCGGGATCCGGATGGAGCGGACTTTTTTTCGCATCCGGAGCCGGTGTTCAGTCGGATTGCTCAGGTCTTCGGGCTGGACGTGCCTGCTCAGCCTCCGATTCAGATCATCCTCCTGGGTGGGGCCATGTTGGGCCTGGTGGCCCTGAAGAGACGATGCCCGTTGCAGGCGACGGGGATTGGGTTCTTTCTTGCCTCGGGCTTGTTCTGGGGATATTTCGCCGGCTGGTTTCCCGCGATCAACTTCCTCCAGCCAGGACGGAACACCTACGCGGTGTACTCGGCCGCTGCGGTTGCGAGTGGTCTGGGATGGTCCGCGCTTCGCCGACAATTGAGTCGAACGTCTCTACGATTCGATCGTTGGTTCGTGGGGGCGATGGTCCTGGTGTCGATTCGGATTTTTCTTCCTTCAATGATCCAAACGATCGGATACCGAACAGGGAGAGAACCGGTTCCGGAAGTGGTCTGGCAGGCGGGAGAGCTTCCGCGTGTTCGTTGGTTTGGACCGACGGGAAAAGTACCGTTTCTTTCGAGTCGTCCCACGCCTGAGCTGACCTGGCTCCTGGATCAGGTGCAAACGCATTTCGAACCAGGGGATCGCATCTACTACGAAGAAGGGGGAGAACAACGTGGCGATTTGACCGATCCCTTCGGTGGACATCGCTACGGGGGCTTGCTACCAACCCTGGCTCGCGTTGAGGTCATCGGTGGTCCATTTCTCAACGTGCCGGTTCGGGAGAACTTCACCCAGTTCGGCATGGGCAAACTGTGCGGGCTGGAGACATGGGGACGGGAGGAGTTCGAACGATTCAGCCGTCTCTATGGTCCGAAGGGAATGGTGTGCTGGTCGGCAGCCTCGCAGGAATTCTGCCGTTCCAATCCGGACCTCATCGAGATTGTGGCGGATCTGGGAACCTGGCTGGTTGCGAAAGTCCGGGGGTTTGAGGGAGACGCCATTCGAGGAGAGGCTCGGGTGATGGCCGAGGCCGGAAGGCTCGAGGTTGAGCCGGTCGCCGTTGACGTTGACGGGATGATCGTGCTGCGGTATCACTCCGTCCCAGGGCTCCGGAGTGATCCTCCGGGGTTGCTACGCGAAGTCGAGGAGCCGGGCGATCCCGTGCCATTCATCGGTGTGATTCGACCTGATGGCGCGCTAACCATCGAAATGGATGCGCTGCCTTGATCGCGGGCCACCGGAATGTTCGACGCCCGACGGATCGGGCCGCTTAACGCCCGAGCTTCCCTCCAAGGAAGGAGTCTGCCGTGCCGGCCGAGCCAACATCGGGTGTAACCCTTCCCGACTCCTCTCGAAAGATTCGGTCCGTCGTCTGGATTGCGCTGGCCGTGACATTTCTGGTTGCTTCGGGGATCTATTCTCTGAAAGCGGCCGAGGAGCGGAGCGCCATCATTCGATGGCTGCATCAGGTGGAACAGTTACAAGACGGAGTGAACATTTGGGACAAGTATATGTTCCCAAATCCTCCGATCTTTCCCCTGACGCTGTATCCCCTGACGAGCATGGACCCGCTCGCGGCCTCGATGGTCTGGTATTACCTCAAGGCAGGGCTGACGGTCCTTTCGGTCGTCTTTTGTTTGAGGTTGGCCCGGACCAAAGATGACCCGCGACGAGTGCCGGGATGGGCCTTGTTCCTGATCATTTTGCTGAGTTTCCGGCCGATTCTCAGCGATCTGCATCATGGGAACAACAATCTGGTGATCCTCTTCCTGATCGTTTCAACGCTTTATGCGTGGCGGAAGGGTTATGACGTGCTTGCGGGGCTGTCCTTGGCCCTTTCGATCGCCTACAAGGTCACGCCGGCGCTGTTCGTGCCTTATTTCCTGTACAAACGATCGTGGCGTTTGGTGGGAGCCACATTTCTTGGACTTGGCCTGTTCCTCTTGATTGTGCCGAGCATGATTCTCGGACCCGAGTTCAACGGCGAATGTCTGCAAATGTGGTGGCACCGCATGTTACGTCCCTTTGTTGTTAATCACGAGGTGGGTGACCACGAAATTAACCAGTCGATGGCTGGTGTGCTGATGCGGTATTTCACCGAGCAGGAGGCCACGGGAGACGGGAGGTACGTTCCGCTGTATTCGGGCCTGAACTTCGTGTCACTTAATCCGGATCTGGTGGTCTACGGCATCAAGGCGCTCTCGATCGGCATGATTGGTTTGCTGGCGATGCTTTGTCGTACAGACACGACCCGACGAGACAACGTCCAATTTCTGGGCGAGTTCAGTCTGGTGGTCTTGACGATGCTAATTGTTTCCGAGCGAAGCTGGAAACATCATTACGTGACGGTACTGTTACCCTACACGTATTTGATCTTTCGCCTGTGGGCTTACCCACTTCCCCGACGCATGAGACTTCTCGTAGGGGGTTGCCTCGCCCTCTCTTCCCTCCTCATGCTCACGACGTCGAGTGAGGTGGGAGGCCTCTTTGCCAACGGAACCGGACATAAGCTCGCGTTGTTCTACGGAATGTTCTTCTGGTCTGGTGTCGTATTGTACCTCGGGACGGCCTTAGTCTTGAGATACGAGACCCGAGAAGCCCAGCGAGCGGACGATCGAGTGGAGGCTGCAACACGCGTCGTCAAGCCGCCTCATGCTCCGAAATCGTCGCGATCCATGCCGATTGGTCGGAACAATTAAGGGCCAACATCTTCCGCATTGAGCAATCCAATACGGCCATTCGGTAACGCCGCAAGACCGGGTTCGAGCGTCGATTCGATACGATGGGTTTGACTCCCGAACCGGTTCTGTTACAATCAAAGTGCGGCGTGGAGCAGCGGTTAGCTCGCCAGGCTCATAACCTGGAGGTCGTAGGTTCGATTCCTACCGCCGCAACTTCAACCTCGTTTGTGAATTTGCGTGTTGTGCACTCACCATCGCCAATCCTTTGGGGTTGGCGATTTTTACTTCAGGTTCAATCTGGACCCTGGTCTCGAAAATCTTGCCTCGATGTAGAGGTAGCATGGAATCAGGGTATCCGATCACCTCATCGATCCATGATCGATCAATCGAGAATCCCTTGTCATTCCCAAGACGATCGAGCTTGTCCGCTGTGCGGTGAGGAACGATCAGGATTCTTCCATCGGGATCGGGTCCGAGACTATTTTCAATGCGATCTGTGCGGACTGGTGCATGTCCCACCCGAGGCGTTTCTCTCCGCCGATGAAGAAAAAGCGTATTACGATCTTCATCAGAATGACCCGGGAGATGCAGGTTACCGGCGCTTCCTGAGCCGGCTATCGGTTCCACTACTGCATCGGCTCGCACCTGGGTCTTTGGGGCTTGATTTCGGGAGTGGTCCCGGCCCAACACTCGCGGTGATGTTCACCGAGTCCGGATTTCCGACCCGGAATTACGATCCGATTTATGCTCCAGACAATCGGGTTTGGCAGCAGCACTATGACTTTGTGACCGCGAGCGAGGTCGTTGAGCATCTGAAGTCTCCGCTCGCGGACCTCGAACGTATCTGGAGTGTTCTGAAGCCGGGGGGTTGGCTGGGGATCATGACGAAGAGGGTCTGGGACCTGCAGGCTTTTCTGACATGGCATTACAAGGATGATCCCACGCATGTGATCTTTTTTTGCGATCGGACGTTTGTCTGGCTGGCCCGACACTGGTCAGCGACGCTCGAGATCAGTGGCCCGGACGTGGTCCTTCTTCAGAAACCAGGGTAACTCGTTGTGGTTGGGATCCTGCTGAAACAGGATTCCTCGCGATCGAAGGATGCAGACTGACTGGGATCCAGGATGATTTCCCAGGGATCGGTGTCGGCGCCTTGCAATTCGAAGCGATTCTGATAGGATCATCCTTGCACCGTGGAGCAGCGGTTAGCTCGCCAGGCTCATAACCTGGAGGTCGTAGGTTCGATTCCTACCGGTGCAACTCGTTTAGGTTTCACGCGCCGAGCGGCCTGGCTGAAGACCATGCCGAACTCGGCGTTATTGTTTGCGCTTGTGCCAGGGGAAGGCTTGACGTAGGCTCCTCGATCAATCGCTCGTGATGCTCCCGAGACTGGTCGGCATTCGAGATTGCGCCCGAAGGATTGGGGAGGAGGCAATCGATGAACGCAAGAATTCCAGGATGGTTCTTCCTCGTCGCTCTGATGATTTCGACAGAAGCGTCTGGTCAGCAAGCCCAACCGTCGTTGCGATGGCTCGGGCAGGTGGGAAGTGATCGTGTTTCCCGCTCGAACACTCCTGGACCCAATGGGGTTCAGGACATGGTGTTCGAACTCAACGGCCTTCCCACCACTCAGGCGATCAAGAGCCTGACGCTTCGGGGGTATGGTCGAGACATCTGGGGCTATCCCGGAGGCGGAGGACACTGGTCGGCGGATCTGCAGCGGGAGCCTGGTTCGCCGCGTGCTTTGATCTCGGTCGAGCCGAGCCAGGAGGAAACCGGACGCAAGTTCGACATTGAGGTCGAGCTTGAAGGAGGCCAGCGGTATTCGATGAGCGTTCAGGGGGGGCGAGCGAACCTGTTGGCGCGGATGCCCGAGGTTCAACTGGCCGCCCGATGGGTGGGAACCGATGGGACTGATCGGGTGAGTCCCGGCCCATCGGTCGGACCTGATGGATTCGAAGACTCGAAGATCGAACTGGCCCGACTTGCGCCGGACCCTGAGGTGCTGGAACTGTCGATCCTGGCCGAACACGGCCCCTCGTGGGCGTTTGGACCGAATCCGGAGGGGAAGCACGACGCGCTGTTGATGAGGTCGTCGGAGGATCGGACCCGAGGCACGTTGTATCTGAGCCCGACACCCGATCTGCAAGGGAAACGACTTCGGATCGACCTTTCATACAACAACGGGACGCGAGATCGGGTCGTTCTGGTGGCGGGAACCGCTCCCGTGGATCGCGCCGTGACACGGGCTCCGTTGCCGAGGATGACGACAGAATCGACCCCCGTTCGATGGATTGGGCAGGATGACCGCGGTCCGCTCGGTCCGGGAGCTGTGACGATTGCCGTTGATCGATCCTCAACGCGACCCATGAGGGCGGCCGTGCTGAGCGATGGCGTTACGGGAGTGTGGGTCTTCGAGGCGTCGGGGGCTGGCGGATCGTCGAAGATGCCCTTCGTGGGGGATCGCCGCAGACGGCTGGACGTGCGGAGGGGCTCTCGGCCGGGCTCGATGCTTCTCTCGTTTGTGCCCTATCGCGACCTGGACGGGGTTGAAATGAGCCTCAGGCTGATCGATGAGGACGGTCAGTCTTCGTTGATCCGGTTTGCTGGGCAGTCGTGTGATCCGACTCGGCGGTTTGCGCCCCCCTCGGTCAAAGAGACCCGCGTACGACCGGGAGATGATCTGGCAGCCCTGGTACAACGAGGAGGGACGATTCGGCTCTCGGCGGGGATCTACGAATTGGACCGACCTCTCGATTTGTTGGAGCCGATTGCGTTCATCGCTGAACCCGGAGCCGAGTTGCGATTTCGGCAATCTCCCAGTGATGAGCCGTGGCCCGAGGCGATTGCGATTCGGGCACCTGGCCGAACGACGATCTCAGGACTTCGCGTGCGGTTTGATGGCCCGGTCCGTTGGCATCGTCAGGCAGCCTGGGGAGCGGCGATCATCGGCGTTCCCAATCTCGGGAAGCGGCCGGGAGGGCCGGTGCATGTGGAAATCCGGGAGCTTGACCTGGAAGCCCCGGTCGCTGGAAGTGACTGGGAAGAGGCCCCGAATTGCCTGAGGTTCCTTGATACGGACTCGGGCGTGATCGAAGGTTGCACTCTGAAAGGGGGGCCGATCATGATCTTCAACGGTCCCTGGCGGGTGGCGAAGAACCGGCACCGGGGAACGCAACCAAAGACGTTTGCCGGGTCTTTCCTCTCGGGTCGGGAGATTCGGGAGATCGAGATTGTAGAAAACGAGGTCCGTCCGGAACCATCCTCGGGCAAGCTGTATCGGTTTGTCGTGCTCGTGGATCGAGGGCACCAGATCGGAGTTCGGCACAACACGGTGGTCGGTGTTGGACCGATGGACAATGACGAACGTCCGCATCCCAACGCCCCGGAGATCTTGCTGACTGAGTCGTACCAGATTCGCTTTGAGGGCCGGCATGCTGGAGTCTCGGACGACGGCAGGATTGTGGCGATTCCAGAGCCGCAGGGGAGACATCCCGAGGTCGGTGAGGTCGTGGCGGTGCTCTCGGGACCGGACGCCGGACGATGGGCGGTAATCGAGCAGATCCTGGACCGAAACGTGATGCTCGTTGATCGGCCGCTCCCGCTAGGGGATTACGACGTTTCGGTGACACTCGGGTTCCTCGAGACGGTGATCGAGTCCAACACGATTGATTGTCGAGGGAGTTCCGAGGGGCATCCGGTCGTCTTGACCGGAAATCACTATGGAACGAAGCTGATTGGCAATGCCTTGCTGGGCGGGGGAAATGCGTTTCGACTGTCGGCGTATGCGACCAATGCTCCCTTTCACTATGCGTGGTCGCACACGCCCCAGTTTGATCTGACCGTCGAGTCGAATACCGTGACCGACTCGGCCCTGGGTGGATTGATGGCCGTTTATCATGGCCCTCAACAAAAAACGAACCGGGGTCGGGTCTATCTCACGGGCTCTGTCTTGGGTAATACATTTCGATGGACAGGGGCTGCGGCTCCCGGTTCCGCACGCGATCAGGTTGCTTTGACGGTCGGCCAGGTCCCCTCATTTGACTCTGGTGAGCTGATCTTAAAGACCGGGAGCAACCAGGCCCTCGATGCTCGAGGGGAAGCGGTCTCGAATCCGATGCGGATTCACGTCGGAACCGTCAATGATCGGCGCTACGAACCGGCCGGAAAGTGACGTTGCCAACTCTGGCACGGCTCGCCGGTCGAACCCTTCCAACGGCGAAATGCAACGTGCCATGAATCGACGACTCTTGCTGACGCTGACACTGTTCGGGGGAATGGCCTCGACGATTCTTGCTGAGGAACCGTTTCTGGAGTCTCAAGAGGTTTTTGCTCCGGAGCAGATCCACAACCATTCTTCCTGCATCGTTGAATGCGCCGACGGCAGCCTGCTGATGACCTGGTATAGAGGTTCGGGAGAGCGAACCGCCGACGACGTACAGATCTTCGGTGCCCGGAAGCCTGCCGGAGCCGAGTCGTGGGCACCTCGATTCGTCATGGCCGACACTCCGGATTACCCGGATTGCAACCCGATCGTGTTTGTGCCGCCCAATGGCACTCTCTGGCTCTTCTACCCGACGATCCTTGACCATCACTGGGAAGGAGCCTTGCTGAAATATCATGTGAGTGATCGAAGTGAAGGAGAAGGACCGCCTTCGTGGTCGCGAAGCGGTGTGCTACACGTCACCCCGACCGGCTTTGGCGAGGCCTATCAGGCCGCGATGGCGCGAGTCGATGAGCTGGGGCTTCAGGTGAAGCCCGAGCTTGTCGCGCAAATGAATCAACGAGCCAATGACGAACTCTACCAAAGGCTCGGGTGGATGCCTCGTGTTCGGCCGCTGGTGTTGCCTTCGGGGCGTTGGCTGCTGCCGCTGTATACGGATACGTTTTCGGCCTCGATCGTTGGGATCAGTGACGACGAGGGGGCCTCGTGGCAATTCAGCACCCCGATGATCGGCTACGGCAACATCCAGCCGGCTCTGGTCCGACGGAACGATGGGACAATCGTGGCATTTATGAGGAACAATGGACCGGGTGAGTCGGTCTGCGTGAGCCAATCCGTTGACGAGGGCGAAACGTGGTCGCCCGTTGAGCGATCGGATATTCCCAACCCCGGCACGAGTGTTGATGCGATCCGACTCGAAAGCGGACGATGGGCGCTCGTCTATAACGACACGGTCAGGGGGAGGCACTCTCTGGCAATCGCGTTGTCGGAGGACGAAGGCAAATCGTGGTCCTACACACGTCATCTCGCCGTGGACCCGGACCAGATGCAAGCGTTTCACTATCCGACGGTCTTGCAGGCCAAAGACGGCTCGATCCACGTCAGCTACACGCATGGACGACGGCCAGAAGGGTCGACGATTGTGCATGCCCGGTTGAACGAAGCGTGGATCATGGAGGGGGATGCTGTGCAAGAGGCGCCTTGATTCATGCCCGACGGGCAGTGATGCGTCCGCGAAAACTCAACGATCGTCTGATCCGATTGGAGACCGACCCCTGTGGACGATGCTGCCGCGCCGAGTCGAGGAGGCCGAAGTTACGCGTGGGCGACTCGAGGAGACGTCAACGCCTTCTTCGGCCTGATGCTGGACAACGTCAGTGGGCTGATCATTACAACCTCACTGCTTGTGGGGGTGTTCGGGTTCCCGACTGAATTTGTGTTGACCCGGATGATTCCCGGCACCGCCCTGGGGGTGCTGGTGGGAGACCTGGTGTTCACCGCGATGGCCTTCCGGTTGGCACGTCGAACGGGTCGATCGGACGTCACAGCAATGCCGCTCGGACTCGACACGCCAAGCATTTTCGGGACGAGTCTCCTGATCGTCGGGCCGGCATTTCTTATGGCCCGCGATCGAGGGATGGAGGTCTTCCAGGCGGCGGAACATGCATGGTTCATCGGGATCAGCATGCTCCTGGCCTCGGGACTTTTTAAAACCCTTTGCGCTCCGATGAGTGGTTGGATCCGGAGGGTCGTACCAAGAGCTGGCCTGCTGGGATCGTTGATGGCGATTGCACTCGTGGTCATCAGCTTTTTGCCATTGTTAAAAATTCTGGGAGACCCGATTCCGGGATTGGTGGCGCTGGCTGTGATCCTGGTCTCGTTGACGGCTCGATGGCAGTTACCGTGGAACGTTCCGGGGGCGCTGGGCGCAGTGGTGGTCGGCTGTGTCGTCTACTACGGAATGCGATTGGCTGAAGGTCTGCTCGGCCTACCAACACCGGTGGGCGGTTCGGGCGAGATTTTCCCTGCGATCCCTGCCGGGTTGCCGCTTCCGATGGGAGCCTGGTGGACCTGGTTCCAGTTGAACTGGGCCGAGGCGATGAGCTTTCTTGCAATTGCCTTGCCCCTCGCGCTGGCCACGGTTGTCGGAGGGATTGATTGCACTGAGAGCGCCGCTGCGGCAGGAGATGACTATCCGACCGGGCAGATTATCTTCGTCGAAGGGCTTGCGACTCTGCTGGCTGGGGGGTTTGGCGGGGTGATCCAGACGACGCCCTACATTGGCCATCCGGCTTACAAGGCGATGGGAGGCCGGGCGGCCTATACCCTGGCCACGGCGTTGTTCATTGGTGCGGCGGGGATGCTCGGCTATTTCGTCTGGATTTTCCGGCTTCTTCCGGAAGTGGTGGTGGCCCCGATTCTGATCTTTATCGGACTGGAGATCACGGCGCAATCGTTCATCGCGACGCCAAGGCGTCATTATCCGGCGTTGGCTTTGGCAGTGGTGCCGGCCCTAGCGTATCTGGTGAACCTGTTGCTCAAGGACGTGCTCTTCGATCCGGCACTTGCAGAGGCGGGAGTCGGGTTCGGTGCGTTGAAGGAATCTGCCAGGCAAACGGTCGGCACGGTGTCCATGCTCGCGGGAGGATTCATCTTAACCAGCCTCTTGTGGGCCACAGCGTTGGCACGACTGATTGACGGTCGGCTCCGGTCGGCGTCCTCGACGTTTCTGATCGCGGGGGTCCTCTCCTTGTTTGGGGTGATCCATTCGCCTCTGGTTTCCGAAAAGGTCATGCTTCCGAACCAGGCAATCGAGGCGATGAGGTCACAAGAACGGTACGAGGCCTCTCGAATGCAGACTCCCTATCACTGGGCGAGTGCTTACGCGGGAATCGCACTGGTCCTGGCCGTGATTGGCCGTTTTGGACGTCCTCCCCAGTCGAAAGACCCCCATGATTCTCTCGAACCGACCGAAGCAACAAAAACGAGTGTGATCAAGAATTCGAGGCAGTAAGACTCGCCCCACCGACCTTTTTCCGACACAATAGAGGCATTGCGATTCCAGACGTGCTCGTCGTAGATCGGTTGTCTTGACGGTCGAGAGCTTTCTCACTGGAAGGCCACTGATCGGAATTGCCTGGCATGCTTGTCGGTGATCTGATGTACAAAGGAATTGCAGTCAGCCCGGGCGTAGTGGTCGGGGTCGCGTACTGCCTGGAAGGCCCGATGGGGCAATCCGAGGTGCAGCGACTGGCTGACGAATCCTTCATTCCCGACGAACTTGCCCGCTTTGACAACGCCTTGAAACGGGCGTCGGAAGAGCTGGAAGGCATGGTCGCCAAGGTTGCCCAGCAGCTCGGAAGCGACGAGGCCGATATCTTTCGGTCGCACTACCAGATGGTCCGCGATCCCTCACTGGTGGCCAAGGTTCATGAAGGGATTTGTGGAGCCCAGCTGACAGCATCCTCGGCCTTGCAGTCCGTGCTCAAGGAGTATGCGTCGATCTTCGCCCGGAGCGGTCAGGAACTGTTCCAGGAGAGAATGACGGATCTTCGGGACGTCTTTGCGAGGATCACAGCGCACTTGAACGTCAGTTCAAGCGCGACGGCCGCGATTGACCTGCTCGGGCATGAGGAACCGATCGTCCTGGTCACGCATGAGATTCTGCCGAGCCAGGCGATCAGCCTCGGAGAAATGCCTATCAATGGGATCGTGACCGAAGTGGGTGGTGGCACGAGCCATGCCGCAATTCTGTCTCGAAGCCGGGGGATTCCAGCCGTTTCTGGTGCGGCCGGGATCATTGCCGAGGCGAAAACGGGGGACCCCATTGTCGTCGATGGTCGGGATGGCATCGTGGTGCTGCGGCCTGACCCGGAAACCCTGGCCGCCTACCGCAAGATGCAGCGTGATTTTTTCGAGCTGAAGGATCGGCTCGTAATCAACCGAGATCAGCCGGCCTGCCTTTCTGATGGGACGCTGATTGAATTGCTGGCCAATGTGAACACGGTTGCCGATGCGACCACGGCTTCCGCCGTAGGAGCCTCAGGGGTCGGACTATATCGGACCGAGTATCTTTTTCTGACCCATCCGGACGTGCCGGATGAAGATGAACAGTATGAGAATTACCGCAGCGTGATCGAAGCGGCTCCTGATCGCACGGCCACGATCAGAACACTAGATCTCGGGGGAGACAAGACCGTTCCTTATCTCGGTCGCCAGCATGAAGCGAATCCGTTCATGGGATGGCGATCAATCCGACTCTCGTTTGAACATCCCAAATTCTTCGAGGTTCAGATCAGGGCGATTCTTCGAGCGGCCCTGCACGGCAAGGTCAGTATTCTCTTCCCGATGATCACAACCCTTGAGGAACTTCGGCATGTCAACCGCCTGGTTGATGAAGCACGCCGGAATCTGAAACGGGCTGGCATTCCCTTCGGAGAAGATGTGAAGACCGGGGTGATGATCGAAGTTCCGGCAGCAGCAATGTGTATCGACGCCCTGCTGCAAGAGACCGATTTCATCTCGATTGGCTCGAATGACCTGATCCAGTATCTCGTTGCGGCTGATCGCGACAATCCGAAGGTCGCCCACCTCTGCGATCCGCTTAGTCCCGCCGTATTGCGCATGCTTCGCATGATCTTCGAGGCCTGCCGACGTACCGGAACGCCTGTCACGCTCTGTGGTGAAATGGCAGGCCAACCCCGATCAGTCCTCGTGCTGCTTGGGCTGGGCCTCAGGAGATTCAGTATGAGCCCGGCGTTCGTTCCAACGATCAAGGCGTTACTGTCCTCAGTGTCCACACCCCAGGCGGAACGATTTGCTCATCAGGTATTACAGCTCAAAACACGTGAACAGATTCGACGCTATCTGACTGACCGACTTCACGAAATTTCCAGAGATCTGGAACTGTTTGACTTTACCTAGGTCGATAGCGTGTCCGGCAGAGAGTGAGTCGACCGAGAAGACGAATCTGGACCCGTCGGCTTCGATTGCGTTGTGATCGGAGGAGTGATACCCTTGCCTCCAAAGACGATGATTTCGATCACCGAGGGGGCATCGAGACCATCCGCTCCGCTCGTCATTCCCTCCCGACAGCCCAGAATCACGACGACGTCGAGCGACGTGTTCCTCACGACCAGACCATGATGTCTGGAACGCTTGACTCGTGGTGCCTTCGATTGATCCTCGATCCTGCAGCGTATGTCTTGAAGTACGGGGCGTCTCCGAATGTCCAAACGTCCGAACGTCCAGGAAATTCTCGCAAGGGTCCGAGCGGCCGGACCTGGCTCTTCCAAGCAGGATTCGGACTCCGAACCACCCGCGCCCGTGATCGATCAGGAGCCGCCCCGAATTGCTCCAGCCTCGCCCTTTCCAAATGCTCCAGCAACGCCCGAAGGGTCTGAGCCTCCGATTTCTCCGGACTCCCGAGGAGCGTCACGCCGCCTCTCCTTGCAGGAAAAGCTTGCCGCGGCGCGCAATCGCCCGGCAGAGGCCGGACAGAGTGCAGGATCCAATCCATCGAGTGGGGCGGGGGAGGCGGAACGTACTCTAGAGGCAACGGCCCCTGTCCCCGCTTCGGAGTCTGAGTCGTCGCCTCCGGTCGCGTCAGGCAAACTTCTGAGCCTTCAGGAGAAACTGGCCGCAGCCAGAGGACGGCCAGCGTCGGGACCGGCGAATCCTTTGCCCAAGGCCAAGATGGAATCCTTGACGGCCGACAGATCAACAGACCGGAATCTAGAGGTCAACGCCCGGGAGCTTCTTCCACTTGAGGAAGTCTCCAAGCCCCGAGAACTGGCCGAGTTACTCCGGCAGTCGGTTGCGAATCGAGCCGAGTCAGAGTACCGGGCCTCGGCGACTGCAGAGAGGGCTGCAGACGGGGCTCCGTCGATCGCTTCGTCTCAGAGCAGATCAACCGAGCAACACAATCAGGTTGGGAGAGAACTGCTCGGGGGGCTAGTGGCGTCGAATCGAGCACGGTGGGTGCTGGGAGTTGCCGTCCTGGTGTTTGTGGTCGGAACGATCGGGGCCTTCATCTCTTCTCGAATTGGCTCAAACGCGTTGAGTGATGGCTCGGAGATGATCAAGGTTGGCCTCCCCACCGAATTTGAACTGAATTCGGTGGTCGAGGTGAGCGAAGCTTCCCAGCCATTCTGGGTGGTCAGGTCGACCGCGTACGATGGACTCGACACGATTTATGCCCTTCAGGGGACCTGCTCGGGCTCTGGAGGTCTCGCACTCTGGTCTCCTGAGATGCAAACCTTTCAGTGTGAACGAACTGCGAGCCGTTACGCGATCTCGGGGCTTTTGGTGGAGGGTCAGGGGGATGGTGCGATGACACGTTTTCGAGTGGTGTTGACCGAGGATGGTCAGGTCGCTGTGGACCCGAGCCAAACGTTCCTTGAGGAGCTTGGTGAGTGGACCAATCCGCAGAGTTTCATTCGGATCCCATCGGAAGGAGCATCCGGTCACTCATCTGCTGACCCAGTGGTCAGGCCTCGGGACGAGGATTCGTGACCGAACCTCCCCGGAGGAGAGAGAGCACCTCTGGAGTCTGAACCGAGGTCGGTTGGCAAACTCTTCCCTGACATCTGCTCAGGTGGCACCAAGGTATCTGGTTCCCTTACGGAGCATGTTGATGAGACAAATGAGAAGCGATGGATTTTCCCGAGCCATGCGGTTCGTGGTGTTGCTGGCTCTGACGCCCCTGGTCGGCTGTGGGGAGACTCAGCCGGATCTTGGTGGTGCGGTGGTGGTTCCCGAACCGGGCACGACGGCTTCTGCAGACGCTGGAGGAGGCGACGCACTACTTGAAACCGTGGAGTGACGAGACGCGTCTCTTCCGACCGGGAGGTCGACCTTCGATCGCACCTTCTCCTCCCCAGTGGTGGCGCACGGACGGATGATCTGCTAGGATGAAGCCGTCCGTTTCCTGCCAGACCATTCCCTCCTGGATTTCCTACCGCGAGGACCTTTCCTGATGCGAAGTGAATTCTTGACGGCGCGACGCCTTGTTGTTCTGGGCCTTGGCCTCTGTGTTTCGCTTGGACTTCACGGGGCCGCCCTGGGCCAATACGGCACCCTCAAGGGACAGGTCGTCTGGGATGGACCCCAGATTCCCCAGCTAGAGCCAAAGGTCAAGGCGGGGGAAAACGTGAAGGATGCGCAGGTGTGCGCGGCCGAACCGATTCCCGACGATAGCCTGGTCGTCGACTCGTCCAGCAAGGGAATTCGGTACTGCCTTGTGTATCTGGCTCGCCCCAAGGGCACGAATCCGGAACTGGTCAAGCAGTTGCTCGAATCTGAACCTCAGGTGGTGGTCGACCAGCAGTCGTGTCGTTTTGTTCCGCATGTTGCCGCCATGTATGAAAAGCAGCAAATGCTGTTCAAATCAAGTGATCCCGTGGCTCACAACGTCCGCCTGGCAGGCTTCAACAACAACTTGAATATCATGCTTCCGGCAAACGGCGAACTGCCTCGAGCTCTAAATGCGGAACGGCGTCCGATGCCGGTTGCGTGTGATATCCACCCCTGGATGCAGGGGTATTTGATGGTGTTCGACCATCCATTTTTTGCTGTGACGGACGAGCAAGGAAACTTCGAAATTGAAGGGATCCCCGCGGGGACGCAGAACGTCGTCATCTGGCACGAGAAGGTTGGCTATGTGACCGCAGGCGCAGCCAGAGGCCAGGAAGTGACGATTTCCGCCGGAAAAGAAACGACCCTCAGTCCGGTGAAGATTGCCCCCAGCCAGGTTAAGTGAGACGGTCGCAATCGGAGGTCTGGTCCGATTGAGACGGAAGGTGATTCCATGTCGGATCGGCTAGACCTCCTGTCTTCGGAACGTCGGGACGCTCGGTTCATGACTTCGGCAATCGAGTTCGATTGCTCATCTGCGCAGCGATCCTGCTAAATTCGAGGGCGAGAATTGGGAAAGGTGGGCTTGTCGGCTGCTAGCCGACGCCCATATCCTAAAGGAAGGAAGAAGGCACGTAACTTGCGTGGAGGGTCTTCCTCAATAAGTTCGTCAGAGTCATGCAGGCTCGTCAGCGACGACCCAAGGTCAGGGTCAGCAACTTGAAGCAGAAGGCACGCGACGTCGGTTCCGATCTCGAGCCATCCAGGATCGAGTGCGTCAGGGTCAGATCTCGGAGAACGCTTCGATCACCCCTTAGTGGGGGGACCGCTGGAACGCTCGACCGGCAAATCACGGAAGGAGCGCCGATGTATTCCCATGCGCCAGGCCTCAGTGCCCTTTTCCGACTCTCGCGTGTTCGATTTCCCGCGACGCTGATTCTCTCGGTCGTTTCGATTGGAATTCTCCCTGCTCAGGGAGTTCAGCGTCTTGCCTCCACCATTTATCCGGAAACGAGTAGCGCGGCAGAAGCCTTGCTCAAGACTGCGGCGTCCCACGTCCGTCAGCAGCAATGGGACTCGGCGGTTGAACTCTATCAGCGAGCGATTCAGCAGTTTCCCGAGGCGCTGACCCTGGCCGAGTCACTCGACGGAGGCGCGGATCAGGAAGAGCCGGGGGTCGCTGTCTTTGTCAATGTCAGCGAATATGCTCAACGCCGGATTGCGTTGCTTCCGCCCGAAGCGCTGCAACTGTATCGAAACCGGGTTGATGCCCAGGCACGACACCTGTTTGAGCAAGGACGCGACCAGTTCGATCCCATTCCGTTGCGACGCGTGGTCGACGCATTCTTCAGTAGCTCGTTCGGTGACGATGCGACGGAGTTGCTTGCAGATCTGGCGTTCCAAGAGGGGCGGTTTGATGAGGCGTTGGGGCTTTACCGCCGGCTGATCCCCCCAAGTGATGCCGCCCAGACGGGGTCCATTTATCCTGATCCCGACATCGACATTGCCAGGGTTGCCGCGAAGCTCATTCTCTGCAACGAAGCGATCGGTCAGCGTTCGGGCAACGCAGATCTGCAATCGTTTGAGGAATCGTACCCGGATGCGACCGGTGAGCTGGCAGGACGCCGAGGCAATTACGCCGAAATCGTGACCTCGGCTCTGGAGCAGGATCAACTGCGGCTTCCCACATCGCTCGATTCCCGATGGCCGACCTTCGCCGGTGCTTCCTCACGGTCGAAAGCGTTGACCGAGCCGGTCGATCCAGGAGCCCTGGTTTGGTCGATTCCGTTACGAACGCCGTTCGACTCCAGTGCCAATCTGGCTGCGAGTCCTCGACGTTTTGGTCAGGATTTCGGCATGCCGGAGGATGATTTTCCGTCCTTTTTCCCGGTACTGGAAGGAGACGAGGTCTTTCTTACGGACGGTCACTCAGTCCTTGGTTACCCCCTGGAAGGGAGTCCCGAGGGGATTGCAGTGCCCGCTCCGTCCTGGCGAGCCGCTCCTCCTCCGTCAGCCCCCTCCGCTGCTCAGCCGACGTTTGGTATTGAACGCCACACGTTGACAGTCTTCGATGGTCGGATTTACGCAAGACTTGGGCCTTATGGAGCAGCATTTCAGGGGCGAAACATGTCGACGGCCCCACCGACGGCAATCATTGCCCTGGATCGTTCCCGACCCGATTCCCCTCTCTGGATTCAGACCGCAGATCAGGTGATGGCCGGTCCCGGCCAGGAGAATCAAGGGGCATTGACTGGTCAGGTAGCGTTTGGCGGTGCCCCCATTGTTGATGAACACGGGGTCTACGTCGCCCTGTTGAAGCCAGGAACCCAGGCGCTCACCTGGGTCGCCTGTCTTGATCCCGATTCGGGTCAGACCCGTTGGGTTCGGTACGTTTGCTCAGGAACCTCGGCCAGTTTCAGTCGGGTTCCTGGGGCTCGGAATCGGGGCATGATTGTTAACCCGGAACTTGGTCATCGGCTTCTGACGCTCGGTGGCTCAACGATCTACTATCAGACCGATCTGGGAGCTCTTGCATCGATCGACGCCCAATCGGGTCGGATCAACTGGCTCGCCTCGTATCCGAGACGCATGGCCGGCGTGACGGGGCTGGCAACGCCGGTGACGCATAATCCCGCGATCGTGCATGGAAACACGGTGATCGTCGCCCCGGAGGACACCGACCGAGTGCTTGCGTTTGATCGCTCAAGCGGCCTACTGGTCTGGGAGAGCAATCCGGGTGGTCGTGTGACTCATCTGCTCGGCGTCGCGTCAGGGAATCTGGTCGTGACAGGCAATCATGTCTGGACGATTGACATTGAAGATGGCAGCATCCGATCGCGATGGCCCGAAGGGCAGACTCTGGAACAAGGATACGGACGCGGTTTGCTGGCGGGGGGCGAAATCTACTGGCCGACCCGAGACACCCTCTACATCCTTGATCAGATGACCGGTAGACCGACCGATCGGCCGCCGATTGCATTACGGGAGTCATTTGGGTGTGGGGGAGGCAATCTTGTCGCCGGAGACGGGTATCTGCTGATTGCTGAACGGGATCATCTCAGGGTCTTTTGCAAACCAACCCGGATGCTCCGATATTATCGGGAACGAATCGCCGAGGAACCTAAGAAACCAGATCTCTACTATCGCCTGGCTCGCACCGCAGAGGCACTCGGTCATGACCAGGAAGCGCTGGATAGTCTGGATCGGGTGGTGGAGTTGGCGAGTCCCTCAGATCGAATCGACGGCCGTCGGCTCCTCGATGCGACTCGTGCCGAACGATTCAAGATTTTTCTGAAGCTTGCGACAGAGTCTCTCAGTCAGGGTGATCCGCGGTCGGCTTCCGAGCGGTTGGAACAGGCGATTGCGACAGCACCAGGGGATCAGGCTCGGATTGAAGCCGAACTGGCGTTGGCCGATGCCCGGCATGAGATGGGAGATTCGGCCGGCGCGGTTGAGGTGTTGCAAACCGCATTGAGCCGTCCCGAGGTTCGTCAGATCGACCTTCCTGCAGATGAACATCGAAGCCTTCGGGCAGAACTGCTGTTGGTCGATCGTTTGCGATGGCTCATTCAGGAATCTGGGCCAGAACGTTATGCCCGATTCGAGGCCGAAGCGTCCGAGTTGTTTCGAAAGGGGCGAGCGAACGACGACCTTCGACAGCTTGAGGAAGTCGTACTTCGTTATCCGGCCTCCCGGCATGTTCCCGACGCGCTTGAAGCAATTGGAACACTCTCCGAACAGCGCGGGGACTGGTCAGAAGCGGCCCGAGCCTATCATCAGCTTCTTGTTTCCGCCTCAGAGGACAGCCAACGGGCACGTGGTCTCCTTGGGATTGCTCGCTGCTACGAGGCGATTGATCTGAACACCGAGGCTCGGGAGGCATATTTGCTGGCGGATTCGCGTTACGGATCGCTGAAAGTCGAGCTCTCGGGCACGGTTTCTTCGATCGATTCGTACGTGAACGATCGACTGGCGTCGAAGGAGGAACTGCTGAGGATGCGAACTCAGGTGATCGAACCTCCGCTCGGTCCACTCGATCCGTTCTTCTGGCCTTCGGAATTTGCTCCGTTGCCGATCGACGACCCTACCACTCGACCGCTCTTTGGGGATGATTGGCCGGATGTATTGATGGGTCAGGGTCAGTTACAAGGAATTGATCCTGAGACAGGGAAGTCGGTCTGGGAGTGGGAACTGGTTGCTCGTCCGTCGTGGTCAGGCATTGCCGGGGGACACCTGATTCTCGCGACCTCTGACCAGATTGTTGGTTTCGACCTGATCGCGGGGAAGCCGCTTTGGGACGTTCATTCGCAGGATGGGGAACTCGCCTTTGGTCCTCCCCCGCCTCAAATGCGAGCGGAGGCGAATCGTCGGGAAGCTCCGTCCTCATCCGGATTCCAAGGGTTTCGGCTCCACGGTGATCGTCTGTATTTTCTCCGAGGCGACCGTGAATTGGTTTGCCTCGACCCGATCGCAGGGCGTCCGCTTTGGACCTATCGCACCTCGGCAATCTCCATGGATTCACACCTTGGCCTGGGGCTTTCACGAGTTGTGATCCAGTCGCGAATGCCCAACGCGATGATCGTTCTTGATGCGAGGGACGGCCGGACGCTCGGAATGTTCCCGCAAGAAGAATCGGCCGGTCCGTGGCGACGTGATCCCCATGCGGTGGCCCTGGATCGTGTGGCGATCGTGCCTGATGGGTCCTCGGTGGTCTTGATGGATCTCGAAAGCGGCCAGGCCATCTGGGAGGCCCGGGAGCCGTCTCCTTTACCTTCTTCGCCGCGGCCATCACCCAGCGATCCCCTGGTCCTGGGCGATTTCGAGCGATTGCTCGTGCTTCGCGGTGAGACGCTTCAGCGGCTTGATCCGACGAACGGCAAAGTGCTTTGGTCTACGAAGCTGGGACGATTTCGATCGGATCGTCGGAACGAGTCGATCGTCCTTGGGAGTGACGCAGTCTACGTGATGGGACAAAAGGGACCTGGCCTGAGTGTTTCTGCGCTGTCGTTGCGGGATGGCGAACGCAACTGGGGTGTCTCGCTTCCCGGTGACTTGAACGAGACTTGGGGCCTTGAATTGACCGCCGACTGTGTGCTTGTCTATCGTCTCGGCGACGGCACGCCGGGTACGACCTCCAACACTCCCGTAGTGCTCAACCTCCTGGGTCGAGCATCCGGCCAGCGGGTTCAGCGGCTGGTTGTCGATGGAGCCGGAGCGGGTCGTACGGTTCGACTCCATTCCGACGGAATCAGTGTGGCTGGAGACTTGGGCATGGTACGACTTTCGGGATGGAAACCACAGGAACCTCAGGCGACCTTGCGTGACCTGTCTGCACCTTGAGTCCAGTCTTTGTTTTCAAGTTCGCCCCCAGATGGGTCGCGTTGTGTTAGGATCGGCCTTTCGGTTCGTCGGCTGGCCTTGCTCCTGAAAACCCCGCAACCTTCTCACTTGTTCTGCCCCGACCCGCTTGACGGAGGTCCCCGTGTCTGATTCCGAGAATCCGCAGCCGATGCCGCACGAGGATCTCGCTGCAGTCGAGCGCCTCACGGACGCGTTCCAAAAGCTCCGCTCGGAGATGGGTAAGATCATCGTCGGCCAGCAGGATGTGCTGGAAGAGCTCTTGATTGCCATCTTCGCCCGGGGTCACTGTCTGCTCATTGGGGTTCCTGGTCTGGCCAAGACCCTGATGATCCACACCCTGGCCGACGCCCTGAACCTGAGCTTTAATCGCATTCAGTTCACCCCCGACCTGATGCCCTCGGACATTACCGGGACCGAGGTGATTCAGGAAGACAAGGCGACGGGTGTCCGTCAGTTCAAATTTCTTCGAGGACCGATCTTCGCGAACCTGATTCTGGCGGACGAGATCAACCGAACTCCGCCGAAGACTCAGGCGGCCTTGCTTGAAGCCATGCAGGAGCGTCAAGCGACCGTGGGCGGAGAGCGGCATCGCTTGCCCGATCCGTTTTTCGTGTTGGCCACGCAAAACCCAATCGAGCAGGAAGGGACCTACCCGCTTCCCGAGGCGCAGCTTGACCGATTCATGCTCAACATTTTGGTCGATTATCCGACCGAGGACGAGGAGCTTGAGGTTGTCCGTGTGACGACATCAGCCAAGCCCCCGTCAGTGGACAAGGTGCTTTCGGGAGCCGACATCCTGGAGATGCAGCAAATTGTCCGCAAGGTCCCCGTGGCCGATCACGTGGGACGATACGCGGTGAGGCTTGCCCGTTTGACCCGTCCGACCCAGGCCGATTCGCCACAGTTTGTCCGTGATTTCGTGAGCTGGGGAGCGGGCCCTCGGGCCAGTCAGTATCTCGTTTTGGCGGGTAAAGCCCGCGCGGTCTTGATGGGGCGGCCTTACGTCTCAATCGAGGACATCCGGGCCGTTGCTGGGCCGGTGCTGCGGCACCGCATTGTCACCAACTTCAATGCCGAGGCGGAAGGACTCCGACCGGACGACGTGATCGCCCGGCTGGTCACGTCGCTCTCGGCCGACCCGAGCGAGGCGTCCGAGAGTGGTCGAGTACCAAAACTATTTAAATCCGCAGACGCTAGCTAACGTCGAGGGGCTCGGGCTTCAGGCCCGCCTGATCGTCGAAGGCTATGTCGCCGGGATGCACAAGAGTCCCTATCACGGATTCTCGGTCGAGTTCTCGCAGCACCGCGAGTACGCTCCCGGTGACGATGTGCGCCACATCGACTGGAAAGTCTGGTCGAAGACCGACAAGTACTACCTGAAGCAGTACGAGGAGGAGACCAACCTTCTGACGTATCTGCTCATCGACGCCAGCGCCTCGATGGGGTATGCCTCGGAAGGCAATGTGTCGAAACTCCGCTATGGGCAGTACATCGCCTCAGCCCTGTCCTACCTGGTCTTGCAGCAGCAGGACTCGGTGGGTCTGGCTGTGTTCGATGACCGCATCCGGCGCTACGTACGCCCGTCGGGGCAGCCGTCTCATCTGAAGGAATTGATCCGGGTCATGGACGGCGAGGCGGCCAGGGAACGGACCGGTCTTGGGCCTGTACTTCACGAGATGGCCGAGCGGATCGGTCGACGAGGAATCGTGGTTCTCATCAGTGACCTGCTCGACGGAGACGCCCCCGAACTGCTCGGTGGGTTGAAGCATTTCCGCCATCGGGGTCATGAGGTGGTCGTCTTCCACGTGCTTGACCCGGCCGAGGTTGAGTTTCCGTTCCGACAAGTAACGAAGTTCAAAGGCCTTGAGGTGCCCGAAGAACTACTGACCGATCCCGCAGCCCTGCGAGACGGTTATCTGGCTGAGCTCTCGGCGTTTACCGATGCGGTGCGTAAAGGGTGTCGACTGGCCGATATCGACTACGTACCCCTCCGAACTGATCAGCCACTCGATACGGCATTGACCGGCTATCTGGCCACTCGATCCGCCCGGACCCGCAAAGGACCCCGACGGGTTTGACCGACGAGACTACCCTGTCCGGAGGCTGGCCCGGTCCGTAGGATGACATGAACCGTGAAGGGCGTTGATTCAAACCTTTCGAGCCACATGCTTCTGCCCGATCCGTAATCGATTCCGCTGAACCAACTTCGACCCGGGACGACCGTTGTGACGAGCCTTCCGCTTCTCGCCATTGGGTTCGCCAACCCCTTCTTGCTTTGGGGGCTTGCGGCAGCCGCCGTACCGCTACTCCTCCACTTGCTGAACCGTCGGCGATACCGGGAAGAGTCGTGGGCGGCCATGCGATTTCTGCTGGCCGCGATCCGTAAGAACCAGCGCCGGATTCGTCTGGAACACTGGCTCTTACTTGCCGTTCGAACCCTCCTGGTCGTCTGTGTGGTTCTGGCGCTGGCCCAGCCGTTTCTGGAGTCAATTGGTGCAGTGCCGCTGCTGGCAGGGAAACGAACGCACCGTGTCCTAGTCCTCGACGGCACGATGAGCATGACCCACACCTCGGCCGAGCGGTCGAGATTCTCCCGAGCCACGGAGTATGCCGACGCGTACATCCAAGGGGCACGCAATGGTGACGCCATCAGCGTTCTCATGCTCGGGAATCCGCCGAAGGTGGTCATCGGCGCTCCCTCTCCGAATCATGCGGAGGTTCGCGAGGAACTCAAACAGCTCCAGCCAACTCACGGCAAAGGTGATCTCGACGCCACATTTACGAAACTCCGAGAGGTCCTGGCGACTTCCGATATTCCTCAGAAGGAAGTGCTCTTTCTCAGCGACTTGCAAGCCGCCACCTGGCAGGTCGATCCAGAATGGGAAAACGCCCTGAAGCGAAACGTGGCCGCATTGGAAGAGGATCGAGCCAACTGTGTCGTCGTTGACCTGGGAGACACTGGCCGATCGAACCGAGCAGTCATCGACTTGAAGCTCGATGCTCCGATCGTCGTGCGAGACGGGCCTCCGGTAGTCATCACGGCTCGACTGGCGAACTTCGGTTCGGAGGTTGAAACGGGTGTCCGCGCCCAGTTGGTCATTGATGGCCGTCTCGGTCCGGAACGGCGGGTTGATCTCCCGCCCGGCCAGGATGTTCCCGTGGCTTTCTCGTATCGATTCGAGGATCCCGGCGACCATGTGGTTGAAGTCAGGCTCGACGAAGATCGACTCGCGGTCGACGACGTTCGGCGACTGACCGTGCCGGTTCGAGACTCGCTGGAAGTCTTGCTCGTCAATGGCGACTACAACCCGGAACCGTTCCAGTCGGAAACGGATTACCTTGCACAGGCGCTGAGCCCTTCCGAAGGGTCCGATCGAACCCCCTCGCCCATCGGAGTCGAGGTCGTCACCGAGTCGCAACTGACCCGCCGCGACTTGGAGCGTTACGATGTGATCTTCCTCTGCAACGTGGCTCGCTTTAGCCGAGGAGAGATTGAAGCGATCGACCGGTTCCTGCGTCGAGGAGGCGGCCTGGTTCTCTTCGGTGGAGATCGGCTCCAGGCGGACGAGTATAACGCGAACCTTTTCGCAGGAATTCCGGGCTCGGAAACCTTCGAAGGTCCCGGGTTCTTGCCGGCTCGCATTGGGGACGTTGTTTCCTCAGGCGATGAGATCAGCGAGCAACTTGCGGGTGCACCGGAGTTCGATCCGCTTGACTTTGACCACCCGATCGTCGCGATCTATCAAGGAGCGGCCGCTCAGGTGGTCTCCGGCCTGACGGCCGTGCGTTCCTGGCGATCGCACGATTTACTGGTGCCCGAGGGCTCAACAGCCCGCAGGGTGATGGATTTTACGGATGGCCGGCCGGCGATGCTTACGATGCGTCGTCATCGCGGGACCGTCGTCCAGGTTGCCACCACGGCTGACGATGACTGGACCACCTGGCCGTTGCACCCGAGCTATCCGCCAGTGCTGGAGCAGATGACATACTTCGCGGCCTCGGGTCGGATGGCTCAACGTAACGTTGCGGTTGGCCAGGGCCTTGATCAGGCAATTGATACAAATTCGCTCAACGCGGTGGCCTCGGTGCTTCGTCCCGATGGCCGGGAAGAACCGGGTCGGCTCGCAGATGAGGGTGATGGCGCGCGGTTCCTTTTCGAAGGAACAGACCTATCCGGAGTGTACTTGGCTCGGGTCGGACCTCCGGTGGCTCAAGAATTGACCTTCGCAGTCAACCCGGACCCGGTCGAAAGTGACCTGTCTCGGGTGGATGCCTCGACCCTCTCGGTCCTGTTTCCCCGCTGGACCTTTTCGAGCTGGGACGGTGGGCCGGTCGACCGGTCCGAGGCCGCGGCGGTTGGCCGTCGTGGGGAGTTGCATCGAGGACTCTTGATCACGGTTCTCGGGCTGCTCCTGGGAGAATCAACCCTGGCCTGGTGGCTCGGGCGCCGCCGTTAAATGGATCGAATCGCACGGGACACACCGTGACCGAACGTGCCGAAGGAAGGCAAAGGGACGATGGAATCGCTGCTTCGCAACCTGGCGCTTCAGATGGGTGCCTCTCCGGCCGCTCCCGGAGAGGAACTGACGCCATTGCTTCGCTTTGAACGTCCCTGGTCGCAGGGCCTTTTGCTCCTGGTACTGCTGCTCGGCACGTTCCTGATCGTACGGCTTTACCTGAGCGAGCGTGGGGGCTCGATCCTCTATCGACTTGGTCTGGCCAGCCTTCGCATCAGTTTGCTTCTGCTGACGATGTTTCTGATCGCCGAGGCAGTGTTGGTGGTTGAGCGGGTGGATCTGCCTTACCTGGTCATCATGGCGGACGACTCGGCGAGCATGGCTCGTGAAGACCAGTATGCCGACCCCGAAATCGTCGAACGCGCTGGGCAACTTGCCGCAGAGACCGAACAAGCCGATGTCAGCCGATTCTCGCTCGTGCGATCCTGGCTCGGCCGGGAGAATGGGGCACTGCTCGAGTCGCTTCAGGATCAGCATCGGGTCCGACTCTATTTGATGGCCGGGTCAGCCCGAGAGCTGGCTGAGGTTGATCATCCCGAAGATGTTAAAGCGGCCCTTGCAGCGGTCGACGGGGTCCAGGCGACCGGCGAGCAATCGTTACTGGGCACGGGGGTTCGCCAGGTATTGACAGAACTTCGGGGGGCACCACCTACGGCGATCGTGGTCCTGACCGATGGTCAGTCGACACGAGGGGAGTCGCTTTCGGATGTCGCTCCACTGGCGGCTCGAAAAGGGGTTCCCATCTTTACCATCGGGGTGGGGGATGACACGCCTCCGCGAGACCTCGCTGTGACGGATCTCGTGGTCGATGATGTGGTCTTTGTCGGCGATTCCGTCCGGTTCGATGCCAAGCTCTCGTCCCGAGGATTCGAAGGCTTGCCAATTACTATTCGGCTGTTCGAGACTCCTCCGGACTCGGGGGATGATGCTCTTGCCAGTGGTCGAGAGGTGGCCTCAGTGCAGGTAGAAGCCCCGGCCGATGGTCAGGCTGTCCCGTTCGAGGTCGTTTATCTGCCACAGGAAACCGGACGGTTTGATTATGTCGTAGTTGCCGAGGCACAGCCTCGAGAAGACGGGGTCGAAAATAATCGCCTTCGACGCACGATCGCCGTCAGGGAAGACAAGATCAAGGTCCTTCTAGTCGATGGACAGCCACGATACGAATATCGATATCTCAAGACCTTTCTGGAACGCCGACCCGAGTCGATCGAACTCCATGTGGTGCTGCAAACAGCCGACCCCGAGTACAGCGCTCAGGACATTGTGGCGTTGCCGAACTTTCCGACGGCGACGGAGGGAGACGATGGCCTCTTTAGCTACGACGTGGTGATTCTAGGGGATGCCGATCCACTTTACTTCAGCGCTTCACAACTCCAGTTGCTCGCGGATTTCGTTACAGAAGAAGGGGGCGGGCTCGTTTTCGCATCGGGAGAGTTTTTTAACCCGATTTCGTATCAGGGGACGCCTTTGGAGCCGTTGATCCCCGTACAATTGACAGGAGCTCGAAATCCCTTTCAGGGGGGAGATTCGGTTCAACCGTTTCGGATGAACCTTACCGCCGACGGCCGCGCGAGTCCCATTTTCCGGCTCGCAGACGAAGAAGCCGTGAGCGTGGAAATTTGGGAAAACCTTCCGCTTCATTACTGGTTCTTGGAGTCTCCTCGGAAGCAACCGGCTGCCTTCGTCCTGGCCGAGCATCCCTCGGCGGTCGGAGCAGACGGTCCCGTGCCGCTGGTGGCCTATCAGTTTGTCGGGGCAGGTAAGTCACTATACTTCGGGTTGGACGACACCTGGCGCTGGCGGATCGGAACCGCAGACCGCTACTTCGGACGATTTTGGGTGCAGACCATCCGCTTCATGGCTCGCTCTCGTCTGAGCCGAGACCGCCCGGCAGAACTGGCCACCGATCGATCAATCTATCAATCGGATCAGCCGGTTCTCGTGCGTGCTCGGTTCCTGAGCGCCGGCCTTGCCCCTCGATCGGGAGAGGTCGCGGTCGAGATTGAGCGAGGAGACCGCCCACCCGAACGCCTGGTTCTCCGATCGACGGGGGACTCGGCCGACTCGTTTGAGGGCATTCTCTCCAATCCGGTGCCTGGGGACTATCGCGTTCGACTGCTCCCTCCGCCAGTGCTGGAGGGGGAAATCCCAACAGCCGAATTCCGAATCGAGCCTCCGGCCGATGAACGCGATCGTGTTCAGCTCAACAAGGCCGAACTCATTCGGGCCGCGTCCCTCTCGGGGGGAGAGTACCGTTCAATCCTTGAGGCCGAAAATCTCCTCGATGACCTTCCACCGGCACGCAAGATCCCGCTCGACACAGACCCACCCATTCCACTCTGGAACGACTGGCGTGTGCTGTCCCTGTTTCTGGGTCTGTTGACCACGGAATGGGTCTTGCGTAAGCGTAAACAAATGATATGAGTATCACACGAAACGGTTCAGGACTTCTGGAACGGAACGTTCTCCACGTGAGAGGAGCGGCGAGATGATGGAAACGCTCGATCACCGAATCGCCGGGCTCCGAGGTCGCCTCCGACGGGTCCTCATTTTGAGGGGCCTGTGCTGGACGATCTTTGCCGCAGTCATGGCCTTCATCACGCTGACCTGGATCGACTGGTTTGTGCCTCTCACGTGGAACGTTCGGGTGGTCACGCTTGTCGTCGCAGGGGTCGTCGTGGCGCTGGTCGCATGGCGAGAACTCATCCGTCCGTTGCTGTTCCCGTTCGATGATCTCCGGCTCGCATTGCTGATTGAACGTCGATGGCCGCATCTCAACGATCGCCTTTCAAGCACCATTGAATTTCTCAAGGCCAGAGGCGCTTCTGATGCCGCCGATGGTCGTTACGGGTCTGAGGCGCTTCGGGAACTCACCATCACTCAGGCGATGGGAGACATTGAGAGTCTTGATTTTCAGGCCATCCTTGACCCGAGGCCAATGCGGTTGGCTGGGTCGCTTGCAGGCTGGGCCGTGGCTGTGCTTCTCCTCGAAACATTCATCGCACCAGAATTTCAGTCGATTGCTGCCCGACGTTTCTTGCTCGATGAGGTTGCCTGGCCCAAGCGAACCGAACTGGAAATCGCAGAAACTCCGACCAAACTCGCCCGGGGTATGCCGTTCGAACTGACCGCCCAGGCGGGTGTCGGTCGAGAACTTCCCGTGGTGCCTCCTCGGGCATGGTTTGAGGTATTGAGTCATGTCGCCCCTCCATTGAAGCTCTTCGACAGCGCGCTCCGAGGCCGCCCTCCCGGATCGGCGCGGATCATCTACCGATTCGAAGATGGCGAGACGATCAACTCGGCTCTTCGACCGGATGAGCAAGGTACGTTTCACGGTCGTCTCGATGCGGTCAATCAGTCGTTTCGGTTCTATGTCACTGCGGGAGACGATACCACCGATTGGGTGAATGTGGCCGTGGTCCCACCTCCCTCGCTCGATGAGGTTCAGGT
This sequence comes from Tautonia rosea, assembly GCF_012958305.1. Taxonomy (NCBI): domain Bacteria; kingdom Pseudomonadati; phylum Planctomycetota; class Planctomycetia; order Isosphaerales; family Isosphaeraceae; genus Tautonia; species Tautonia rosea. The sequence goes on along the minus strand of NZ_JABBYO010000005.1, from coordinate 270,681 downwards.
TCAACTTGTGCCTCCGGCATACACCCGGCCATTCGCCACCGATGCGGAGCGAGAGGCCGCCGTGGAAACGCTTGCCTCCGACCAAACCCAGATCCGAGCACTTGAGGGCTCGGTCATTCAGTTCAATGCTCGGGCCAACAAGCCATTAAGCTCCGCTCGCTTGATGCTTCATGACGAGCCAACTGAGATCCCGGTTTCCATGCAGGAGGATGGCGCTCGATTGCTGGCCTCGATTGATGCAGAAGGAACTGGATCTTTCTGGTTCTCGCTCCGCGATCAGAACGGCTTCTCCAACCCCGAGGCGACGCGTTACGAACTCCGGACGATCACAGATACACCACCGCTTGCCTTGATTGTCGAACCACAATTTGATGTCTCTGTTCCGGTCACGGCGACCGTTCCTCTTCGAATCAGGGCAGAGGATGACTACGGACTTCAACTGGTTCGCCTGCTCTACACGGTCACCAAGCCTGAATCGGCTGAGGCTGAGGACCATGTTGTGCCCCTCTGGACAGCAGAAGCGTCGATCGACGGAGGCCGTTCGCTTTCCCAAGAAGTGGAGCATCGACTTGAGCTTGCGCCCTTGAACGTGACTCCTGGTTCGATCATCTCGGTTTCTGGAGAGGCCCGAGACTTCTACAGCAGCCCCGAGGACGAAGGGCCGCACCTGACCCGGAGCCGATTGGTACGAATCCGGGTGATTTCCGAGGAGGAGTATCGAGGACAACTGGATGATCGTCGGCGAGAGATCCGAGAAGAAATCGAACGGATCTTTGAGATGCAAAAACTCGCCATGCCTCCCGTCCGCGAGGCAATCAATGAACTCGATGCTGCCGGTCAGATTGAGCAAGAGACCGGCGATCGGCTCCGAGAAGCGTCCGTCATGCAGCGACAGGTTGGCGGGCGGCTCGATGAGTCGGGTAACGGTCTGGGTGACCGCATCCAGCGCTTCCTGGACGATATGGAAAACTCCCGGATGTCCGACCCGGAGGTCGCCGATCAAATGCAGCAGATGAAAGCGGCTGTCGATCGGATTCGAGCCGAGCATCTTCGTCCGGCCGAGCAGGGAATCTCTCGGGCAATCCGCGATCTTGAGCCGCAGTTCGAAGGCCAGCGACGTGGCGGTGAACCGGGAGCAGAGTCCGGTGATGCCGAACCGGATGCTCGGAGAGGTGAACAAGCTCCCGCCGGTCAGGCCGATGGCGCGGTTGCCGGAGAAACCGCTCCAATCGAGCCGTCCGAACCTTCTGCTCCCGCCGCGGAGGGAGCGCCGCAACCCTCCAACCCAGGCGATCCCGGCGAGTCTGATTCACGCCAATCGCTCGATGAGTCTCGGCAAAGTCAGCAGGCGATTGCCCAAGAACTCGAAGGGATGCTTCAGGGTCTCAGCGAATTTGAAACGCTCCGAGGAGTGACTCGCGAGGCCGAGCGGCTCCTTAATGATCAGGATTCCGTAAAGAAAGAAACCGAGCAACGAGCCACCGATCCCTCGTTGATGGGCAAGACGCCTGACCAATTGAACGCGGAACAAAAGGCCGACCTTCAGAATCTGTCCGATCGTCAACGCGATGTCTCTCGGGAACTTCAGGATCTCAGCAATCGGATGAATGAGCTGACCGAGGGATTGGCCGAAAGCGATCCACTTGCGGCTGAGGCGATGAAGGAGGCCCTTCAACAGCTTCAACGCGAAGGCACTGCGGCCGAACTCGGCCAGGCGGCTGATCAGATCGGCCGAAACCAGATGGGGCCAGCAGGTCAGGCTCAAGACAAGGGGCGCGAGGCCATGCAAGACCTCGTCGATGCCCTAAAGAACCGTCGTGAAAATGATCTGGAACGGTTGCTCAAACAACTTCAAGAAACCCGATCGGAACTGGCTCAAGCTCAACGCCGTCAGGAGGATCTCCTCGAACGGACCCGCCAAGCTCAGGGGCAAAAAGGCCAGCAGGGGGGCAATCCCCAAGGGGGTCAGCAGCCCGGCGGAGAAGAAGCTCAAGGGGGCCAACAAGCCGGAGGAGAGCAGGGGGGTGAGGCGGATCGCGCCCGCCTTCAGGAACTTGCGAAGGAGCAGGAGCAACTGGAGCAAGAGCTCCGCCGTCAGTTGCAAAAGCTTCGGAAACTTCGAGCCGATCAGGCCGCCCGGGCCGGTTCAAGAGCTGCATCTCGCATGGGGAACGCCGGCCAGAACCTTGATGAAGGTGATGGCGAAGCCGCCATCCGCAATGAGGAAGACGCGCTCAAAGACCTCGAACAGGCGATTGCCGATACTGATCAGGCAATTCAGGAGGCCCAGGATCGCCTCCTGATGGAGCAATTTGCGAAGATTCGCGACCAACTTCGCGCGTACAATGATCGTCAGAAGCGATTGCTCGAAGAAACTGAAGCGTTTGAAGCACGTCGACGGGCGGGCGGCGGACGACTCTCCCGGGCCGACAGCTTCGATGTCCGCAACCTTGGTCGTGCCCAGGCTGGCTTAAAGGACGAAACAGCCTCCCTGGCTGAACGCCTGGATGGTGCCCCGGTCTTCAAGCTCTCCCTGGAACGAGCGATCGCTCGGATGGTAGAGGCCGCGGAGAACCTTGGCGAGATTGACACGGGTTCTGAGACGCAACGAGCCGAGGAAGATGCCAGTCGCTGGCTCGAACGGCTGGTTGCCTCGCTTGATCCGCCCAATGAGGAGGATCAAGAGCAGGGCGGCCAACAGCAGCAACAAGGCGGCGGTCAGGGGCAACCCGGCCAGGGAAATCAGGGGGACGGCATTCCTGCGGAGGCTCAGATTCGCATGCTCAAAGCCATGCAGGAAGACATCAATCTCCGCACCCTGGAATTGGACGAACTCAAGCAACGTGATGAACCACTGTCGGAGGCTCAGGAACAGGAGTTCGTTCGTTTGGAAGAAGATCAGCACACGATCGCCGACCTGCTTCGTGACCTTATTCGTCCCCGGCGGCCCGACGGACTGGAGGATTGACCCATGCCCGCGACTCGATTCCTAATTCTGACGCTGGCCCTGGTCCTCGGGGGCGGCCTGACGGCATCGGCCCAGGATGATGCCCTCGATCGCCTGCTGGACGAGATTCAGCAAGGCACGAAACCCTCTGAAAAGGCCAAGTCAGACGTGAAGGGGGCGAGTGACGAGGACAAGAAATCGACTCCCACGCCTCTCGGGGACGATGAGGCCGATGTTGACAAGCTGCTCGAAGGTCTCATCGGTCCACGATCTGATCGACCCGACGCCGACGGCCAGGCTCCGTCGGACCTGGGACTCGACGCAATGCCCGACCGACCCGACCGCCTTCGGGATGAGGCCCGAGGTGAGCTCGATCGCGAAGAACAGGCATTCGATGATTATCTTCGACGACTCCTCGGTCGAATCGATCCGCCAAAGGATGAAGACCAGCGTCAGCAGGCGTCCAAAGAAGGTGGTCCCCTTTCGGAAACCATGGAGAAGATGCGAGAGGTCGAGAAACGCCTTTCCGAACTCGATACCGGGGGTCAGACCCGGGAACAGCAGGAACAGATTGTCCGCGACTTCGACGAACTCCTCCGTCGTATCCGACAGCAGCAACAACAACAGCAACGGCAACAACAGCAGACCGAGATGGCGGGTCAGCAACCGCAAGACCAAGGGCAAGATCAGAACGGCGAGAACAACGGCGAACAAACCGGCGCTCCCCCCAAAACTCCCGAACAGAATCCCGCGCTCGTCAACGCCAAGGATTCGTGGGGCCATCTTCAGGATTCGCTCCGAGAGGTCATGGGGAACGTCAGCCGCATGATGCCGCTGGATCAACGTCGCGAGCTCATTGAGCGATATTTTCTGTCGGTGGCCAAGAAGGGCGTGGAACGGTAATTTTCGCCACGGGACCGTTGATTTTCGAATAATTCCGGAGTTCCGACCATGGGGCAACACCCGTTTAAGCGTTCTTCTTGCCTCTCACGACGTCGGTTCACGCAACTGGCGTTTTCCGGATTCGGAGCAACGGTCGCAGGTCCTCTTTCGTCTGTTTCGGGTCGCCAGGATACGGGATTTCGGGAAGGACGGACCGGGGAAGTGCCCGAGGGAGCGGCGGAGTTGGTGGATGATCGGACTTTCCGGGCCATCGATGATGGACTTTCGTGGCTCGGGGCGAACCAGGCTCCCGATGGGTCGTATGGCAGCGGTTCGTATCGAGCGGCGATTTCAAGTCTTGCGGGCCTGGCCTTCATGGGCAATGGCTCGTCGCCGGGCCGAGGTCCGTACGGTAGGTACATCGATGAGGCACTCGGGTATGTCATGTCGTGTGCCGATGCCTCGGGTTTTGTTTCCAGTCCTCCCCCTTCCAACAACCCGATGTATGGGCATGGGTTCGCAACGTTGTTTCTCGCTGAGGCGTATGGTATGTCCCGTCGGTCGGAGCTTCGCCCGATCCTAGAGCGAGCTGTACGACTCATTATCGACACACAAAATGAAGAAGGTGGATGGCGTTATCAGCCCGTCCGGGACGATGCGGATCTGTCTGTCACGATCTGTCAGATCAATGCGCTCAGAGCCGCTCGGAACGCGGGACTCTTCGTGCCGAAGGAGACGGTCGAAGAGTGCATCGAATACGTCAATCAGGCTCAGAACCCTGACGGGGGCTTCCGCTACATGTTACGAGGCGGCTCGAGTGCCTTCCCGCGCTCGGCTGCAGGGGTAGTGGCCCTTTACAGTGCTGCCGTGTATAACGATCAAGCGGTGGACGACGGAATCGAATATCTGAAGCAACACCGGCCCGATGATCGTTTCCTTCGCCGACTTCCTCATTACTTTTATGGCCATTATTATGCGGCGCAGGCCATGTGGATTCGAGGTGGTGATGATTGGAATCGGTGGTATCCCGCCATCCGAGACGAACTGCTCAACGATCAGGAACCCGATGGTTCTTGGTCCGACGGGTTTGGACCGGCTTATGGAACGGCAATGGCCCTGATCATCCTGCAACTTCCCTTTAGTTGCCTGCCGATCTTTCAGCGATAATCGGTTTCCGAGGGTTGATCCAGGATCGACCTGGGGACCTCCTCGATGCGAGCCTTTGTTGCTCGATCAGTGCAAGAGAAGTTCCTGCAACCATGAAAATTGCTTCTCGATCTTCGCGATGGGTGTGGACGCTCTGGCTGGTGGGGGCAGGATTCTGCTCGGCCGCTCAGGACGCTCCAGATCCGCTCCCGTCCGATCCGGTCTTCGATGCGCTCTTCATTGACGGATCGATTATTACGGGTCGAATTCGATCCATGTCGCCCGAAGGCGAAATTGCTCTCGTTGATGAACAGGGCATGGATCATGTGCTTCGGGGAGAGGACCTGGTCAAGTTGTTCAGAAATCGCCCGATCGTGACACAGAAGGTCCCAGACGCTCCGCTCGTGGTGCTACCCCTTGGCGACCAGATTCGGGGGCAACTCGATGCCGCCAACGAACGGACCATTTCGGTCAGGTCTTCCATCTTTGGAGCGTTGAGCATCCCACTAGAGGTGGTCGTTGGCTTTTCAATTATGCCCGATCTGAATCCTCAGACAGAGGAGAGAACCCTATTCGACCTTCGAAGTGCTGATCGCGAGTCTGACCGTCTTTATCTGGTCAATGGAGACGAACGAGATGTGACCTTTTCGGCGCTCGACGAGTCCGGAGTCTCCTACCTCGACGCCAATCGTCTGCAGAAGCTCCCTAAGGAAATGGTGCATGCAGTGGGGCTCGATCCGGGTTTACTGCAAATTCCCGAGATTCCGGGACGCTCATTTGATCTTGTCTTCACCGATGCAACCCGACTTCGATTGGTCGATCTCAGCGTTCGAGAGGGCCGAATGAAAGGTCGGACACGCTTTGGCGTTGAGGTTGAATCGCCAGTCGATCGGATCGCCAGTATACACGCTCTGAGCGAGACGATTGTTTATCTTTCGGAACTTGAGGCGGCCCGTGAGGTGACCGTTGCTTATGTGGGACCGGCTCGTCCTGTCCAGAAAAACAAGACGGTTTTCGGGCACCCGATTACCGTTAACGGTCGTCAATTTCTCCGAGGTCTGGGAACGCAAAGTCGTTCCTTGGTTGCTTACCGTTTGCAGCCTCAGGATCAACGCTTTCAGGCTTGTGTTGCACTGGATGATCTCGCCGGCCCGCTTGGCAATGTGGTGTTTCGGGTGCTGGTTGATGGGGAAGAGCGATATGCATCGCCTCCCGTGTCCTCGGGAGTTGACCCTATTGCCGTGGATGTGGACGTTTCGGGAGGACAGTTTTTGATCCTCGCAACTGAGTTTGGCCGGGGTGGTGGTGTTCGCGATTATGCAGCGTGGATCGAAGCTCGGTTAATCCGCGAGTTCAATGACCCAGAGCCTCCGGTCGCTGGCAACTGAACTCGCGTTCGATTATGCTTCGATTCATGCCAGATCCAACACCCACGACCTATGGACCCGATCGGGAACGGCAACTCGCGCATCTTGCGTCGAGCGTGGGCCATCATCTCATCAACGCATTCAGTGCGGTTGTCAGCAACGCCGAGATTCTCAAACTGTCGAGTCCATCGGAGTCGGATCCTGAGCTGTCTGAAACGGTGGACTTGATCGTTAACGTTTCGGTCAAAGCTTCAGGGGTTGCTCGTCGTCTGATTGACTTTACCCGGTCCTCGACACAACCGCTCGATCAGTCAGTTGATCTGTTTGGTCTCATTCAGGAGGTCGTTTCCGAACTGGCGTTGGCGTACCCCAACGTTTCCTGGGTTGTTGACAGTAAGCCAATATCAACCTTGAAAGGTGATCCGTCGCAACTGCGATCGATGTTTGGCTATCTGCTTCTCAATGCAATCGAGGCACTCCGCCCTGACGGTGGACAAATTTCAATCCGATCGCAGGTTGAAGAATTGGAGTGGACGAGTTTGATCATCGAGGACGATGGGCTTGGCATGGATGTTATGGTCCAGGAACAAGCACTCGATCCATTTTTCTCAACGAAACCAGGTCGACTGGGGATCGGCCTTTGTCTTGCAAACAGTATCTGGCGTCGGCATGGAGGGACTCTCTCGATTCTCAGCAAGCCAGGTCAAGGCACGCTGATTCGTATGACCTACGGTGGGCAGAGACGATAACGCGGCCAGCTCACTCATTGAGTGTTTCACTGAAATCCATGCTGAAGGCATCACCTCGAGCGCTTCGCGGAGCTTCAGGAAACGTGAACTCGGCAGAGCGAATCAGCTCTCCATCCGCTGCGAAGCATCGAACCTCAACCCCAAGCATCTCAAGTCGTTCGAGGCTTAATGCCAGCCGAGAGCCTGCATCCGTTCCCACTTCCTCGAGGCAAACAAAACGACTGAACAGTGGGTCTTCGCGGAGACTGGTGAAGTTGGAGATCAATTCTTCCGCAGTCGAGACCATCGACAGCCGGCTGGTTCTACCTTGCTCTGACGGGCTGGACGTCAGGACCAGCGATATCGAATCACCCGGTTTCGCGGATTCGACCGCCAACACCGCCCACTCCAGCAAGGCCTCAAGGCAGAGGACTCGATCCGTCAAGATCGGACGAATCGGTCCGTCAAGCGCACAGTTCCAGGCAACCCCTCGCCCAAAGGCTTCGGGCATGACTTGTCGGTCAATCTCCACGAGTAGCTCATCGGGTCGAACGGCAAGACATTGTGGTGAAGGCAATGCCTGAACCTGCTCGATGTAATCGAGATAGCGTTGTGTGAGGACTGCAACATCGTTACACATGGTCGCTGCAGTTGCTAGGTGAGGTTGCACGGCTTGCGGGATGGCCGGGTTCAGCAGGAGCGACTCCACGGCATCGCGAATGCCAATTAAGGGCTTTTCAAAATGATCGCTGAGCGCCGCAAGAATATCCCGTAATTCGGGAACATCCTGCACCGTCCTAAAGGCTCCCCCGAACGGTGTGGGAGCGGACTCAGCACATCCATGCATAGCAGTTGCCTGAGGGGCGAATCGATCTCTCAGAGAAAAAACACGTGCCTGGCAAAAGGATCAAGAGTAGCAATCACTGCCGACATCGTACGAGGAGTTCAAACTCATCATTCGAGATTTTTCCTCCTTAATCAAATTTAGGCTACAGTCCGACCGGCCATTGTGTCAACCGGTTGGAGAGAGCCGATTGGGGAACGATTGACAAGAATCATCAGAAAAATCAAATCAACTCGTGTGCATGAACAATAGTTTCGGCGAGCTTCGCCATCGCGATTCGGCGATCTTGGCTTTCGCGCTGGAGGAAACGAAAGGCTTCGGCTTCAGTCAAATTCTTTCGAGACATGATAATGCCTTTGGCCTTTTCAATCATTTTTCGATCGCGGAGCGTTGCCTCAAGTTCCTCGCTCCGTTTTTTGTATTGATCCAATTCCCTGGCCTTGGCCACAGCCATCTGAATGGCAGCGTTGAGTGCTGGACCAGTGACTGGTTTCAGAAGATACTGGATCGCCCCTTCCTGGATTGCGGCTTCGACCAGTTCGGGCTGACCGTGCGCGGTCAAAATAATCACAGGGGTTCCAGGATCCTGGGCGATCTGTCGGGCCGCGGAAAGGCCATCGAGACCGGGCATTTCGATGTCGAGGATTGCCACATCTGGCAGTGTGCGGCGGCACATTTCGATTGCGCGCTGGCCATCCTCGGCCACTGCTGCCACACTATATCCCATTCTGCTCAGAATCTGTTGGAGGCTAGCCCCCACCTTCCGATCATCATCGGCGATGAGCACCTTCATGCGATGAGCTCCCTTCGTCGGTCGCCGTCGCTCGTCACGAAATTGAGTCGAGGCTGCAGAAGAGGATCGTACCACGGTACAATCCTTGTGCCAAAGAGACCATCGACAGAATTCTTTGAGTCGAATCGTTGCAAGCGGTTCAAATCCGAGCTTTCAATCGGTCTTTGGACGACGACTCAAGGCGATGCTCTCGAGATCTCCTTGAACCCGGGGGACGAAGCCGAACCTGTTTCTCACTTGAGGGTTACCGCGAGGAATATAGATCGGTGAAGGTTTACAATGTCCAGGTGTTGTACTTCCAGGATTTGGTGATCGGAGAGGCTTGGGAGAGTGTCTCTCGGACGATTACACTGACGGAGATTTCCCTGTTTGCGGGACTCTCTGGTGATTTTAATGCGCTGCATGTGGACCATGAGGCGGCTCGGCAAGGGCCATTTGGGCAACCGGTTGCCCATGGACTGCTCGGTCTGGCAATCGCCAGTGGCCTCGGGACCACGGCCCCTCGCGTCGAGACGCTCGCGTTTCTGGAAATTCTCTCCTGGTCATTTCGTCAACCGATCGCTCCCGGCGACACCATTCGGGTCATCACCCGGGTCGAAGCGCTCGAACCCCGAGCCCGAGGTCGACGAGGTGTTGTGACCTGGAACCGTCAAGTGGTCAACCAGCGAGGCGAGGTGGTTCAGGAGGGACAAACGCGGACACTCGTCCGAGGTCGCACCGAGTCGGTCGATCCCGAGGCCGATACCTCCTCGAAATGATCGCGATCGCTGATTCACGATTCGGGCAATCGTAACGATGTGAAGGCCTGAACCTGGCCCGTAATGGCCGGCTCGGTGGGGAGTCGCTCGATACTGCTTGCCCCAAAAAATCCGACGACTCCCCGGGTTCGAGCCAGCACTTCTCCCGCGTCGGATGGCTCGGCGATGGGGCCACCGTGGCATAGGACAAGAACATCTTCTCGGGCCGAATGAGCGGCGTCGGCCATTGCCTGAACACGTTCGATTGCCTCGTCGATCCCAAGGGCGGATTGCGCTCCGATCATTCCCTTGGTGGTAAGCCCGACGTGAGCGACCACGACATCGGCACCAGCGCTGGCCATTGCGTAGGATTCGTGTTCATCATGGACGTAGGGGCAGGTCAAGAGACCAAGCCGATGGGCTCGCGCGATCATGTCGACTTCCTTGTCGTAGCCCATACCAGTTTCTTCAAGTCCTCTGCGAAATTGCCCATCAATCAATCCGACGGTCGGGAAATTCTGGACGCCGGCGAACCCGGCATCGCGCACCTCGACGAGGAATCGATCCATCACTCGAAAGGGGTCAGTGCCACAGACTCCGGCCAGGACGGGTGTGTGGTTGACCACCGGTAAGACCTCGCGAGCCATTTCCATGACGATCGCGTTGGCGTCGCCATAGGGCATCAGACCTGCGAGGCTCCCTCGACCGGCCATTCGGAACCGGCCCGAATTGTAGATGATGATCAGGTCGATTCCCCCCGCCTCGGCGCACTTGGCACTCAGGCCGGTTCCGGCTCCACCACCGATAATGGGTTTGCCCTCGGCGATTTTCCGTCGGAATTGATCTAAGATACTCGTCCGAGTCACTGGATCATTCCCTTCCTTGCCGCGAGGAGTCGTTCGACTGCGACATCTGCAAACGCTGGATCATTGAGATGCATGGGAAGCGATTCGACTCGCGTGTGCGTCGATCCTTTCAGTCCTTCTCGGATGGCCGAAAACAGCGCGGCGTCCGCCTCGGGATCAAAAAAGGGTTGACCAGGAGCATCGAGCGCGGAAACACCGAGTTCCGGGATCAGGACAACTGTTTCGACACGAGCGTTTCTGAGGGCCTGAGCCATGCGGTGCCCAATGGCTTCACATTCGTCTGCCTGAGTCCGCATCAAGGTAACCGTTGGATTATGGAGATGGAGAAGCCGGCCCCGGAAAATCTCGGGGACCGTTTCCAGAGGGCCGAAGTTGACCATATCGAGGGCCCCGACACTGACGACCTGCGGAATGCCCGCGGAGACTGCGGCTGAGAGGCGATCGGGGCCTGCTGAGAGGACACCTCCGACAAGCTCGTCGGCGAGTTCGGTCGTGGTGAGGTCGAGCACACCATCGACGAGACCGTCCCGGATCAATTGCTCCATGGCCTGTCCACCCACCCCGGTCGCATGAAAGACGATCACTTCGGCACCCTGGGATTCGAGCCGGTTGCGAGCCCGATCAACGCAGGGCGTCGTCACACCAAACATCGTGGCGGTGATGAGCTTGCCATCGGAAGCCCTAGTGTGGAGGTCGGGTTTCGATTGCCCCTGGACCATGCCGATCATTGCATCGGCGGCGTTAGTAAGTACGCGACGGGTGATCCCGTTCAGACCGGCGAGGTCTGCGATTGATGGGAGCATCATGAGATCGCTCCCACCAACATACGGCCGGGTCTGTCCGCTGGCCAAGGTGCTGACCATGACTTTTGGGAGACCGAAGGGAGCGGCCCGCATTGCTGAAGTGCCAATTGTCGTTCCCGCCGAACCCCCGATCGCGAGAATCCCCTCTACGTTGTCCTCAACGACCAACTGCTCGACCAGGCGAGCGACACCTCGTGCCGCATCCGTGACTGCTCGGCCCCGATCACGATGCTGATGGACCGAATCGAGTGACGATCCGGCGGCCTCGAAGACCCGATCGCGTGGGTAGTCAGCCTCGATTGCCACGGGATCACCGGATCCGGCATCGATCACCAGGACCCGCAGACCCTCGGACCGAAGTCGGTCACGGAGAAATTCGAGTTCCCGACCTTTCGTGTCGAGGGTGCCGATCAGGAGGACCGCCATCACGTAACTCCCATGTCAATTTCGGTCCGACCCCTGGGATGGGGTGGTTGTCGTTCGAGCGTCGAGGAGAAAGGCTCGGAACGGTCCAGAGGTATTGTCCCCATTGCCTCGGGGTTCAAGGGAGCAGGCCAGGCTCGACGCGCGATTAGTAGTTCGCAAGCTCAGGAGCAGCATCTCCCTGATTGAAGCGATCGGCCAGTGCGGTTGCGTATTGGAGCATCATCGCGAGTTCGCTCCCAACAGCGATGAACTGCCATCCCTCGTCGATTCTTCGTTGCGCGTCGTCTGCATCCTTGACATGGATCCCGCAGGGAACGCGATGACGGGCCGCAGCCTCCCGAATCCGGATTAAGACCTCCTCGACCCGCTCAGGGGTGGGTGTCACACCTTTGGCTTCCCGGAGAGAGGCAGCCAGATCGTTTGGTCCAACAAAGATCGCGTCGATGCCGGGAACGTCATAAATCTCGTCGGCTCGCTCGACGGCGTGGATGTGCTCGGTTTGGATTACAACGAGGATTTCCTCGTCGGCTCCTGAGTAGTATTTCTCAGCCGTTGTCCCGTAGTTCAAGGCATGCAACGATCCACCGAGCGACCGATTGCCGACAGGAGGGTACTTACAGGCGGAAACGGCAACTTGAGCCTCTTCCGGAGTCATGACCATCGGCACGACGATGCCCATGGCTCCGCAATCGAGAACCGACTTGATCAAGTCGTGCCGGCAGCAGGAAACGCGAGCCAGTGGGGTGCAGCCTGCATCAGCGATGGCACCAAACATGAGCGCGGCTGTCTGGATGTCGGTATGCGTGTGCTCCAGGTCAACGGTCAGCCAGGGAAGTCCAGTGCGGGCGAGAAATCGAGCGGCAAAGGTGCTCCCGAGGGATAACCAGGTGCCGACCTGCGGCTTTCCTTCACGAAGGGCCCGCTTGACGGGATTGGGCTTCACGGATCATTGCTCCGAGATCGAGAATCAGATCGGTTCCCGACCCCGATCAGATGCCAATCGGTCGGGAAGTGAGAGTCCAGTCTGTCACGGCGCCTTGCGACGAGCAAGCGGTTGATGTCTGAGCAGTGTTTCCGGTCGGCGGCATGAAATCAGGGGACTCCATGATCCAGATTCCAGTCTGCGAGAGAAATCCAGCCCTTGCACGACGACAATAGAATCAAAAAATGATAATCTTTATAAAGTAAGCAATGTTTTCCTTGTATTCGGTCGTGCCAGTCCACGTACCTAGAATTTCCAGGGACGCCCAGAGATGACATGGTTTCTCATTTCTCCTCGTGCGATGATAAAGAGCACAAGGAACAAGCCGTCTTGAGGTTGACCGGCGTTTCGGGCTCGACTCGACGGGTTTGGCGAGGCGTGGGGATGCGGATCACGATCGTCACTGAGACCTACTTTCCACAAGTCAACGGTGTATCTCGGACACTTTCCCAACTTGTGCGAGTGCTACACGACTCAGGTGATGCGGTCCAACTGATCCACCCGGATTATGGGACACCATGCCAGCCGGAGACCTGTCACCGGGTTCCCTCGCTTCGGATTCCGTTTTATCCAGATGTGCGGCTGCCTCGTCCTCCGTATCGGGGGGTCTGTCGGGCGATTCATCGGTTTCGACCTGACCTGATCCACATTGCCACTGAAGCAACTTTGGGGCTGGCTATCCTTCGAAACGCCGAAGCGGAAGGTCTCCCGGTCGTCTCTAGTTTTCACACCAATTTTGATCAGTACTCCGATCACTATCGCATTGGATGGGCTCGGGGGTTGATCTGGCGCTATCTCCGCTGGTTCCACAATCGGACCCATGAGACCTACGTTCCTTCACGATCAACCATTGCGAACCTCAACAGTCAGGGCTTTGAGAACCTCGTCCTCTGGCCCAGGGGAGTCGATGCGGCGCTGTTTCGACCAGACCGACCAGGCCGGGAGGCGGTGAGAAAAGCACTCGGTTTTGGCCCTGAGGATGTCGTAATCTCCTATGTCGGGCGTGTTGCCGTTGAGAAAAATATCGACTACCTTGCCGAGGCGCTCGCGGGCTCTGCGCAGAAATGTGCTCGGATTCGCCTATTGATTGTAGGGGATGGACCTGCCCGACCATTGATCGAAGCTCGGCTGGGAACGATGGCGCGCTTCGTCGGATTTCGATCGGGCGAAGACCTGGCTGACCACTACGCCGCAGCCGATGTGTTCGCCTTCGCCAGCCGCACCGAAACATTCGGAAACGTGGTACTTGAAGCGTTGGCTTCGGGCCTGCCGGCCGTCGTCCTTGCAGACGGTGGTCCAGCAGAGATCATTCAGCACGGTAGGACCGGTCTGGCGATCAATCCCAATGACCCGCCATCGAGGTTTGCTGAAGCTCTAGTTGCGCTCGCAGAGGATGCCCAGCTTCGACGACAACTTTCTGAAACCGCCCGGGATTATGCGCGATCTCAGAGTTGGGAGCAGATCATGGGAACGCTCCGGGAGCGTTACGTTCGGATCATTGAGGATTCTGTGCCGGCTGTGACTCCCGTCAGTTCCGATCTGCCATCGATCGGGTGAGTTCCGCAAGCCGATCTTTACGAACCCAAAGTCCCCGGCCATCAGGCGAGATCGGGATCCGGTAGAGGTTTGTTGGTAAGTATCCTTGCTCAAGGAATTCTCTGAGCGCAGAAAAGGGGGGGTAGGCTACCAGGACGAGGTCGGGCTGGTTCTCCTGAAGATCAGTCATGAGTTCGGCGATTTTTGGCGAAACGACCGGATGGGGACGATCGGCAAAGTCTCGCATCAAATTGTTCGTGAAGAAATGACGCGACGGAGCATCCATGTTCGAGTAAAAATTCAAGGGACTTTGCCATCCCCAAACCAGGAGAGTCGGATCGTCCCAGTTGGTGGTTCGTTCGCCAAGGTCTCGACCGATTTTTCGAAGTTCGACCCACTGGCCTCCTCCTTTGTGACGAATTGTCAGTTGCTCGGAGGGAACCAAGAGATAGTCTCGAACCTGAATTGCTCCGAACACCAGAATCGTCCCGATCAGGCCAAGCACGAGAAGCCACGATCGCCACGTTTTCTGACTTGATGTCACCAGGTCCCCAAGCGTCACTCCCACCAGCATTGCAAGACCTGGAGTCGGCAACAGGTAGTAATGAGCCCAGTACAATCGTGGGGCCACGACCTGAACCAACGCCGAAATGGTCCAGCCGACGAGAACCCATCGGCCAATGCTTGGCCGACGGATCGCCAGACCGATGAGCGACGGAACCGCGACTAGCCAGATCGGCCAGGAACCCTGTCCCCACCAGACGAGGTACTTCGTGGAACCGAACGGAGGGGGTAACTCTCCCTTGGGATCGGCATTGCCCGTCATCCATCGGATGAGGGGCGATGGGGCGTTCAGCTCGGGCGGGACATCCGTCGCCAGGGCTCTCCCGGCCAGGATAATGTCATCGTACGCGTCTCCCGCAACACCTCGAGCAAAGAGGATCGCAACCACAACCACTGCGACCCCGAGAAACCCGACGATCAGGGCACCAAGCGATCGCAGCCGATCGAGGACTCTGGAATCCCCGTCGTCGTCTCGGCGAGGGAATGCCAGCACGGCCACTCCAAGAATCACCAGATGGAGGGCTGCCACCTGTTTGACCGCGGTCGCCAATCCCACCGAAACCCCGGCAACGATCAGCCACGTCCCGCGTCTTCGCGGCTCTTGCTCCGCCCTGAGGACCGCAGCCAACCCAGCCACTGCAAAGCAATTGATTGCCTGTTCGAGCTGTGCTCCATTGCCGTAAACATAGGGGTCTGTGCTAAGCAAGACGTAGAGGAATGCAGACATTACGGCAGCAATTGATCCACCAAGTCGCAAGCCGATCCACCAGACCAGACCGACCGTAACGAGAACCAGCGGGAGCGGAAGCAATCGGATGGTCAGCTCGTTCGCCCCTCCGATTGCCGCCGACGCGGAATAGATCCAGTATCCGAGGGGAGGTTTGTTTTCGCTCAGGTCCGCATAGAGTCGGTCGCCCTTGAAGAGCCTTCGGGCCATGTAGGCATACGCAGCCTCGTCGCAATCGAGCGGTTCTGATTCCCCTTCAACGACTGGCCAGGGAGCCAGGCCGAGCGAGTCTTCCATCGCCGGTGCGAACGTATGTCCGCGCCACCAGGCCGCAAAGATCAACGCGAGAACGAGCCCTGCAATCGCCCAGCCAGGGGTTCCGGATCGTGTGGCGAAGTTGGCCAACGACTGCCTCCTGAGGTTAGAATCCAAACACGATCCATTGCCCCCTTCGCCACCCTCCGGCGGGGGTTCCCCATGATCCCTTCGGTGATCGACCGTGATGGTTTCTCATGATTCTACAACGATGGCCACAGGTTCTGCAGCCAATCGGACCATTGGCTTGCCCAGGCCGATCGGTCATTTTCGCGCGGCGATCCCTGCCGTGATCTTTGGGGCAGCCCTGATCCTGCTTGCCGAACCGCCCAGGATGAGCGGCAACGTCTGGTCGCGGTACATGACGATTGAGTCGATTGTGGAGCGAGGGACGCTCTCGGTCGATGACTCTCCCTATCTCGGACCGAGTGGTTCCCCCGATCTCGCCAAGTTTCGGGAGAGGCTTTACTCCGACAAGCCTCCGGTACTTCCGGCACTGGGAGCGGCCGTTTATGGACCGTTGTATGCCTCGGGGTATCGGATGTTTGACTTGCGTTCGCCCAGAGCCTTTGTGGAGTCCTTTGCGCCGGTGAATCGGGCGCTCGTGGGGATTCTGGTTGCGATTCCCTCGGCACTGGCCCTGTATGCCTTGCGACGAATGTTCCAAACGATCGACGTTCACCGGGGCCTCGCTGATTTGCTCACGATCGGTTTCGGATTCGGTTCGCTCCTGCTGACCTACGGCGTGACGTTCAACAATCACAGCGTTGCCGCGGGACTGTTGACCTTCGCGTTTGCCCTGATCCTGCTTCAAGATTCGGAGGAGCAATCAGATTGGAGACGAGGGAGCCTTGCTGGGTTTCTCGCCGCACTTGCCGCCACGATCGACCTGCCGGCGGGTGGAGCCATGTGGATCGGTCTTTGGTTCTGGTTGGCGGTTCGATCAAAACGAGCAGGCGTTGCGTTCGTGATCGGCTCCATTGTTCCCATGCTTGGTCACAGTATCTTGCAATCGTTGGTGACGGGAACACCGCTTCCGGTCGAGATGTATCCTGAGGCACTCGCGTACGAAGGGTCCTACTGGGCGACTCAGATCGGGCAGTACCGTGAGACGATCCCGCGATCACTCTTTCTCGTCGAGCTGCTCGTCGGTCCTCAGGGGTGGCTGACCGTCACCCCCGTCCTGATCTTCGCCCCGATGGGCTTCGCAATCGCGATCGCCACTCACAAGGAAGGTCTCCGCTCCGGGGCCGTCGTCGTCGGGGTCGTCACCCTTGTGTTGCTTGCTTATTACAGCTTCGGCGTCCGTCGGACAGACTACTCGGGACAGTCGTTCGGTGTCCGGCACCTCCTGCCGATCACTCCGCTCGTCTTCTTTTTTACGGCCGCGGGGCTGGAACGCCTTCGCCGGAACGCCTGGAAATTGGTCTTCGTTACCTTGATGCTTATCGGCGTGGCTTACTCGGTTCCCGGAATGAAGGACCCCTGGAGCCGCATCGAGCGGAGAGACGATCTTTCCCTCCGCCTCGCTCAGCGATTCGTCCTTTACCCACACACCAGTTATCAACGTTGACGCAAATGGCCCCTGATTCCTCCGCGATAGTCTGAGAAGAGGTCGAAACCGAGAGACATGTGCGCTCTGCTTCGGAGTCGTCTCTCCAGGAGACCGAACACTCAACGGTTCCCTGAGTCGTCGTCCTCCTCCCTTGGGTCGAAGGGCAGAGGGGCTGATCCCCGGAGTTCCGCGTCCCAGGCGACCGCCCCCACGTCGTCCGGCCCTCCCTGAGGCCACGCCCTCGGCTCGTACTCACCCCCGTCATCCTGGCCGTTCGGACCGATCGAGGCGACGACGAACCGCCCCTCGGGACGATGGAGACGGAAGACCTCACCCGAAAAAGGGTCGAGGGGAACGCCTGGAAGGAGTTCATCGTCAATGGCCTCGATCGATGCAGGCCAATCTCCGTGACGAAGGCGGTACCGTTCAGCAGCGAGGAGAACGACCATCGACCCAAGTACGGCCTCGTACCGCCGATGGGCAAGGTCGCCGGCCTGACAGGCGGGGGTCATCAGGATTGGGAGGGTCTTCGTCCAGTAGGCATGCCATTCCGCTCGCTCCTCCTCGATCCAGACCTCCCATGCGGACCAGCGTGGGCCTCGCTCGTACGCCGGAAGTGCAGCGATCGCCACGGCTTCGTTCATGAAATCCAGCGCAAGGGCCATCTGATTTTCGAAAGTGAGTTTCCCCCAGGGGGAAACAGGGGAAACCGTCTCCTCAGAATCAAGGAATCCGGTCCCACTAAGGGATCTGATCGGGATTTCCTCATTGGCGAGCCGGCGAATCACCTCGACCATTGTGGCTCGCTCCCCCTTCATCCCGTGAAGTACGAGAGGGCGCCGGAACTCGGCTATCGAATCCGCCTGGAGTCGTTCCAGAGCCTCGTCGGAAGCCTCCCCCTGGCCGAGCGTCCGCTGGGCAGCCTGTATGGCGACGCTGCCGATGGAGATACGGACCAGCTGTGAGATCAAGAACGGTTCATCTCCGATTGACCGGGCGACGCCGAGGATGGCCCGGCTGGAGTCGATGGCCTCGTCAACTAAGCCATCCTGGGCGAGGATTGCGACATCAACATTCAACAATCGAGCAGCGGTCCGAGATGCCTGTGTTTCAGGCAGGAGCGTATCGATCACCGCCGGGCCGATCCGTAGCTCGTGCCGTCCCTGGTCAAGATCGGCGACTCGTCGAGCGAGGACAAGAGCCTCCTCGTATTCCTCACGTTCGACTCGGAGTGTCGCCTCAGTCCAGTCGTCAAGTCGGACGTTCGAGTCAAGATCCGAGAGGCGATCGAGGGCGATCATCAGATCACTCTGAGGAGGATTGACCCAGCCCGGAATCTCAGGTGGTTCGTGATCGGGCCAGCCATCGGGGAGCAGGTCGAGTGCATCCTCGACAACGAGGGCGGAGTTTTCTTCGGGATCAATCGGTGTGCGGTTAGCGAGGAGGTCGTCGATTCTCCAGTATGGATCGTTCTGATCGGCGGCGGCGATGGCCGAATCCAACCGATCATCTACCCCCGCGCCGATCCGGAACCCCGCTGCGAATGCGACGAGGATCGCAACGACCCCCGGCACTCCGATCACCCAGGGAAGCACCCGCCAGTAGAACCGCGACAGGCGAGAGAATCGTGATGGCCTGTTCGGTTGATCGCTCGATCGTCTCCCAATCGGTCGTTCAAGGAGGCTTGCGAAACGGGACGACCAACCCTGCGGCTTTCCCCTACGCATCAAGGCAAGGACCAGGCCCAGCAACCCGCCCCACACGGCACCGATGACTGCAAACGACAGCGCGAAACCGAGGCCCCGGACCGTCCACATCGAAACGGCGAAACCTCGCCCCGCACCGAATGCCATCGCG
The DNA here is from genome assembly GCF_012958305.1 of Tautonia rosea. NCBI lineage: Bacteria > Pseudomonadati > Planctomycetota > Planctomycetia > Isosphaerales > Isosphaeraceae > Tautonia > Tautonia rosea. The sequence goes on along the minus strand of NZ_JABBYO010000005.1, from coordinate 251,606 downwards.
CTGAGCATCAAACCGGCGATTGCGACAATCGCCCCGATTGGCACTCCCACCGCCGACATCACCAGGGCCCCGGCGACCGCCCCTCGCCGGGTCGTCGGGAAAACTCCCTTCGCCGGTTCTGTTTGCGGGTTCGCCGCTGGGTGGGTCAATGGGGCTTCATAGTACGGAGGATCGTCAGGATCATTCGTCACGGCTGCCGCCCCGCGTTCCCGTCGCCATCGTCGGGAGAATTCCCCGGGATGTGTGCGGGGATCGACGCAGCCTCCCGAGTAATCACCAAGATTACCCGATCACGCGACGATCCCTCAATGCATCATTCAACACCCATGAACGTTTCCGACTTAACGGATGGCCGAGACCACTGCTGGACCATCCGGGACCGAACTGGGCCGCAAGTCGCCGACGAGTTCCCCCATCAGCGCCGACCACTGTTCGCAGCATCCTTCGCGCTCGAATTCGGCGAGGAACGCAGATCTGCCCTTTTGCCCCATCGTAGTCGCGGCTGACGGATGATCGGCGAGGTACGTGATCGCATCAACGAGCGAATCGACCTCGCCCAGACGTACTGTGATCCCACATCCCGCCTGCCGAATTGTGTCGGCTGTCTCACTATGATCCGGTCCGACGAAGAGTACCGGACGCTCCGATGCCATGGCACCGTACAATTTTCCGGGCACAACGATACCAGTCATTTCGGACCGCATCGAGACGAGGTGTGCGTCTGCAACGGTGAGCGATTCGTGCAACTGTTCGCGAGGAACATAGTCAAGGAGCTGGATGTTTTCCAGTCCCTCATCCTGTTTCGCATCCCTCACTTCTCGAAGCCTTGGCCCACCTCCCACGAACAAGAAGACAATCTCTTTCCGATCTCGGAGCCGTCGAGCGGCTTCGATGAACTCGGTCGCTGAGTGAGCAAGACCGAGATTGCCGGAGTACATCACAACGAATTTCTCAGAAAGCCCGAGCGATGCTCGCATGGGATGACCCTGACGAGCGATCGGGAAGATCTCATCCTGGCGGCTCCAGACCGGGATCTCAACCATCCGGGCATCGCGGACTCCCTTGTCCCGGATGCGATCGGCCATGTAGGGTCCGAGCACGACCACGCGGTCGGCCTGTCGATAGACAAAGTCGCTCAGCCAGGTGAGGGCCGCGACAATGGGATTCCGTTTGGACATTTGCCCGATTGCCAGGCTGGCGTCGGGGTGAAGGTCCATGCTCCAGTACACCTGACACGATCCCTTAAGACGGCGCAGGATCGTCCCTACGAGGCCGATGATTGGTGGTGTCGTGAGTGTGACAACCACCTCGAATTTCGGCAGTGTGAACGCCTTGTGGGCCGCCCCAAGATAGAAGCTCAGGTAATCGGTCATGCGTTTGAAAACGCTTCCCCGACCGAGTGAGGTGGCTCGAACCCGGTGAATCTGAACGCCATTGTGAGTTTCCTCACCTGGCGGAGGCTCGACCCCCGGCTCGTATCGGCCCCGAGCACACAGGACATGGACTTCGTAACCCCGATCAACGAGGGACTCGGCCAGGTCTGTCAAATGCTGGGCGGTGGAAGCGTGATCGGGCCAGTAGTACTGGTTGACAAAGAGGATGCGAGGTCTGCGCCGGGCTTGGCCGATTCTCGATCCCGTGTGAGGTCGTGTCGCTCCCTCAAGATCATGTTCGGCTCGCCAGCGACGGCCAGATCGGGGAGGAGAGCTGGGCTTCGGAATATCGCTCACCATTTGGCGTCGGCCTCATCCTTGTTGGCACGATACCAGGAGATCGTCTTGGCCAGTCCAGTCCGGAGGTCGGTCGGCGGCGTCCAGCCGTCGAGGACCTGAGTCATTCGGGTCACGTCGAGGACCTTTTTGGCTGCGCCGTCGGGCTTGTCGACGTTCCACCGAAGTGTGCCCTTGAACCCGGAGAGATCGTGGACCGTCTCAGCGAGTTCCTTGATCGAGGTACCAATGCCGGTCCCGATATTCAGGGGCAAGGTCTCGTCATTGTAGACCTCTGCGGCGAGAACAATCGCGTCGGCACAATCTTCGACGTAGATGAATTCCCGGATTGGCTTGCCAGTGCCCCAGACCTCAACTTCGTGGGCCTTGTTCAAATCGGCCTCAACCCACTTCCGTACCAGAGCGGCGACGACGTGAGAGCGGTCTGGATTGTACGAGTCGCCCGGCCCATAAAGGTTCGTCAGGATCAGGTGGATCGAGTCGAGGCCGTATTGCTTCTTGTAGGCGACCCCCTGGACCGCCAACATTTTTTTCGTCAGGCCGTAGTTGACCACGCTAGCGTGACAGGGTCCAGCCCAGAGATCTTGCTCCTTGAGTTCCCCTTCCAGATAGCCGGGGTAGCTGCACGCGGTGCCGATGTTGACGACCTTGTCGACCTTCGTCAAGCGGGCCGCCTCCATGAGGTTCGCACCCATGACGAGATTTTGATAATAAAGCTGCCCCGGTTCATTCACATTGATTCCGATGCCACCGTAATAGGCCGCTGCATGAATCAAGGTGTCGCAGGGATGCTCTAGCAGGCAACGTAGGCAAGCATCGAGGGTCGTGAGGTCATAGTCTCTCTTACGAGGAACGTAGACCTCGGCCCCGAACGATTCGAGCCGCGCGACGATGTGCTTTCCAAGAAACCCGGCTCCGCCGGTGACCGTGACTCGCTTGCCCGACCAGAAACCCTTCATCGCTCGCTGTCCCCTCAGTGCGTTGAGTAAGCAGGGTGCGCTCAATCGCAGACTTGAGGGAGACTGAAGGTAGCGCGAAAGTCACGCTACCGACTGGTCTTCGTCTCCCCCGGCCTGCGACGAATCAGACGTTACTGAACGGGTTCGACCACTCGATCAGTTTCGCGGCCTGGACCAGTTCTCGGATGCCTCGGTCAAGGTCGATGGTGGTCTCAAAGCCCTTGGCCCGAATCTTCTCGTAACTCACCTCATAGTTCCGTTGGTCGGCGTCGGTGCCTACCTCGGCGAAGTGGAGGTAATAATCGACATGTTCCAAAATTTTGCGGGCAACATCCTGTTTGGTGAAGTTCATGCTCTCATGGCCAACATTGTAGACATCATCCTTGACCTCGTCCCAACGCTCCAGGGCAAAGATGAACGAACGGGCCATGTCGCGAACATGCACGAACGTACGCTTGAAGCCGCCTTCATAAACAATCAAGTTGCGGTTCTTCACAGCTTGATAGGTAAAGTCGTTCGGCATCAGGTCGAGACGCATTCGGTTACTCACACCGAAGGCGGTCGCGAACCGGTAGGCAATCCCATTCCCGGCGTCGAGCACCATTTGCTCGGCCTTGGCCTTGGTTTCTCCGTAGAGGGTGATCGGCGCCCGTGGCGTGTTCTCATTGCAGATGTAATCGGGGATCGATCCGTAAATGCTTCCGGTGGAAGCATATAAAACCTTCTGATCCTTGTTTCGCTTCTCCAGAATCAGCTTCGTCGAGTCGACGTTGACTGCCTGTGCCAGTTGCGGCTCTTTCTTACAAGCCGGATAGCCCACAATCGCGGCGAGGTGGATTACCGCGTCCACGCCCTCGAGCGCGGTTTCAACGGTCTTGGGGTCGCACACGTCCCCTTTTTGGAGTTCGAAGAAACGATTTTGGCAGCAAGGAAGTAACCCATGACCTCCGAACTTCAGCGAATCGAGCACGCGGACCCGGTGGCCGCGATTGAGAAGTTCGGGGACCAGGGTCGAACCGACATAGCCCGCGCCGCCGGTGACGAGGAGGTGCATTGAGGAGTCCCATCCGTGGACGTCATGCGATGACCTTCGCGCAACGGGTTCCGAACCGATGCGGAAGGGCTCGGGGGGCAAGGCGTTCGGGGGAGAGGTCGAATGGTGAGCGGCCCCGTCCGTGCGGCCTCGCGTCGAGCTGTCGAATCAGGTCAGGACGCAGCGATCAGGCTGGTTCAGGCAATTTCGGTGAGATCCTCTTGCTGAAACACGCAGCCAGCCTGTGATTGGGGATCGTACTCGATCGAGCGATGGAGTCAACGTCGGTTTTCCGAAGAATTACTCGTCGGTTTCTTCATCAAGTTCGTCAGAAGGGAGCGCTGAGGTAGGGGCCCCGGGGATGGTATAGGCTCCTTCCACCCATCGACCCAGGTCAATCATCCGACACCGTTCTGAACAAAATGGGAAGTGTGGGAGGGAGCCGAGGTCGGTTCCTTCGAACTCCCGGCCACACAAGGGGCACTTACCACGAATCATGGTCGGTCTGTCACAGATCAGTCAGAGGTAGAACCACTCGACGCTGCTGGCTTCGAATCTGATTTGGAGCTTGAGCTCGTGGAACTTGAGGATTCTGAATCGGCCTTTGCGGCTTTCTTGTAGGAATCACTCCGGTAGTCTGTCAGGTAAAAGCCGGAGCCCTTGAACAAGATCGCAGCACCCGCACCAATCTTGCGGCGGAGGGTTTCCTGCTGGCAGGCGGGGCAGATGGTTTGAGGGTCGGCCTTGATCGACTCAAAGGCCTCAAACTCATGCTTGCAACTATCGCAAATGTAGTCGTAGGTCGGCATGGAAGGTCGAGGTCTCCGGAGGGTGAGTGTGAGAATTGAGTTGGATCGATTCGAGATTTTGAAGCCCGAGGCCGCTCAGGATGGTTTCACAGAGACAGCCACTCGACTCGGTCGCAACACCCGGTCCTGCAGGCGATACCCTCGACTGAGTTCGGCGACGACTGTCCCTTCAGGATGTTCGGCAGAGGGTTGCTGCATGAGGGCCTCATGGATGTTTGGGTCGAACGCTTCTCCCATCGCTGAGATGGGTTCGACGCCGTGCTTCGCCAATGCATCGAGGAGTTGTTTGTGGACCATGTCCAGTCCGGTAATGATTCCTTCGGCTCCGGACTGTCGGGCTGCTTCGATGGCGCGTTCGAAGTTATCCATAACTGCGAGAAGATCATTAGCGAGGGGAGCAGCGGCATATACGCGATCGGCCTCGGCCTGAGATCGGCTTCGCTTTTGGAAGTTGAGGAAGTCCGCCTGCGATCGACGCAGTTGTTCAAGATAATCGTCTCGCTGCCGGACGACTTCGTCCAGTTCCTGTCGCATCGCAGCGTTTGTGGCGTCGGTCCCTTGGGCAGCGGTTCGAGCCTTGGGGTCGGTCGAAACCTCTTCGGAGGAGTTCTGGGGATTCGAATCGCTCATGGGCGTCGGGTCCAAGTTCGTTGCGGGAGGGGGCTCAGAGAATCGAGCAAATCGCCGGGACTCGAATCATTGGGGAGTTTCGGTTTCCCCCTCCTCGGGTTCGGTGAAGAAGTCGCGAAGTTTTTCGAGGAAACTCTTGCGCTTCGGGCTGACGTCATGGTGATCGAGTTCTGCCAGTTCGCGGAGAAGTTCTTCCTGCCGAGCCGAAAGTCGGCGAGGAGTTTCGATCAAGACTTCGACCATCTCATCCCCTCGACCAGAGCCAGAGAGGTCTGGCATCCCTCGACCACGAAGCTTCAGAATATCGCCACTCTGCGAACCTCTCGGAACGGTCAGTGGGCTGGGGCCGTCAAGCGTTGGCACTTCGATTTCAGCACCGAGTGCGGCCTGGGGATAGCTGATGGGTACCTGGCAAATCAGGTCATTGCCCTTGCGAACGAAGAAGGCGTGAGGGCGAACCTGAATCTGGACGCGAAGATTGCCTCGAGGAGCGCCTGGGTCACCAGGCTCACCCTGGTTCCGGAGTTGAAGAATTGTTCCGGTATCAACACCAGCCGGAATGCGAACCTGAACCGAGACAAGTTTGAGCTCCCGTCCCGATCCCCGACAAGTTGAGCATGGGTCTACGACTCGAACCCCTTCTCCTCCACAGGCGGGACAGGTCTGGGCCATCTGGAAAAAGCCGCGAGCGGTGACGATTTGCCCTCGACCTCCGCAATAGTCGCACGTGGATGCAACGGTCCCAGGACGAGCTCCGGTCCCATTGCACGTGGTGCAATACTCTTGTCGGTCGAGTTCAATTGTTCTCGTCGCTCCTCGGGCCGCTTCTTCCAGCTCGATTTCGAGCCGAACGAGCAGGTCAGAACCGGCCCGCGGCCCTCGGCGTCGAGGGCCAAAGAAATCACCGAAGAGACCGGAGCCACCGAAGATATCTCCGAATGCGGAGAAGATTTCCTCGGCGGATCGGAAGTCGTGCACTCCGGCTCCTTCGAGTCCGGCGTGACCATAGCGGTCATATCGAGCCCGCTTATTTTGATCGGAGAGGACCTCGTACGCTTCGGCCGCTTCACGGAATTTCCGCTCGGCTTCCTGGTCGCCAGGGTTGCGGTCGGGATGGAACCGCTTGGCCTGCTGTCGATAAGCTCCCTTGATTTCGTCGGGCGTCGCGCCGCGCTGGAGCCCGAGAATCTCGTAATAATCACGCTTGGTCGTTGCCATCGGCATCGTGTCTCGATCGGTGGCACTGGCGGCGGAGTCTGTCACCAGCTCTACGGAGGAGATGGAACATCTTACCATTCAAGGCACGAGAACGAATACCGCAACACGAGGGGTCAACGATCTCGGCGGGATTTGGAGGAAAAGCGTGCGTTTGAGTCCGTTGGGAGAACACAATTGGTGTCGCCGATCAATTGAGAGCTGATACGGTTACCACCAGACCAGATCGAGAGCAATGAGAACGAGGGTCGGCAATCCTGACGTTCTCTCAAGAGCATCCAAGACTGAACTGGATTTTTCTTCAGCATCAAAAAAACATATTAATCGAACCGAAACCATTTATTCGCAACACATCGGTTTATTTGATGATTCCGGAGTTCGAACACGAGATTGATTGAGGACTGACGAGCGATTCGCGGCAAAGGTTGCCAAAGACCACTAAAGGGTTTTGAACACCTGTTCCAGAAGCTAATTGGGAATCGGTCGCCACGAATGAAAGTCGTCCGTGGCGACCGGAGAAACGAACGTGACCGTGCATTTTCTAGGAAACGCTTCGGGATTGGTCAAACGAGAGGGGATCAGCGAATCGAGCCTTCGATACGCTTGGCGCCCTTCTCTTCGTCTTCGTCCTTGAGATTGGTGATCATTGCCTCGGTCGTGAGCATCAGCCCAGAGATCGACGCGGCGTTCTGGAGGGCTGTTCGCGTCACCTTGGTTGGGTCGATGATGCCGGCTTCAAACATGTCGACAAATTCGCCGGTGTTCGCGTTAAAGCCGACACTTCCACCCTTTTCCAAGATTTCCTGTGCAACTACTGCTCCGTCATGCCCGGCGTTCTGGGCAATCATACGGGCCGGTTCTTCAAGCGCCCGCAAGACGATCGCGGCACCGACCTTTTCGTCACCTTCGAGTGAAGCGTGCAGCGCCTTGACCGCAGGGACGGTACGCAAGAGCGCCGACCCACCACCGGGAACAATCCCTTCCTCGGCCGCTGCCCGAGTGGCGTGAAGGGCATCTTCGACGCGGGCCTTCAGTTCCTTCATGGCGGCTTCGGTCGGAGCGCCGACACTGATCACGGCGACGCCCCCGGTGATCTTCGCCAAACGTTCCTGGAACTTCTCTCGGTCGTATTCAGAATCGGTTTCGGAAATCTGCTTGCGCAGTTGATCAATTCGCTTCTGAATATCTTCTTTCTTCCCGGCTCCCTGAATGATCGTGGTGCTATCTTTGCTCACCTTGATCTGCTTGGCCGAGCCGAGTTGCTGAAGGGTCAGGTTCTCCAGTTTCAGGCCGAGATCTTCACTGACGACAGTGCCGCCAGTAAGGATGGCCATGTCTTGAAGCATCGCCTTGCGACGATCGCCGAAACCAGGAGCCTTGACCGCGCAGATATTGAGGATGCCTCGGAGCCGATTCACCACGAGGGTCGCCAGCGCCTCTCCCTCAACGTCCTCAGAGATGATCAAGAGCGGCTGACCAGACTGAGCCACGCGTTCGAGCAATGGAATCAGTTCACGAAGACTGCTGATCTTCTTTTCATGCAAGAGGATCAGCGCGTCATCGAGGACGGCCTCCATTGTCGTTGGGCTGGTGACGAAGTAAGGGCTCAGGTAACCCTTGTCAAACTGAAGACCCTCAACGAATTCAAGTGTGGTCGACGAGGTCTTCCCTTCCTCGACGGTGATGACGCCGTCGTTGCCGACCTTGCTGACGGCTTCGGCCAGCATTGAGCCGATCGACGGATCATTGTTCGCCGAGATGGTGCCGACCTGGGCAATCTCTTCCGGCTTGGTCACTTCCCGACTGACGTTCTCGATCAGCTCGCCAACTGCGGCGTCGACCGCCTTTTCAATGCCGCGTCGAACGGCAGTCGGATTGGCCCCGGTGGTGACGGTGCGAAGCCCTTCCCGGAAGATGGCTCGGGCAAGGATGGTAGCGGTTGTCGTTCCGTCGCCAGCGATATCAGAGGTCTTTGAGGCAACGACGTTGACGAGCTTGGCCCCCATGTTCTCGAAGGGGTCCGGAAGCTCGATCTCCTTGGCGACGGTCACACCGTCCTTGGTGACGGCGGGTCCGCCGAAGGACTTGCTAAGGATTACGTTGCGGCCCGTCGGTCCGAGCGTAGTGCCGACAGCGTGCGCCAGCGTATCGATGCCCGAGAGCATCTTCCGCCGTGCCGCATCGGAGAAGAGCAACTGCTTGGCCACGTGCGAGAGCTCCTGTTCTGGTTCGGTCGTTCGAAGTGTCTTGCGTGTGAGATGATTTGTCGAGGGATCGATTGCAGACCCGATGAGTTCAATCGCGAGGCAGATCTTCAGCTGCCTCGCGTCGAACCTCGTTCAGGGTCGAACGAGATCATGGAATGCGAGATGGCTCATCCAACGATCTTGGCGAGGACGTCGGACTCGCGAAGGATCTTGATCTCTTCGCCATCGACCTTGATTTCGGTTCCGGCATATTTCCCGAAGAGGACCTCGTCACCTTCCTTCAGGCCAATCTCGGCTCGATTGCCATTGTCCAAGAGCTTGCCGGGGCCAACCGCCACGACCCGCCCTCGCTGCGGCTTTTCCCGAGCCGTATCGGGCAGCACGATTCCGCCGGAGGTCTTTTCCTCGGCCTCAATCTCTTTGATCACAATGCGGTCATCAAGGGGGCGAATGGTCGTCGCCATGGTGAGGTTCCTGTGCGTCGTTCAAGGGTTGGTGAGGGAAGGATCCCGTAGCCGATTGATCGAAGAATCCAGGCAAGAGGGTTGGTTGATGACCGATGACGTCGTTGACATCGGTCACCACCCAGTTGCTGTGCGTCGGGCTCACATCATGCCCATGCCGCCCATGCCGCCCATGCCGCCCATGCCGCCCATGCCATGATCATCATGATGGGGGTCGCCGCCGGCGGGCTTCTTCTCTTTCTTCTCGATGATGATCGCTTCGGTCGTGAGCAGGAGCCCAGCGACCGAGGCGCCATTTTGGAGCGCCGTTCGCGTGACCTTGGCCGGATCGACGACGCCGAAGGAGAACAGGTCACCCCATTCACCACTCTCGGCGTTGTATCCAAAGTTCGGATCGCTCGAGCGTCGGATCTTATTCACGACCACCGAGCCGTCGAGACCTGCGTTCTCGGCGATTGATCGGCAAGGCTGCTCCAGGGCTCGGCGGACGATCTGGATTCCGAGATCCTCGTCTCCACCAGACTTCAGGTCCTCGAGAATCTTGGCGGCGCGGACCAGGGTGGTGCCGCCTCCAGGAACGACGCCTTCTTCGATGGCAGCGCGGGTGGCGTGCAAGGCGTCCTCAACGAGGGCCTTGCGTTCCTTCATTTCGGTCTCGGTTGCGGCCCCGACGTTGATCTTGGCCACGCCACCAGCGAGTTTCGCAAGGCGTTCCTGCAGCTTCTCGCGGTCGTATTCCGAGTCGGTCGTGCTGATTTCGCGCTTGATCAGTTCGGTGCGTCCCTTGATGGCCTCGGCGGTGCCGCGGCCTTCGACGATCGTCGTGTGATCGCCGCTGAGGATCACCTTGGCAGCCCGACCGAGATCGGTCAACTGCACGCTTTCGAGATTGATCCCGAGATCCTTGAAGATCGCCTTGCCGCCAGTGAGGGTGGCAATGTCTTCGAGCATCGCCTTACGGCGATCCCCATAGCCGGGAGCCTTGACGGCGGCCACCTGGAGAATGCCTCGAAGTTTATTGACAACCAGCGTGGCCAAGGCCTCGCTCTCGACATCCTCGGCAATCAGCAGCAACGGCTTGTTCGCTCGGGCAATCTGCTCCAGCAAGGGCACGAGCACTCGGGGCGTGCTGATCTTCTCTTCGTGGATCAGGATGTAAGGGTCTTCAAGGACGACCTCCATCCGATCCTGGTCGGTGATGAAGTGAGGGCTGAGATAGCCGCGGTCGAACTGCATTCCCTCGACCACGTCGACTTCGGTCTCGAAACCCTTGCCCTCCTCGACAGTAATCACACCGTCGGTGCCGACCTTCTCAAAGGCGTCGGCCAATCGCTCGCCGATGCTGCGATCGTTGTTCGCAGCGATCGTGGCAACCTCAGTGATTTGCTTTTTGTCGCCGCCGACGGCCTTGGCGCGAGCCTTGACCTCTTCGACAACCTTCTGGACGGCCTGATCGATCCCTCGCTTCAGGGCCATCGGGTCAGCCCCGGCGGCCAGGGCTTTCAGCCCTTCCTTGAAGATGGCCTCGGCCAGCACTGTTGCGGTGGTGGTTCCATCACCGGCCGCGTCGGACGTCTTGCTGGCGGCTTCCTTGACGAGCTGTGCACCCATGTTCTCATAGGCGTCGGTCAGCTCGATTTCCTCGGCAACGGTCACGCCGTCCTTGGTCACCGTCGGGCTTCCCCAGCCCTTGTCGATGACCGCATTACGGCCTCGGGGGCCGAGTGTACTTCGCACGGCCTTGGCCAGCTTTGTAACACCACTCGCCAGTTTCTGGCGTGCTTCTTCGTCATAAGCCAACAGTTTCGCCACGGTCGTCGTCTCCCTCCAGCGCGGTCGCGCCGACGCGATGTCGCTTGGGCTTCGTCTGTCGTTCGTTGGGGGCGATCATCCGAAGACCTCTGATCCAGACTTTCCGAACAGAAGGTCTTCGTGTTCGACGCGGCAAGTGGCAAGTCGTGTACCACGGAGATTATTCTTTGTAAGTCGCTTTTCCAGTTTGCTTTACGAACATGACACCAATGATTGGGCTCCTGCCAATCTGGCAGGCGATTTCGGTTCCATGCCATTTCGACGGGAGGCGGAGGCTTGCCGGCCTGAGGACGAGCCGTTCAGATGATGGCTCTCGGATCGAGTTGGACGCCAACCACTTGAGGCCGAGATGCTTCGTCCGTCGCATTGATGCTCCGAAACTGTCCATTGAGGCCCGATCGATGGGAAAACGCATCCTCTCCACCACAATCTTGCTCCTGATCACCTCATCCCCAGGTCTCGCGGCCGAGCCAACCGAGATTTTGCTCTGGCCTGAGAGAGCGCCTGGTGCGCTCGGTTCCGAGCCGAGCGACCAACCGACGATGATCGTATATCAGGCCGATCCCTCGATCGCAACCGGCGCAGCGATGATCATCTGTCCGGGAGGTGGATACGGGGCCCTCGCCATCGACCACGAGGGCCATCAAGTCGCGCAGTGGCTCAACTCAGTTGGGGTGACTGGTGTCATCCTCAAGTATCGACTTGGCCCTCGATACCGACACCCCATCCCCTTAACCGACGCTCAACGCGCCATTCGAACCGTTCGAGCCAGAGCCGATGATTGGGGCATTGATTCCGGTCGAGTGGGGGTGTTGGGCTTCTCGGCGGGAGGGCATCTCGCCTCGACGCTGGGAACCCACTTTGACCTTGGAAACCCCGAAGCGGAGGATCCGATCGATCGCCAAAGTTGCCGGCCGGATCTCATGATCCTTGGCTATCCGGTGGTCGCACTGGCCACCGATTACGCACACGGCGGTTCAAGGCGCAATCTGCTTGGCGAGAATCCGCCAACCGATGTCCTCGAATCTCTTTCGAACGAGCGCAGGGTGACCCCGGAGACGCCACCGACATTCCTCGTTCATACGAATGAGGATGAACCTGTGCCTGCCGAAAACAGTTTGCTGTTCGTGCTCGCCTTGCGAGAGGCTGGGGTTCCCGTGGAGTTCCACCTGTTCGAGGCGGGCCGTCATGGGCTCGGCCTCGGCGGCGGACTGCCCGATCGAGGGATTGGGCCCGACCCAGCTTTTTCGGTCTGGCCCGGGCTCTGCGAAACCTGGCTCAAGCGTCGAGGATTCCTCGATCGCAAGTGATTCGGGCGGCCGAATTGCGCGGAGCGTCGAAGCTTTTCGCTCGGATGTCGGAGTGACATTTTGGAATCCCCCGCGTGAGCGGCCCCGAGTCGTTGCGTTGCGAGGCCGATCACGCGTAAGGGGAACCGAGCAATCTTTTTCGGATCAGCCGTGTTTGAAGCTGATTCAGCTCCGTAAAGTGTCCTTCTGCAACAACTCGAGCGGCCATCAACGCTGCCGCGACGTGAGAGACCTGGATTCGAGCCTCCATCCGGCAGACCTTCCCGAGCCATTCCGAAAAATCTTCGGTAGAAACCGCAATTTCCTCCGAAGGATCAAGCTTCTGCTCTGAGAGCCGATCGACTCCGACCGCCAGGAATCCAACCACTTCGTTATTTTGATTCGCTGGGTTCGCCGGGTGGCGACCGAGGCAGACGAACCTTCCGCCCCCGTAACCGGTTTCCTCAAGCAATTCCCGACGGGCGGCGGCCTCCACGTCGGCGTCGTCGGGGTCGACGGTTCCACTCGGCAAGCTGGTCAAGACCTCGCGCAGTCCGTGACGATACTCGGTCACGAGGACGACCTGGCATTCTTGCGTCAAGGCGACAATGTTCAACCAGGTCGGCAACTCAATGACATGATACGGGGCGATCGGGTACCCTGACGGTGACCGACAATCATCGCTCCTGAGGGTGATCCAACGATCGCGGTAGGTGACGACCGAGCGTTCGACATGCCAGGGCTCGATCATGGTTCGACGTCCCAGCCTCGAATCATTTTATCTCGTCCGGATATGTAATTCACGGAGTTGCTGATCCTCGACCGAGCCCGGAGCCCCCGTCATCAGGTCTGTCCCTCTCGCCGTCTTCGGGAAGGCGATGACATCACGGATGTTGTCGAGCCCCGCGTAGAGCATCACCATCCGATCAAAGCCAAAGGCAATCCCCCCGTGCGGAGGTGCTCCGTAGCGGAGTGCTGCCAGGAGGAACCCGAACTTCTCCTCAGCCTCCTCGGGAGAAAGGCCCAGGTGGCGGAAGATCGTCGATTGAATGACCGGATCGTGACACCGGATCGTGCCTCCAGCCGCTTCTTCACCGTTGATCACGAGGTCGTACGCCTGAGCACGGACCTTCAATGGCTCGGATTCGAGAAGGTGGAGGTCCTCCGGCAACGGCATCGTAAACGGATGATGCTCGGCCACGAAGCGACCATCCTCAGAATCCCAGGAAAAGAGCGGAAACCGGACAACCCACGAGTAGTGGAAGGACCCGGGGTCGTAAAGCCCCAAAGTTCTTCCGAGACGATGCCGAATCGCCGCCAGGCTTGCCGAGGTGACCTCCTTGGTATCGGCGACGATGAGCAAGAGATCGCCGGGCTTCGCGTCGAAACGCTCTCGCATTCTGGCCTGAACCTCGGGGGGCAAGAACTTGGCCGTTGGCCCAGTAAATTGCTCGGCCTCGACTTTTAACCAGACCAGTCCCTTTGCGCCGTATTCCCCAGCGAACGCGGTCAGAGCATCAAGATCTTTTCGACTATGAGATTCGGCCGCACCAGGAGCACAGATTCCTCGAACCCGTCGCCCATGTTCAACGGTCTCTCGGAAGACCTTGAACTCAGTTTGTGCAGCGAGATCGCCAAGATCGTTGATCTCCATGCCGAACCGAAGGTCAGGCCGGTCGGTTCCGAACCGCTCCATGGAGTCGTGGTAGTCCAGTCGGGGCAGTGGGGAGGCAAGCGCTTGCCCGGTGAATTCGAGGGCAAGCTCGCGGATCAAACTCTCCATGGATTCCAACACGTCTTCGAACTGAACAAACGACATCTCGATGTCAAGTTGACTGAACTCCGGCTGTCGGTTGGCTCGAAGGTCTTCATCCCGAAAGCACCGAGCGATTTGAAAATACTTGTCCATGCCCGCAACCATCAGCAATTGCTTGTACAACTGCGGACTTTGCGGCAAGGCGTAGAAGTGACCAGGGTGAACGCGGCTCGGGACGAGAAAGTCTCGGGCACCCTCGGGGGTACTTCGACCGAGCATCGGTGTTTCCACTTCCCAGAATCCCATGTCGGTCATCGCCCGTCGCATGGTCTGAGCCAGACGGTGTCGAATCTCGACAATGCGGTGCATCTCCGGGCGCCGTAGGTCAAGGAAGCGGTACTTCAGGCGGAGTTCTTCGTTGGCCTCGCCTCCGAGCTCGAAGGGGGGGGTTTGCGTTGCGTTGAAGACTTCCAGAGACGAGGCTTGCAATTCGATCTCGCCGGTCTTGAGCTTCGAATTTTCCTTGCCAGGCAAACGCCGACGGACCGTTCCTCGAACACCGATGACCCATTCATTACGCAACGACTGGGCAGCCTCTTGGAGCGATTGACCCGTCTCAGGTTCGAAGACGACCTGAGTCAGTCCGTAACGATCCCGCAGGTCGATGAACACCACCCCACCGAAGTCGCGATAGGCATTCACCCAGCCGTTGAGAACGACCTCCTGGCCGAGATGTTCGGCCGTCAATTCACCGCACGAATGGGTCCGCTTGAGCATGGCCGGCGCAGGTCCTTCGCCATCGAGAAACGTATTTCGAGAGACCGGATCTCTCAACTCTTCTCCGAGTCGACAATCCACGAGCAACAGACTATTCGCCAGGGCGTCAGAACGTCAAGCGTCCGCGGAACCTTCGCCAATTCCGTATGAATCGGGTCCGACTCGAATCGACGAACATCGAAGCGCATCGGTCACTTCGGGGGATGGCGATCAGCGGGAATCTCTGAATCATTGGTCAGTCTGGATCCAGGGCATGAAGGCTATCGTCCACGAAGCGTCCGTCGACCCGGATCGGCTTCCCATCGAACGACACGGTGCCACCTCCAAACTCAGGGGTCTGGATCTGCACGAGATCCCAATGGATTTTCGAGCGGTTACCGTTATCAGCCTCGTCGTACGCGTTCCCTGGCGTCAGGTGGAAACTCCCGGCAATCTTTTCATCAAAGAGGATGTCCCGCATCGGGCGTTGGATCTTCGGATTACAGCCCAGTGACCACTCACCGATAAACGACGCCCCGTCATCGGCTTGAAGAATGCGGTTCAAGCGCTCTTCGTCTCCCGCTTCACAGGTCGCCTTGCAAATCCTTCCCTGCCGAAATTCGAGGCGAATCCCGTCAAAGGCCGAGCCTTGATAAATGGTTGGTGCGTTGAATCGAATGAAACCTTCGACAGAATCCTTCACCGGAGCGGTGAAGACCTCTCCATCAGGAATATTCATCTCTCCTGCACAGGGTACGACAGGAATTCCCTCGATCGAGAACCGAAGGTCGGTATCTGGCCCGGTGATCCGCACCTCCCTCGCGTCTTCCATTAGTTGGACGAGCGGTTTGAGTGCTTTTGCCAGCAAGGGATAATCAACATTACAGGCTTCAAAATAGAAATCTTCGAATGCTTCGGTACTCATGCCAGCAAGCTGAGCCATTGCGGGGCCTGGCATCCGGAGGACACACCATCGGGTGTTCTTGATGCGACGCTCAAAGTGCACGGGCGTCATAAAGTGCTGGTTGTAGAGGTTCATTCGATCGGGAGGAACGTCGACGAGTTCGCTCACATTATCGGATCCTCGCAAGCCAATGTAAGCTTGCATGCGATCCATGCGAAAAGACTCGGTTGCTGCCCAGCACTGAAGTTGCGGCTCGGTGGCACCCCGGAGCATTTCTCGAACGATTCTTGAGCGTTTCAGGTCAACCAACGCAATTGCACCAAGACGCCCAGCCTTCTGGACAATCAAGCGGGGCAAGACGTCGTCATCGAGATCCACACATTCGACCAGCAGGGATTCGCCCGGTTGCAATCGGGTTGAGTAGCGTATCAAGGTATCAGCGAGCGTTTCCCATCGCGGGTCTGGCATGGGTGGCTCCGGTATTGTGCAAGAAGGAGAGGGCCGAAGGAAGGACGGGGGATTGCGAGCAGGGGCCTGCTTGTCTAAGCTGAGTCGCGGTAGGGGCCGCGGTGAGGCCTCACGTCCTGCCAAGCAGAATGTTTCATTGTTCGAGATCAACGCGGGCGACGCAAGCGGGAGAAGATGAATGGCGGTCAATCCGTTCGACCTGACCGGCAAAGTGGCGATTGTCACCGGAGGCAATGGCGGCATCGGGCTCGGAATGGCCCGAGGACTCGCTCAAGCCGGTGCTCAACTCGCCCTGGTCGGCCGCAACATGGAGAAGACCGCTGCGGCCGCTGATTCGCTCTCCAAGGAAACGGGTGGCCAGATTCTCCCGGTCACTGCCGATGTTGCTCAGGAAGCTGAATGTGAAAGGATTGCGAGCGAGGTGCTCACGAAGTACGGCCGCATCGACATTCTGTTCAATAATGCCGGGATCAACATTCGGAAGCCTCCCCACGAACTTACGCTCGACGAGTGGAGAGAGGTCATTGACGTCAATCTGACGAGCGCGTTTCTTCTCTCCAAGGCGGTCTATCCGGCAATGAAAGCCGCGGGAGGGGGGAAGATCGTCAATATCGGAAGCATGACTTCGATCTTCGGCTCAGGCTTCGCCCCCGCCTATGCGACCAGTAAGGGAGGCATTGTCCAACTCACCAAGAGCCAGGCACTGGCCTGGGCCTCGGAGAACATCCAGTGCAATGCAATCCTGCCCGGTTGGTTTGACACGGAATTGACCAAGAAGGCTCGGGTTGAAATCACGGGATTGCACGAGCGGGTCCTGGCTCGCATTCCGACAGGACGCTGGGCAAGCCCTGACGACATGGCCGGGACCGCCGTGTGGTTGGCGAGCCCGGCCAGTGATTACGTCACCGGAATTGCGATTCCCGTCGACGGCGGTTATTCCGCGATGCTGTAAGTCGTCATGACGGCCTCGATTGAAGTCAACGACGAACTGGAGGTTCTCCAGAATTCGCCGTCTGATGAGCGGACTCGGGAGTCTTCTCAAGGTCCACATCGACCGTCAAGCCCCGAGCCAGGTTCAGTGAGAACCGAACCGTTACCGCCGAGACATCTCGTTTGGGCTCAGTGATTGAAGGTGTCTGGGAGGTCTGCTGGTTTTCCTTTGCCGTTTTCAGATCCGTCCTAACCGTATCTCTCTCATCAACTGGGAGAGTCGGTGGAGGAAGAGTGACTTGAGGAGAAGGAACCGGCTGTCCATCGACATACGGAGTGAATTCGGTCCGTTCGGCCTCCCGATCCTTGTCGGTCCTAGGATCAACCAATCGACCATCTGTCCCGATCGCAGGTGGCAAGGTCCGACTGGGTAGCGTCGGGAGTGGCATCGGCTCAGGATTTCCTGCACGGAGCACTTCGACAGCATTCGGATTGACAAATTCAACGGGAACAATCGGCAGCAATCCCCAGGGAGTCGCTGCAAGCGCCGACGGAATCTGACCGGGTTGGACGGGCACCTGGATCGCGTCAATGGGCGGGGTATGGGGTTCCTGAAAGGTCTGAGTAAACGCGGGAGTCGGTGCGGGGGGAGCAACCGAGATACGTTCTTGCTTTACCGGACGAACCCCAGGATCAGCCAGATGAACCTCGGGTGAGGGATCAGCGGCTTCCATCGAGATCAAGAGCAATCGCTCTCGAATCTGCGGCTGACCCTCATTCGTGTGTTCGGACTTCACTCCAAGGCTCAACACGAGCCCATGCGCCGAGGGGAGGAGCCACTCACCACCCATCTCACGATGCGTCACTTCGGGAATTTGGACTCGAACATTCGCCCGATCCCCTTCACCGATCGACGCGGACGTTTCAACTTCATGGACCGCGGCAATTCGCGTATCCATGACCTCGACCTGCAATACCATCCCCACCGGTCGGGGCAGACCGACCAGGCGAATGTGAGCTCCATCATCGACCGGAACAACAATTGGACGAGGTCCCGCAGCTTCTCCGAGAATCGCGGGAGTACTCTCAGTGAGTTCCGCATGAACGACGAAATGACGAGTCACGCTTGTGCCAATGATGGCAGGAGTCCCGAGGAAGGCGACGACCTCGGGAGCGATGACGACCTTCGCTTGTGGCGAAACGGCGAATTGACGACTCATCTCCGAGAGCGTTTCGAGTTTGGTCACCCAGGCCGAACATCCTGCGCGATGGCCCCCGAATTGAAGCTTCGTCTGGTACTCCTCGCGCCAGCCGACCGCGTCACAGTCGACCAGGCGAACATCGAAGGAGACCAATCCCGCAGGGATCTCCCCGGAAGCCGGTGGATTCACGACACCGACGAGGAGGAGTGGGAGCGCAAGGAGAACATTCATGCAAGAACCCCCTTCCGTGAAGGTCCAAAAGCCGACGCAGCGCGAAGATAGGAAAACGGACCCTAACATGACTGTACTTCGTCGTCAATTGCAGGCTCAGTGGCACTCGTCGACGAACATGATTGACGAACGCAATCCTGATCGAAACTCTCGTGATGACCAATCGCCTTGGTGTCGGACTGTTGCTCGATCGAATGCACGAGGATTGAACTGATCATGGAGTAATCGTCTCGGCTATGGTCTCAGACGAACGTTGTTGAACAGGAAGAATTCCATGACAGAACTTGAGCCAATCACACCCGACTGGGTTCGAGATGCCATCTTCTATCAGATCTTCCCCGATCGCTTTGCAAAATCGGATCGGGTTCCAAAACCGAGCGGCCTGAAACCCTGGGAGAGTCCCCCAACGACCCATGGCTATCACGGTGGAGATCTTCTCGGAGTCGCCGAGAACCTCGACACATTAGTTGATCTGGGGATCAACGCTATCTATTTCACACCAATCTTCCAGTCAGCCTCGAATCATCGTTACCATACGTACGATTACTTTACTGTTGACCCCATGTTAGGTGGAAATACAGCCTTCCGAGAACTACTTGACCGGGCGCACGATCGTGGCATCAGGATAGTACTCGACGGCGTCTTCAACCATGCCAGCAGGGGATTTTTTCAATTCAATGACATTCTCGAGAACGGCCGGGATTCTGCATATATTGACTGGTTTCACATCGAAAATTTCCCGCTCTTTGCCTATGATCCTGAAAAACCAAACAACTACAAGGCGTGGTGGGGATTATCCGATCTGCCAAAATTTCGAACCGAAACACCTGCCGTCCGTGATTACTTGCTTCAAGTTGCCCGCTATTGGATTGACTTTGGCATTGACGGATGGCGTCTCGACGTCCCGGAAGAGATCGATGACGATAACTTTTGGAAAGCCTTTCGACATCGGGTCAAAGACGGTAATCCCGATGCTTACATTGTGGGCGAAATTTGGGGAGACGGTTCTCGATGGCTTCAGGGAGACATGTTTGACGGCGTAATGAACTATCTTTTCACCAAGGCGTGTTTGTCTTTTTTCATTGGCGAATCCCTTGATCGCGCGGAACTCGCTCCTGAACCTCTTCATAATCTTCGTCCCACAGATGCAACGGAATTTGCAGACGCAATCGCAGAGATTCAATCAAAATACCACAAAAACGTTCAAATGTCTTTGTTTAACCTGCTTGGGAGTCATGACACGGCGAGAATCTTGACTCTGGCTGGGGGAGATCGTTCCGCAGTTCGGCTCGCAACGCTGTTCCTCATGACTTATCCTGGTGCCCCTTGCGTCTATTACGGTGACGAAATTGGGATGACTGGCGGGCACGAGCCTGGATCGCGAGGGGCCTTCCCCTGGGAAGCTTCGCTCTGGGATCACGACTTGAGAAATGATTATCAGACCTACATTCGCCTTCGGCATTCGTATCCCTCATTACGTCGGGGATCGTTTGAGACAATCCTGGCTGAGGGCTCGGTCTATGGTTATTTACGTAGGTTCGAGGCTGAATCGGTGATTGTCCTCCTGAATACCGGCGCCGTAGGTGTCTCTCGAGAACTCGATCTTTCCAATCAGTGTTTCGATGGTGTCGAACTGCACGATGTTCTCGCATCCGGTGACTGGCGCATTGAGCACGGACGATTGCGAGGGCTTGAACTCAGTCCGCGAAGCGGGCGCGTCCTGGTGAACAGAGGAAACCGATGAGTCGGCCACCCACCTGGCGGTTTCCTCCCGGTGTGAACTCTGCTCTCTGGGAGTACGTGAGCTCTGAGCGATTAGCTCGGGAGGAAGCAGACTACTTCGCCGAAGATCCATTGACTCGAGTCGACGAGCCGATCCTCAACGAGTTCTTCCGCGACCCGTGCCGTCTGATCGACCTTGGATGTGGGGCAGGGCGTCTTTCCCTGGCCTTCGCCCGTCGAAACTTCAACGTCACTGCGGTCGATCTCTCAATGTCGATGCTTGAAGTCCTTGGACGATCGGCCGCGGCTGAAGGGCTCTCGATTCACCGGGTTCGTGCCAACCTGTGCCGGCTTGAAGGACTGGCTGAGACCTCCTTTGATGCGGCACTCTGCATGTATAGCACTCTCGGAATGATCCATGGAGTTCAGGCAAGACGAACTGCTCTGGCTTCGGCCCGCAGAGTTCTACGTCCAGGAGGGGTTCTGGTCTTGCACGCCCACAACCTTTGGCTCAACTTTGGAGATCGTCAGGGGCGAGGCTGGCTTCTGCGTGAGATGGGACGCCGTATCCTGGGAACGGGAACCGGAGACCGTCGGATGACCTACCGAGGGATCCCAGGAGTTTCAATCCATCTCTACCGATGGTCCGAACTGAGGAATGATCTCATTCGGACAGGATTTCGAATCAACAAAATCGTGGCGCTGAATTCCGTGACTGCTCAGCCCATTCGTTTTCCAAACGTCCTCCAGAGCATCCGAGCCGGAGGGTGGATCGTTTTCGCCGATTGAGTCGAGGGAGATCTTCCCAAATCGCTCAGATCACACGTATCAATTACTGCTCGGGCGAACCAACATTGACAGACGAGGGATCGTTCCGAGGAACACGATAGCGAAGCCGAGGGCTCTCAATCGTCACGGTGGTATAGGGTTCGACACTTTGTGTCAGCCAAACCGAGGATCCGATGACGGCATGATGACCGATTCTTGTTTCACCCCCGAGAATTGTCGCACTGGCGTAAATCACCACGTCGTCTTCAAGGGTGGGATGTCGTTTCTGATCTCGAACGATCTCTCCGTTCTCATTCCTGGGAAAACTTAATGCTCCGAGCGTAACCCCCTGATAAAGTTTGACATTAGCGCCGATCTCGGTTGTCTCACCAATGACAACTCCGGTCCCGTGGTCGATGAAAAATCGACGGCCGATTGAGGCTCCGGGATGGATGTCGATGCCGGTCTTGGAGTGGGCGTATTCAGTCATCATGCGAGGAATAAGTGGGACGCCAAGACGATGAAATAAGTGCGCGATCCGATAAATGGTGATCGCTGCAACCCCCGGATAGCAAAAGATGATTTCGTCGTATGCTTTCGCCGCGGGGTCACCGTCATAGGCTGCTGCGACATCCTCGGCAAGTACGTCACGCAACTCAGGAATTGATTCAAAGAATTTCAGCGTAAGTTGCTGTGCCCGAGCGATGCAAACCGTGTCATCCTCCCTTCCCTCGCAATCATGGCGTCTCAAGGCGCGGAAGATTTGATCGCTCAGGCGGTCGTACAACCCATCAATCAAGTCCCCCACGTGGTAGGTCACATTTTTCATTGAAAGGTTTTGACGGCGTCCAAAACCGGGATAAAGAATTTCGCGAAGGTCGATCAGAATTTCGGTAATCTCTCGGTAGCTCGGGAGACTCGGATGACCGAGGTGGTTGATCCCACCACACTGCTCGTAGGTCCCGACAATGGCATTGATCAGGGCGGGAAGTCGGTCCTTGAGGAGGGGGTCGGTGGCCATCGGTCACTCTTCCAGGGTCGGGGACAGAGGCGAATTCACACTCGAGCGATTGTACGGGGAGCATCCCGACCCGTCCAAGGGTGGTCCTTCCCAGAAGGACTCGTTGAGTTGCACCTCGAGGCACAGCCCCCGACGATTTCGGCTTCGATCTGCTCGGCTTGAGAGTTCCACTCCACCCGAATCCGCATTGTGGCTGAGGACGCCCTCGGCCAAACCGATCGGGCCGATCTTCCTGTTTCGAATCGCACGAGCAGGCAGTCATTGCTTCTCTTTCCACCGATGGGGCCTGCGTTGCAGAGTGGGAGTATCGCCAAAGGCACCAGAACGAACTCAGGCAACTGGTTGCCACGGGAGGGCTGCACGGTCACGATGACAGTCTTGGCTGGAAGATTTCGTTTCTTTGCTGATAACGTCAGCATCAGACTCAAGAGCGAGTTCGTCCCCATCAAACGATTGGCGATGATGTAACGGTCAACGTCAGAAGAAAAGCCTCGACGCGATCCAGAACACGCCAAGAGTCATGAGCTGCCAGACCGATTTCCCCTGAATATGAGCAGCGTTCTGCTCAACCCGGCCGATGACCGGGAGCGGAGTACCTTTCGATGACCAACCGAGAACTCGTCCGGCCCCGTACGGATCCGACGCCGATTTTTGAGCTGTTTCGAGGGAACTTTGCCACTGAGTTACTTACAGCCGCAGTGTCCCACTTCAATGTATTTGGACGCCTCGCCGACGCTCCCCAAACCGAGCCAGCCTTACGAGCTGACTTGCACCTTCAGGAACGACCCGCGACAGTCCTGTTCACCGCCCTTCGAGCCATGGGTCTACTGAGCCGAAATGACCAAGGGTTCCTTGAACTCACCGAGCTTTCCCGAGAGCATCTTGTTCCCGGCGCTCGTTTTGACGTCGGCTGTTACCTCACTCTGGCGGCGCAGAGCCCTGGAGTGATTGAGATGGCCGAACGGCTACGCTCAAATCATCCCGCGACCTCTGGCCCTGTGACCGAGGAAGGAGTCGCGTTCGTTTATCGAGATGGGATTGACTCTGCCATGGAGCGAGAGACAACGGCGCGTTCATTGACCCTCTCCCTGGCCGGTCGGGCCAGAAACGTGGCACCTGTGCTCGCTGAGGCCTTCCCCCTCTCCGGATGCCGTACCTTGCTCGATGTCGGTGGAGGATCCGGACTCTACAGCATTGCCTACTTGCAACGTCACCCAGAGCTCACAGCGATCGTCTGGGATCGCCCCGAGGTGCTGAAAGTCGCTCATGAACTGGCCGAAGCACATGGTGTGGCCGACCGTCTTGAATGTCGTTCTGGCGATATGTTTACTGACCCTGTGCCGCACGGTGCGGACACCGTCCTGCTGTCCAATATCTTGCACGATTGGGATATTCCTGAGTGCAAGACCCTCCTCTCCCGACTGTCTGAAGCACTCTCGGCCGGTCGAAAACTTCTAATTCACGATGTATTCCTCAACGACGACATGGATGGGCCCTTGCCAGTCGCGCTTTATTCGGCCTCGCTTTTCTCGCTCACCGAGGGTCGGGCCTATAGCGCCGCCGAGTACCGAGAGTGGCTGACCGAGGCTGGCTTCGATCCAGGACCAATCGTGCCAACCCTGGTACATTGCGGTGTTCTGCCCGCCTCTCGAAGCTCCTGATCTCCGGACCGCCGAACTGGACTAGGCACCGTAGACCTTGATCGAATAAGATCTTCCATCATCCGATGCCCGTCCACCTGGGCACGATCCTCCTTCCCTAGAGCCCGCGTTTTTCCTCGTCTGCCATGAACATCAAAGCGACTGACATCCGCCGTGGCATGGTGATTATCATGGACGGCACCAATTATGTTGTCCATGATTTCTACCATCATACGCCCGGAAACCTCCGTGCGATGGTCCAGGCGAAACTCAAGAACATGCAGACTGGCTCGATCATCGACAAGCGATTTCGATCGGTCGACCAGATCGAGGTCCCCTTCGTGGAGTCGAAGGAGTACGAGTACCTCTACTCGTCAGGTGACGAGCATGTTTTCATGGACACCTCGACCTTTGATCAACTTACTTTTTCGCCTGACATGATCGGCGATTCGATGCAGTACTTGCTACCGAACACCAAGGTCAGCGTTCGCTACGTTGATGAGAAGCCGGTCTCGATCGAGTTGCCCGACACGGTCGAGCACACGATCACCGACACTCCTCCCTCGATCAAAGGGGCCACTGCGACGAACCAGTACAAGGAAGCGACGACAGAAACAGGCCTCAAGATCAGCGTGCCTCCATTTATCGGTCCTGGTGAAAAAGTTCGAATCGATACACGCGACGGCAAATACGTCGAACGTGTGAAGTAATCGGGGTTCACTCTCGTCTCTTCCTGGCCAGATGGCTCCTCTTCATGCCGTCCCCTGAAATCAGGTTGAAGAGGAGCCGGGGCTCGGTTCGCTGCGGAGCGATTCATCGTGGCTGCCTCGAACGTTGTGAAGATCCTCTCTGACTTGGTGTCGCGACCGAGTGTCAACCCGATGGGCCGATCCGTTCCACACGAATCACCTTTTTTTGAAGGACGTGTGTCGGATTATCTGGAATCGTTTTTTCGTTCCCTCGACGTGCCTTTTGAACGGCGCACGATTTCCCCGGGACGAGACAACCTGATCGCAAAGTTCGAGCCGTCCGATGCTCGGCACACCCTGCTCTGGGACGCTCATCAAGACACGGTCCCAACCGAAGGAATGGTGATCGACCCCTTCCGTCCATCGGTGGAGGGAGGTCGGGTTTACGGACGAGGATCATGTGACGTGAAGGGTGGTATGGCGGCCATGTTGTCAGCCTTCGCTCGGCTGGTGAACAACCGGCCAAAAGGGGCCGCCCGAGTGATTCTGGCCTGCACCGTCGATGAAGAGTACACCCACACCGGTTCCTCGGCGCTAGCCTCCCAGGGACTCGAAGTCGACCTGGCCATTGTGGCCGAGCCGACGATGCTCGAGGTCGTCACGGCCCATAAAGGAGCCGTCCGCTGGAAAGTCCTCACCGAAGGTGTCGCCTGCCATAGTTCTCGGCCTCGCGATGGCATCAATGCCATTTATCGGATGGCACACGTGCTGACCGCGATCCAGAATTATTCAGAGTGTCTCCAGGAGTCGACGCCAGATCCCCTCCTCGGACCTCCGACTCTTTCTGTCGGTCGGATTGAAGGGGGCCAAAGTGTCAATGTCGTCCCGGATACCTGTTCGATCGACCTTGATCGTCGCGTGATTCCTGGAGAGGATGTTGACGGGGTTCGCCAGGCTCTCCGCGATGCACTCCATCAGGCGCTCGGTGATTCAATCCCCTTCGCCTTTAGCGAACCCTGGGTCCGAATGCCTTCACTTGGTCCCGACCGGGCATCGTCATGGGTGGAACCGGTTCGAGAAGCCATCGGCACAGTTCTTGGCCAACGTCCATCCATCTCTGCAGTGCCCTATGGAACCGATGCAGGGCCGCTCTCAGCGTCGGGAATCCCGTCGCTGGTGCTTGGCCCTGGAGACATCGCTCAGGCACACACCAAGGACGAGTGGATCGCAGTCGATCAACTTGAACAGGCGGTCGAGGTCTACTATGCGATCGCCTGTCACCTTGGTCGCGAGGGTCTGACGAACGCTCATTAATCAGGGGAACGAACCCGGATTGAGCAACTTCCGCTCGATTCGATCTAGAATGCGTTGTTCGAGAGCAAAATCTCGACCCTCAGGAATCCATCCGAGAGGAGGGGCGATCGGTCCCACGACTTCTCGTGATCTGTTGATCTGAAAATCCTGCGGAAAGGCAGCCATCCCGCCATTCTGTCGTTCCGGCCGATCGAGAAATTCGAGCTCTTTCCAGACCTCGACGTTGATGGCATATCCCTCGGCAACTGGCTCGACGGTCGCTATCGCAAAGCGTCGATATGTTTGCAAGGTCGCCTCGAGTCGTTGCCTAAACCCGATGGAATCGCCGCGCCAGGGCTCGACAATGGTCGCAGCCGTCTCGGGATAGGTCGAGATCCGCCGGGCCAGCCGGTTCTCCTGATCGATCTCGAAATCCTCATCGAGTGCGTGGACCGTTGCGTCCCAGGCGACATCGAAACTGGTCGTCTGGATGATGAGAGGATTGGGGAGTACCCCTTGATTCCTGACTGTTGCGCAGCCAGACAGGCCCGCCGGAAGGATCAACGCTGCGAAGAGCGCAGACAAAAGGGGCCTGGGTCGTTTCATGACAATCCTCTGCTCGACCTCGACCGACGATCGCGGCCCAGACACGATGGGATGTCTCGCAGAGTAGGGGGGCCGATGATCCGATTGATTGGAACGCTCGGATGGGAAGGCTTCGGTTCAGAAGCGGAGGTTCCGTCCCGAAGCGGGCGTATGGTGCCGAGATCGTCGGCTCCTGACAAGACCAAGTTGCTCGAAGACGATCGGTAACCTAGGGTCCTTCTGGAGAACCACCTGATTGATCACGATCGCGCCGATGATCCGACGACTCGGAGCACAGCCCCATGCAAGCGTCGATCAACACTTCGACGATCATGACCCAGATCGTCGAATCGAACGAGCCCAGACCCAAGCCATTCCATCGTCGTTGGGCCGAGATTCTGGGTTGGGCTCCACGTTCCAGTCACGTCCTTGCCACATTCTTGGATTCTGTTGGGGCATCGACCCAACGTGATGAGGTTCACAAGCTCTTGCTCCAATCAGCCCAGGAACTGACTGGAGCCCCACGAGTCGAAATACGACCGGTCGGAGGCCCGAATCGGGTCTTGCAGAGCCGATCGTTATTCGGAACACCACCCGGCCCCCCATTTCAGGTGCCGATCCGCTACCGAAACGAGCTCCTCGGAACCCTCCTCATCTCCCCGATTCAGGGACGACGCATACCTCCCTCGACTCGCACCGACCTCGAAACGCTCTGTGCCATCGCTGCAATCGGTGACCGTCTGCTCGGTCGAGAGCGGCTCCTCCGCATCTCGCTTCCCGGTGCTGGAGAGCCTGCATTGAAACCAAATTCACTGCTAATCCCTTACTTACGGCAACTGATACTTCTGGCTCGACGCCGTCGAGAACCGCTCGGAGTGCTGGCGATCGGTTTGCCCAAACTGATCGAGAATCCAGGGAACGCTTCGACGACACAACCGGAATCTGAGTCAACTCTCGTCATCAACTCGGTGGTACGAACACTCCGCGAAAGCGATCTGGTTGTTCAGCACAATGAACGGACACTGATTGCGGTTCTTCCCAATGCCTCCTCAGACAACACTGCCCTCATTGCCGAAGCCGTTGCCCGGTCAATTCTGGAGGTGACCGGCTGGAACGAATGTTGCCAGATCGCCATCGGAGCCGCCTGTTCTCCGGATGACGCCCAAGAAGCCGATGTTCTCCTCGATGTTGCCCAGGAATCGCTTCGACGCTCCCGAGAGGAGGGGCTCGGTCAGATTGTCGTTGCCGACCGAAACGCGTTCATTCCTCGGGTTTCTGACGAGTTCCGGGCAGGAGTCGCGAGCTAAGCCGGTCGGTTCTGAGAAATCATGATGGATTCTCGATCTCGCGGACAACCATCGTATTGTGACTCGGTTGATCCGGAAAAAATCCTCGGAGTACGACAACTCGATCTCCTGAAGTCACCAAACCCTGGTCACTAGCCCAGGAAACTGCGTGGTCAACGGCCTCGTCGAGGTCAGAAATCGAGGCCGGAATCGTCCTTGGGAGCACTCCCCAGAGCAGGCTGAGTTGCCGGGCGACCTCGTCGGTCTGCCCCAGTGCAATGGTCGGAGTTCGATTACGCTGCATCGATACTGCGAGCGCCGATCGGCCCGACCGGGTCGCCACGACCATTAACGCAGCACCTAATTTTCGGGAAGCAAGACTTCCTGCCTCAACGACTGATTCAGTGATCGGAGACACCCAACCCACATCCCTCCCCACCTCAATCCCCTCGAAGGGATGAGCTGCCGTCTCGAATCGTTCCGCTTCGGTCAGAATCCGACTCATGGTACGCACTGCCTCCACGGGGAAGTCTCCGATTGCGGTCTCTCCGGACAGCATCACGGCATCAGAACCGTCGATCGCCGCGTTGAAGACGTCGCTGGCTTCGGCTCGGGTCGGTCGGCCAGACCGTTCCATACTTGTGAGCATCTGGGTGGCGATGATCACGGGAACTCCGGCCGAGTGAGCCTCCTTCACAATCCGTTTTTGGATTGCTGGGACCCTGGCAACATCAACCTCAACCCCCAGGTCCCCCCGGGCCACCATAACTACGTCGCTGAGCGCGAGGATTGCGGAGAGGTCGTTCACAGCCTGCGGTTTCTCGATCTTCGCAACGACCTTGGCTCGAATCTTCCGCTGATTGAGTTCATAGCGCAACCGAGCCAGATCGGCACCAGATCGCACGAACGACAGTGCAATGAAGTCCACCTCATGCTTGGTGGCCCAGTCGAGATCAACCAGATCTTTCTCCGTGAGGGAAGGTAAACTCAGGCCTGATCCTGGAACATTGATTCCCTGCCGCGATCGAATCACTCCTGGAAGCCAGACGCGGAGCCTGACCAGCCCAGGCCGCTTTTCTGTCACCTCCATGCCCACGGTCCCGTCAGCGAACAAAACCGAATCGCCAACCGTAAGATCCTCTGGTAACTCATCATAGGTGCTTGAAAACTCGTTCTCTTCCCCCGTGGGAGTTCGCGCAAGGGTGTAAATCTCGCCTGTCTGGCAACTCATCGTCCCGTCGGGAAGCTCACCAAGACGGATCTTGGGACCACACAAATCCATCAGAACACCGACGACACGATCGCGTTCCGAGGCCATTTGGCGAATCGTCGCCAGTGTTTCGGCATGCTCCTCGTGCAACCCATGCGAAAAGTTCAGACGGAACACATCGACTCCCGCGCCGAGGAGCCGAGCAATCATTTCCGGACAACTCGAGGCAGGCCCAAGTGTTGCTACAATTTTTGTTCTGACCCCAGCAAGCGGTTCTTCAGGATCGATCAGCACGAAATCACCTCGAAGTTCAAGCAATGAACAGGCCGGTCCAACGAATTCATCTTCAAGATCGTCCAGGGTCGCGAACTCTTCATTCGCCCTATGCCTACGAAGTGTAAGGCAACAGCCCCTCGCTCGTCGAAAGAATAACGGTCCTGCGAATCGGATCGATCGCAACTGAGCCTTCGAGCCGTTCCCAGTCACCTTTCCCAAGAAGCTCCGATTGACGGCTACACTTCTCAAGGGAACACTGGCGATTCTTGCGTTCGGCAAGATGCGAACGAACCAGAACTCAGGAGATCGGCACTTGATTCGCATCCTCTTAGCAGAGTACCAGTTGGATCGACGGGCCGCCGAACGCCGAGGCGGCACTCCGGAGATCGAGGCCATTCGACTATGAAGCGGATCATTGCCATCGCCGCGTTGCTCGGATCGCTCGGAGTTCTAATAAAGTTCGGGACCAAACATCCTGAACTTCCCGTTCAAGAGTCCGAACTCGTTTCGACTCCTCATGTTGTCGCAGTCACGGCCGATGCGGAACGATTACGAAGCGAGGAACGGATCCGCCATGCCTATCCGGATCATCCGGAACTGGTGGAACGCGTTCTCGAGCGATATGGGCAGAACGCCATTACGATTGAGCGAACTGACGGTCTTCGAGGCTTACAACTGCTTGACCGGCTCGACCTTGAGGCGGTCTATCTATACGAACATGCCTCTGACGATTTTCGACGCCTCACCACTCTGGTTGACGATGAGGCCGCTGCGGATCTCTTGCTCAACTGGCGAGAGTACTTCGGTTTGAAGCGTTCTGACTCGACGGATCGGCGAGTCCTGATCACCTCCATTGCTCGTCTCAATGCGGGGCAACGACGCGCTGCTGCCTCTTTCCCTTCAGCACTTCCCTTGATTCTGAGTGATCCGAGCGGTGTCACTCAACTGATCGAGCGTTGGGAACACGATCCTGAGCGTTTGGGACAATTGATGGCAGTCCTGATGTGTCTGGATCTCTCTGAAGGCTCTCCGGACCTGAAGGCCGCGGTTCGAACAATCGACATTTACGGCGACCTCGCTCTCGATGCCTTTCGGTTGCAAGGGCTTGATGGTTTTGCCACCGTACATCGGTTTGGAGCGATCCTCCTGGTCCTCAGAGACGCAATTCCTCTGGACTATACCCTGATTGTCCTTCGGGTGAACGAAGCGTACGTTGTTGAGCGACTCCGAAGCAGGTCGCCTGAGATGTTCGCCGCCGAATTGCGGCATGTGGCGGCCTTGAACCTGATTCCCGAAGTCGGTGGAAGTCCTCAGGGCCTTCGCTTGATTGCTGAACACGGAGTCGATGCGGAACGTGCGCTACGACGAGTTGGACCCGATGCTGCCTCGGTGGTTTATGACTATTCGAGTAACACCAATGACCAGGCGCGGGCCGTTGCCGCCATTGCCGAACACGGCGCAGCAGCGCTGGCAATGCTTACGAAATACGACGATCACGAAGGATTTCGCGAGATTCTCCGACGCGATGGTCCGGGCGTGATCCCCCCTGTTGCCTCGTCGGACGCTTCCCCAGAGTTCCTTGCGGACTTGAAGGCCAAACAAGAGCGATCCACGCTGGAAAACGTGGCCTATGCGATGACCATATTCTCGGGAGAGAGTGGTCAGCAGACCATCGAGATGATTCGGCGGGATGGACTCAGCCGTGCCGAGTCGCTCGGATCAACCGAAACCTCGTATTACGAGTTCCTTCCGCTCTACGATCTCCTGCACCTTGGCGACGTCTTGCGCAAGGGTTATTCTCCGACTCGGGGTGAATATGCCTGGGCGGTGTTTGATGCTGGGTTCATCATTGCGGATGTGCTGTTTCTCACCACCTTGCAACCGCAGGGAGTGGTTGCCTCGGAAATCGCTCGCTCCGAAGTCAAGTCCGCAGCCAAAGGAGCGATTCGAGGAGCGGGTCGGATCGCCCGAGAGGAAACTGCTGAACTCGCCAGTCGGGTCGCGGTTCGACGCTCAGCTTTGGAATCAACCGACGCAACGGCTCGGGCGGCGCGTTGGTGGGTGGTTCGATCGGCCGGGGGTCTATTTGAGACCCTCAAGAAAACTCCCGTCGCCCTCACTCGCCTCGATCTTCGAGAAGCGACCGAAATGGCTCGCCCGTTTTGCGCGCGAGCCGGTCTTCGTCTTTCAACCTGGACTCCCATGCGATTTCTCAAGCAAGGTGAGCTTCTGATCCGCCGGATCCCACCCGGCCGAGGCTTGAAGTATCTGGCGCTTGAGGCCACTCAGGCAGGGGTGGGGGTTGTCGCGATCCACAAAATGGAAGAACACCTCTCTTCCACCCGACCGCTTCCCGAACGATCAACTGCCGGATTTTGATTCAGACAGACTGCCAACGGATTGGTTCGAACGATTAATCTTCTCAACGACCAAGGCGGAGCAGAGTCGTTGCACCACCAGGATTGTTCGAGCGGGTCGCCGGTCCCGCGTGGTGCTTCGGCAAGACGAAGGACACAATCCCATGCGATGGCGATTCCCATTCCGACCGGCAGCCGCGAGCCTGATCCTCCTGGGCTTGCTTTCCTGTCCGCAAGCGGTCATGGCGAGCAAACTTGGCTGGATGGACGACGTGGTTCGCAGGGTCGTGAAGTCCACAGACCCTGAACTGGCTCAAACCGGGCGACTCTCCGGCCGACTTTTCGACGAAGTCGGTGGTGACAGTCTCTCGGTCCTCGCTCGTCGATCCGACACAATCGCTCATGCGGGACGACCAATTAACGAGGCCACGGAAACAGCCCTCGAGTTGCGTTTTGCCCGAATGCTTGATACCTCCGATCCCGAGCTCCTCCGCACCTTCCGAGCCCTTGAACCTGCGGAAAAACGCTTGGTTCTTCGCATGGGAGAAGCCGCTGAACGGATTGCTCTCCGTTATCCTGATCAGGCCGATGTCATGATCCGGAGACTCGGGGTTGATGGAATGACTGCCGTCCGGGTCTATGGAGATGATGTGGCCGAAGTGATCGCCCGCGAAGGTCCCGAGGCCATCAATGTGCTTCGTCGATCGGGACGCCCAGGCTGGTCCTTCTATGTTGGAACCGTCTTGCAACACAAGCGAAAACTTGCGGCCGCAGGGGTCCTCTCCCTCTTTCTCGCCAACCCGGACCAATTCGTTGATTCGGCCGGCCGGATCACCGAGTTTGCCGTCGCAAAGTTCGCGGAGGCAGGGATTGATCTGGCCGGAGCCGTCGGCTCGGGTGCGGCCCGAGGTCTGGAACGTTCGCTGGCGGATCGGCTCGGATTGTCAGGTCTCGGAGGCCCTGTGTTTCGATGGGTGGTCCTGATCGGAGCAGGAATCGTTGCGGTCCTTGCGGTTCTGGTCATTGTGGGCTTGCCCCTCCGATACCTCACCGCTCCGTTTCGATTCGTTGGACGCAGCCTCCGAGCGACGGTCCGCTCCTCTTGATTCCGAAGGGGAGTCGGTCCCACTTGGCTTTCCTCGAACACCCGTTTCAGGACCGGCTTCTATTCTCCTGTTGGACAGGGTCGACTCCTGTCAGCTCGAACCCCAGCACGATGGTATGGCAACTCGCCGAACTCCCGATCTTGACGCTCTGGAGCGCCGCCTCACCGGTCCGAGGCGCATCGCGCTCTTCGGACATCGAGCTGTCGGGAAAACAACACTGCTTGCGATGTTTTACCGGGAAGCCTCTGCCGGGCAAATTCCCGGAATCCGACTCGCGGCCGTCGGTGCTCGAGGAGCCGAGTACCTCGCAGATAAGATCGCTCGGATTGAAGCGGGCGAATCCCCTGCCGGAACACTGACCGAAACCGACCTGGAATTACGTCTTTATCGCGGGCCAGCCCGCATCGATCTGATTGTCAAGGATTATCAGGGCGAGCATGTGGCCCTGGGTTCGGACGCATCAATCCTCGAATTCTTCGCGGATTGCGACGCCGTGTTGCTCTGCCTCGACGCTGCCGGTTCTGCAGACCCAACCGATCGTCGCCGTCGACAGCAAGAAGTCGAGCATCTTCTGGAGCGTTACATCGGCGCTTCGGACAACACAATGATTGGTCGCCCGGTCGCTCTGCTTCTGACCAAGTACGATCGGATTCTGGCAGCTGGAGGACCTGAGCCGGATCAAGCTGAAGAGGTGGTTGAATCACGGTTCGGGATGACCCGACACGCACTTGCCTTGCATGCGCCGCGATCGGCAGTGTTCGCCGTGAGTTCGTACGGAGTCAATGCACCGGACGACGGCACTCCTCCAGAACATCTTGAGCCAATGGGACTCGAAGGGCCTTTGCTTTGGCTCGTAGAACAGGTCGAGGCGACCGATCGCGAACTTCTGGAATGGATCTGGGATCTCGCTCCTCGCGATACCTCGCGCATTTCCCGATGTCTCAGAGCCTATGCTCGGCGTTATCCGAACTCAACGAAGTTGATCGAGTATCGCAGACGACTTCGTTCACTTCGCCGACGCGCCGTGGTTCGAGGTTTCGTCAAAGGGATCTCGGCTGTTGCCTTGCTGATCGCGAGTGCAGCCGTCTACGACGCATCCGGCTATCATCTGGCCCTCGCTTACGAGCGTGGCGGGCATTCGGCTCCGGAGATCGCACGGCGATGGGAACAGTTCCTCGCCTGGCATCCAACCCAACCGATCTTCTGGCCCGAGGAGTCTCGGAATGCCCGCGCTCGTCGGGACCAAGCTCGGGTCGAGGTCGCGCGCTTACGAGCCGAGGTTGGGACAGGAGAGCAAGACGCCCTTCGTGCAGAACTTGCCGAACTGAAAGAGCGCTCTCCCGAGCAACTCCCTGCCATCGAGGAGGCGGAGACAACCCTCCGCCGTCGCGAAGCCGAGCGACGATGGCAGGAAATCCGGGCCGAAGCACTGATCCCGAGCCAGTCTGCCGAAGATCGGCTTGCGATGATCCAGCAATTCCTTCGAGACGATCCCGACACCCCGTTTGCGGATCAGGCTGTTGAACTCGCTGACTTGATCCGCAAGGAGTTGGATGAACAGGAAGCTCGTCGCGATCGCGAGATCGTCGACGCCTGGCTTGTCGATGCCCGACTTCCCGATCCCGACTACCTCGATCTCATCGAGCGTGCTCGAACATTTCTCGAAGCCCGTCCTGAGAGCCCCAGGGCATCTGAGGTCCGCTCGCTTATTGACGATTGGGTCGAACGACTCGACCGTCGAGACTTCGATCGAGCGGTCGCCTTTGAAACCTCTTCACCTCGTCAGGCATTCGACGAACAAATCCGGCGATACCAGGATTATCTGCGTGCCCACGCCGAGGGCGGCTCCTATATCGAACAGGCCAAGCAATCCATCGATCGAATCGAGCAGCGTCGAGATGAATATTTGTATCGTCAAGCATTCGATCACTGGTCGACGTTTCCCAATGATCTTCCTGAAGTCTCCCGGCGCCTTCGAGACTATCTGGAACTGAATCCCCAGGGTCGATACACCCAGGCCGCACGCACCTTCCTGAAGCGATGGGAAGAACTGACAAAGCCCAGGGACTATCAGGTGACTCTTGTACGAGGGACAGTCGACCCCAGCATTACGAAAACGATGGGGGGTGGGGGTCCGGATCTCGGAGTGGCTCTCTGGGTTGGTGGAGAAAAATATGGTCCTTCCCCCGTCATTCCGAACAGTTCGGAGCCGATCTGGAACTATACGTTTACTCGTCCAGTACGCTGGAAATATGGGGACGATGTCGTCATCCAGCTCATCGATCACGATTGGTCCGATTCGGTCGTGGCCACGCTCCGCAGCGGCGATGATCCCCTGGCGATGCGGGTATTCAATGGAACCGTTCGACCTTCTCGGAGCAAAGGGCTTGCGAAGTTGATCTTCCAATCGGATTTTGAATTACCCCGTCTGCCTCGTCCCGCAGAAACCTCGGCTGCTAGGATCACTGACACGACCGAATAAAGACGAGCCAAAACGTACATGTGGCCCTTCACCCAACCGACCATTACCTTCGAACACGCTGTTTATGGAAGCTTTCCCTTCTGGCATCGGGGCTACGACGTGCTGGGCTCCTCTCCCGGATGCCGGGCTCAATGGCTCTCGGTCATGAAGGACACGTGCCAACGCCTCGGTGAACGTCTCAGAGACGCGGCTCCCCCCGAGGGCCTTGTCACACGCTGGCTCGACGACGGCCACTGGCTCTTACTCCGCCCCTTCTCCCCCGGGAGCGATGATGTCGGTCGACCCGATGCGGCGGCGTTCCATGCCATCTTCCTGAGTCCAGAAAGTGCGCAGCGGGTTCGCTTCGACCCCTTTCGACTGACGTCCGCCTTCAGGGTCGAATGGGGACCCGAGACCTCGGAACTTCAACCTTGCACCCTGACGTTGCCACGCCCCGCGGCGAGCGATCGGTCCCGAGATGATCGAGTTGATCTGATTGTGGAAGCGATCGGGCGGGGCCGCCGGGTTCTGGTCGAATCTGACGCACCGATTGATCGTCTGGCGTCTCAAGTTTGGAGCAAATTACCGAAGCGTCTCCGCCACCGACGATCACTCGCAACCTGGGCCTATACCGACTGCGGCCGATTTGATCTGCTCGGCCTGCCTAGGCTCACAGGCATTGATGTTTCGGATCGACAACTTCTTGTTCTCCCCGCGAACCCGGATGCATCGACGCCTCACTGTTGAACAGAATTCTGCTAAGCTCCGCGACAGCTCGACCATCAGTAGCGACCCGACTCGATCCCAGAAAAGGCACCGCCATGAAGGATCTATTCGCGTGAGGACAACATCACGGGCCCAGTCGCGCCACTGGGGACGACACGCGGCGCAATACGACGAGTTGTTTCTTGACCCCTTCGAACCGGGAGTCGAGAATCCGATTCTCGAAGCCATCGAGGCGATCCCGAATGCCGTATCCAAAAGCGTCATCGATCTGGGCTGTGGCACAGGACCTTTACTTCCACGGCTCATCAAGCGGTTTCAGAAGGTCACCGCGGTCGACTTCGCTTCGGCCATGATCGAGGCCGCCCGGGAGCGACTTGGAAACCAGGCCGATCAGGTCCACTTCCTCGTCCGTCCCATGGATCAGATCGACGAACTGGCCGGCTCGCTCGATGTGGCCGTGGCCATCAATTCGCTTGTGATGCCCGACGTGCAGGAGATCGACCGGACCCTCAGCGCCGTTTACCGATGCTTACGTCCCGGCGGAGTCTTTTTTGGAGTCGTCCCGGCAATCGACGCAATCCAGTATCAGACCATGCTTCTTCTCGACCGGGCCCTGGATCAGGGAATCGCCCCCTCACAAGCCGATCGCCTTGCCGCGCAACAGGCAGAGCATCATCATTACGACTTCGCCTTCGGCCGATTCGCATTTCAAGGGCTGCGCCAAAAATTCTGGCAATCGTTCGAGGTCACATATCGTCTTCGGAAAGCCGGATTTCGCTCCATTCGTCTGGAACAAGTCCTTTATCCCTGGGACGCAAATCTTCCGCTTGGACAGGAATTTACGGATCAACCTCGAAGCTGGGACTGGGCGTTCGAGGCACGTCTCTGAGTCATTCCCTCTCGCGATGGAGGTTTCCACATGCCCATCCGCGACGAACTGTTCGATGATGATCTCGAAGCGTCACCTCACGCATCAGAACCCCAGACTCCCCACAAACCGTTCAGCCAGTACCTCAGAGAAACTCCCCCAACGCCGTTAACTCAGGGCACGAAACTTGCGCTCTGGGTAACCGGCGGACTCACCATTCTCCTCTTTCTCGCTTCACTTCTAAAAATGGCCAACAAATAACCTAAATGATATTTTTCATGCAATTAGCTTGATTCACCGGGAAACTTTTTCGTTCCTAGCAGTAGGGATGAATCTGTCTTCTCCATCAATTGACAACGGGGACATCCGAGCCCAGAAGTTGCTCGGATGCCCCCGTTCTCGTCAAATCATCGCAGACTTACCGGCAGACCGGCGAGCGAATTAGAAGACATCAAGGGCGAAGTGATGCCCTTGATAGTACTTCTTCTTGCTGCTCCAGTCGTGGAGCCAGTGAGGCTGGCGATCCAGACCGAAGAGTTTCTTCCCACCGTAGAAGTTGCGGTAGTAGGGTCCCTGGATTTGCGGGACAATCCGCATCTCCTTGGGGTACAGGTACCAGCCATCGTAAAGCTGATTCGTCTGGACCCCATTTCCAGGAACCTGGGGTGGCACGTATGGCCAATGGTAGAACGAGGTCCAATCCTGGGCCTTAGCCTGTTGCGGTGCCGCAACGAAGCCAAGAGTCAGGCCGAACAGAATTGCCGAAGCCACGATCATCCTGCGGGTCATGCATCACCTCCGTGTTTCGACTCCGCCAGAGTCCCGAGTATGATCGACCTGAAACGGCTTGCGCGGCGGCTCCAGGCAGATGTTTTTCTCCCTGAAGTTCGGTTCGTGACGCTCGTCGGGATGGTGTCGTCCAATCGTCCCTCAGGAACGGAACTTCTGAGGGTCTGCCTCGATTCCCGCCTCCAGGAGGAGGATCCATGCGCCGTCTGCTCGTCATCACGCTTCCAATCCTGATCTGCGTGAGTTCATTAACCGAATCGACTGCGGCCAGTCCGGAACTGGCTCGACTTCGAAATGACGTTTTTCACCTGGCGTCGCCCGAGTTGGAAGGACGACGGGGCGAGGGAGGTCGCGCCGCGGGCGACTTTATCATCGAACGTCTTCAGGAACTCGGATTGGAGCCGGCTTTTGGCGATCGCTATGACCAGGAGTTCACTTCCGGAGGCTTGAACGGGCGCAATATCGCAGCACGAATTCAAGGAACCGATCCTGATCGAGACGCGAACTGGCTGATCCTGTCGGCTCACTATGACCACCTCGGGATCCGGGGTGGCCAATTCTATCCCGGAGCCGATGATAACGCTTCGGCGGTTGCCATGGTGCTCGAAGTCGCCCGCTGTATCGTGGAAGGTCCAGATCGCCCCTCCCGAGGAATTCTCTTTGTCTTCTTTGACCTGGAGGAAGAGGGGTTACTTGGCTCTCAGCATTTTGTTAGGGAACCACCAGTCCCTCTGGAGCAGATTGGGCTGTTCCTGACTGCTGACATGCTCGGGCGATCGTTCGCCGGGATTTGCGAGAACACCCTGTTCGTAATGGGAACCGAACACAGTCCAGAGTTGCGACCCTGGATCACTGATGCTGCTGCCGGTCTGCCGCTCGATCTCGGAATTGTCGGCGCAGACCTTCTGGTCATCGATCGAAGCGATTATGGACCATTTCGCTGGAAGCAGATTCCGTTCTTGTTCTTCTCTACGGGAGAAAATCCCGTTTATCACACACCTGACGACGTTCCCGAGACGATCGACTACACCAAGCTCACTGCCGCAACGACCTTGATCGAACGCTTCGTTCGCCAGGCTGGCTCCGCGGAAGTGCTGCCAGCGTGGGATTCGGAACGGAGGCCCTGGATCGAGGAGGCTGAAGCGATTGGGTTGGTCCTGGGTCAACTCCTCGAACACCAGGAACAGCTTCGTATTCCGGGTCCCCAACGCGTCATGATGCAAGGCATGGTGGGCCGAATCGCCGGTTGGGTCGAAGAAGGGACCATCACGACCTCGCAGCGAACAAGCATGGTCCGAATCGCTCAGATCGTCCTTTTCACGGTACTTTGATCCCCCTTCACGGGTCCTGTCGAGGAGGTCGATTCTGAATTGATGAGCGAGGAGAACCCTCTGGCGTGACCACGGCATCGAATGGCGAGGGAGCCGTCTGCGGGGGAGAGGCAGGCGGTTCCAGTCGATTGGCCGATCTCGGTTCCACACGATTCTGTGAAACGTTCCAGAGCTCGTCAGGCCAGGATCGTGTGTCGGAAACGCCCTGTGTCACGGTATACCCACCGTTGCCGTCCTCTTCAACGCGGGCGACCTGATGGCGACGTTGATGACGAATAAAGTCGATCATCTCGCTCGCCTCTCGGTCCTTACCTCGTGCCAGGCAAAGCTGTGCCTGAAACCCCAGGATTCTGAGTGCCTGGTCAGCATTCATTGCCGTTCGTGTGAGTTCGAGCATGACTCGATCAACCTTTTCGTAATCTCCTTGGAGGTAGGAAAAGAAGGCGATCGGTCGCACTCTGAGTGATCGGCTGACGGGATTGGTTTCCAAGTCCCTGGTCAGTCGAGTCCCCACGTCTGCGAGCCTCTTGTATGTTGCTGGAGACGGACCAAGGTCGCCGAGCTCGGCGCCGAGGGGTAATCGGGTCGGCCGTTGAACAGTCGCTGAGGCCGGTTCCGCAGCTTCACCAAGAGCCACAATCCATGCAGCTCGGAGTTCATCATCGGGAATCAACGGTCGAAGCGTCTTTTCCCTCAGGGTGAGTCGCGCGGGAAGTGATCTCACCCCCGGTCCGCCAAATCGGAGGGCGAGTTGGTCTCCGTCGGGAGAAACACTTGGTGCCCCAATCATCCCCAGGCCTGAGAACGGATGAATCCGATCAAGGGGATGGCTTCCTTGATGGTACGCAATCGCCGTTGATCGACCCGAGAACTGAACGACAAAGAACTGATCGAGTCCATCCGTTCCCACACAGAGATATGAGCCGAGAATCTGTTCCCCAGGCAAGGCTGGACTCTCGACCTCCTTGACCTCTTGGGTGATCTGTTCACTCACTCGATACTTGAACAAACGCGTTTGTCGCCCCTCAGCCGACGGATTCCCCAGCTTCAAGTAGAGCAGCGACTGGCCGTCCGAGGTCCAGATCGCAGGCTGATCGATTCGAGCGACGAGATCAATCGGCCGGTCCACTTCTGGCCCCAGATCCAAATCGCTCTCGACCAGTTCCCACTGATCTCCTCGTGACCGAAAAAAGCTCATCCGGTTTCCCAGGGGAGAAAACGAGACGAATCGAGCGTCCTCAATCCGCCTAAGCGTCGCCCTATTCCTGTGATCGATCAATTCGACCGCTATGCGATCAGGATCAGGGACTACCAGAATTGCCCCCCTTGGCTCCCAGACAACTGCCTCCGCGAGGAGCGTTTCGCCTCGATCAGGTTCGCTCTGCAACGGCCGACTGGTGATGACCTCTCGATCCTCACCGTAGGCAATGATCACCTCCCAACGCAGCGTGCGGTCCTGTTCATCCTCAACCACCTGAGCAAACGCCAGTCCCTGACCATCCGGTCCCCAGGCCGGGGAGGTCAGCGGGTAAGCGCTTTCTGCAACCTTCAGCGCTTGACCATCCGATACCCGAACCGCCCAGATTCGGAAGGTGAGCCCCGAACTGAGATCGTCGGACGACGTTTTCCCGAGTTCGACTTGATCTCCTTTGTCTGTCGGAAAAAACGGAAAGCGAGCCAAGGAATGCTCAACTGACGGCGTCGCAACTGCGAATGCAATCCAATCACCTGAGGGAGACCAGACCAGGGGAGGGTCTGATCGCTCCATCACCACGACGCCAACCATGACCAGACTGGTCAACCAGGATGCAATCATCGGTCGTGACGCTCATGAATAAAGAGGAAGGCAAAAAAGCTTCCCATCGCACCGATTGTGCGGAATGGGGGAATTAGGAAATTATGGCAAGCGAAGTTGCCCAGGGCTTCCATTTGACCGGCTTGGCTCGGGAGATAGACTGAAGGAGATTTCCAAGGTAACTTACTGCCGTGCACGGGGATAGCCTTGTTGGTTCCGTCCGGTCTTGATTATAGTGTGCCGACGATCATCCGTCGGCCCTGATGCACGCATATTGAGTCGCCCTGCGACCCTCGAACCTCCGACCGGGCCTCACCTTGAGTTGAGAAGCATCCATGAGATTCGTGCTCATTGATCGGATCCTCGACCTCGAGCCTGGCAGGCGCCTCGAGGCGGTCAAGAATCTCTCGCTCGGAGAAGAGTATTTGGCCGACCATTTTCCGGGCTTCCCTGTAATGCCTGGAGTCTTGATGCTCGAAGCACTCGCTCAGGCAGGGGCCTGGCTGATTCGAGATATGGAAGACTTCTCTCATAGCGTGATCTTGCTCAAGCAAGCCCGGACGATCAAATACGGCAGTTTTGTAGAGCCTGGCCGTCGTCTGGTGCTCCAGGTTGACCTGATCAAACATGGAGATCGAGAAACCGAATTCAAGGGAAAAGGAGTCATCGACGATCAGGTCATGGTCGGCGGTCGATTTACCTTAATGCGTTACAACCTTCGCGAGCGTGATCCAGCGCTTCATCGAACCGACACCCAGATCGTCGAGCAGATGAGAGACCTCTACGCTACGCTTCGTAAAGGCTCAGTCGCAGCCAAAGCCATGAGTCGCAACGGATCGGTCCTCGATCCCGCGGTGATGAACAGCCCGACCCGATCCTCCTGATCGGAACCGGAATTGGATTTGCCCCACGTGACCCGAATCGGTTGATGGACTCCAGTCATGGTCAGTCCTGGCCGATGATGTTGCAAAGATTCGGGAAACCGGTCATGATGATCTCCTCGCCCGAGGCGCCCCGATCGACACCTTCGATTCGTCGAGGCCGAGGATGGCCCGTTCGATTCGGACCCTTCCCCCTTCCTTACGTGGATCACTGGTTGCAGCCGGTCGGAGATTCCGGCTCCCTTGATTCCGTTTTGACCCTTCTCCACACCACGCAGATCGAGGGAACTATGCCCACCCACGAAGAAATTTACCAGAAGGTCCAGTCGACTCTCGTCGATGCTCTCGGAGTTGACGAGGAAGACGTCACCCAAGACGCAACCCTCTTTGGCGACCTCGGCGCAGAATCAATCGACCTCCTTGATATCGTGTTCCGACTCGAACGGAATTTCAGTATCAAGATTCCCCGTGGTGAGCTGTTCCCGGAAAATATTTCCGATCCCGAGTTCACCGAGAACGGTAAACTCACCTCCAAGGGCCTGATCGAGATCAAGCAGCGGATGCCGTTTGCTGACCTTACCGAGTTCGAAGCCGACCCGCAGGTCGACAAATTGATGAATCTCTACACGGTTGAGACATTGGTGCAATACGTCTCGAACAAGCTCGACGGGACCAAATCCTGAGCTTCTTGACCGCGTGTTGACTGGCATAACCGGGTCTCGAAGTCGGGACCCGAGACTCGTTCGAGCCGTCTCCGCGACAGACGTTATCCCCTCTCGTGTCGGATCGGTCTGTCGCCCTACCCCCCTGCGGTCCCGCCATGAGATGGATCTGGATCGACAAATTCCTTGAGTTTCGGAGCGGTGAGTTCGCCAAGGCGATCAAGAACCTGACTCTGGCCGAGGAACATCTTCACGATCACCTCCCGGGGTATCCGGTCATGCCTGCCTCGCTCATCATCGAGGGTCTGGCGCAGACGGGTGGCATCCTGGTCGGTGAAGCGAAAGGCTTTGCCGAAAAGGTCGTCCTGGCAAAAATTCCCCGGGCCGAATTTCATGGTGTGGCCTGTGCGGGTGATCAACTAATCTATGAAGTCACGCTTGCCGACCTTCGTAGCGAAGGAGCTGTTGTCGACGCTAAGGCGTTTCTCGACGGCCAGTTGCTTGCCGACGTTGAGATCGTCTTTGCCCATCTCGACCAGTCACGATCAAACCAGATCTTCGGGCCGAAGAACTTTGTCTTTACTCAGCAACTCCTCGGAGTGCTGGATTTGGCCAAAGCCCAGGACCGCGCCCGGCAATTACCGCCTCCAGACGAGACCACTGAGGCTCCAGGGGACACCACCGATCTTTCCCCGACCGAGCCAAGTCAAGATCTCGCTGGTCAGCATGACTAACTGACTGATCGCTGGTCGTTTGTTCCCCCTGCTGGTTGATCGGGAAGCTCTTGCTTGATGTTTCCCCAACGAGTACTAACGTCCTGTTTCAGGTCTTGCTCATGGTCGTCGTTCCTAAAC
Organism: Tautonia rosea; assembly: GCF_012958305.1. Lineage (NCBI taxonomy): Bacteria > Pseudomonadati > Planctomycetota > Planctomycetia > Isosphaerales > Isosphaeraceae > Tautonia > Tautonia rosea. The sequence goes on along the minus strand of NZ_JABBYO010000005.1, from coordinate 208,891 downwards.
GCCGCGTCGTGATCACCGGGTTGGGGCTGATCTCCCCGCTCGGAATCGGCCTCGAGGCCAACTGGTCGGCGCTGCGCGAGGGACGCGGCGGCGTGGATCAGCTGACTTCCTTCGTGATTGATGGTCTTCCAAGCAACGCCGCCGGTGAAGTCCTCGACTTTCATCCGAAATCGCTTGCCATCGACAAGCACCGCAAGGCCCTACAAAAGAACCTGAAGTACATGGCCCGCGATATTCAACTCGCGGTCGCCGCTGCCGAACTGGCCGTGGTGGATGGGAAACTGGTTGAGGGGCAGATTGAACCGGACCGAATCGGGATCGATCTCGGGGCAGGGATGATCTCGACCGATCTCGACGAACTGGCACCCGCCATCAATCTTGCCACCCGAGCGGACGGCTCGTTCGACTTCGAGGTCTATGGACGCGACGGCATCCCCGAAATTGAGCCTCTTTGGATGCTCAAATACCTACCAAACATGCTCGCGTGCCACATCTCGATTTTGAATGATTGTCGAGGACCAAGCAACACCATCACCCAGGGTGAAGCCGCCGCCAATGCCGCGATCGGTGAAGCATTTCGGATCATCCAGCGCGGCCAGGCTGACGTCATGATCACCGGAGGAGCCGACTCCAAGATTCACCCGTTGAGCTTCATTCGCATGAAACTCAACAAGGTGAACTGCACGTGGGAAGGCGAACCCTCGGGCGCTTGCCGTCCGTTTGACACCCATCGATGTGGGGTTGTTCCCGGCGAAGGGGCTGGCATTCTCGTCATTGAAGAACTCGAACATGCTCAACGCAGAGGGGCAACTATCTACGGCGAGTTGCTTGGGTTTTCTTCAGCCTGTGATGCTAATCCTTCGAACGGCATCGACCCCGAGGGACGCGGAACAGAGTTGGCGGTTCGAGGCGTCCTTCGAGACTCCGGACTGACCCCTGAACAACTCGGGCACGTCAACGCCCATGGTTGGGGAACGATCGACTCCGATCTGGCAGAGGCTCGAGCGTACCATCGAGTCTTCGGTCGATCTGTTCCAGTAACTGGATTAAAAGGTTATACGGGAAACACGGCCAGTGGTTGCGGTGCCATCGAATTGATTGCCAGTCTCCTCGGGACACAGGCTGGCTTGATCCCCGCAACCTTGAACTGTGACAATCCGGATCCCAGGTGCGAGATCGACGTTGTTCACGGTGATCCCCGACCAACCGAGAATCCCGTCTTCGTCAATCTGAACCTGAACCGTTACGGGCAAGTTGCCGCCCTCGCTGTCCGGGTCGGCCCCGTGGATTGAGTCTCCTTCTGAGCATTTCACCAGCAATCTGGGCGTCATCGGCCGCGTTGCCCGAGGAATCACTTATGCGACGTCGCGTCGTCGTTACCGGGATGGGAATGGTTACCCCTGTCGGGGCCGACCTGGAATCGACCTGGAATGCCTTGCTGGCAGGGCGCAGCGGGGTTGATCGGATTACCTTGTTCGATGCCAGCACCTTTCCAACCCAGATCGCAGCGGAAGTCAAGGATTTTCGCCTGAACGCTTACATCGCTGATTGGGAACGCTACAACGAGTTTTCCCGAAATACTCAGTTTGCCCTGGCCGCAGCCAAAATGGCGTTTGACGATGCCGGTTATTCACAGGACGCTCGACCCGATCCGGCCTCGTTCGGCGTTTATCTTGGAGCAGGGGAGGGGCAGCAAGACTTCCCTCGGTTTGTCGACCTCGTGCATCGAGCCAGCAAGGAAACGAATCGCGTCGACATGGCCTCGTTCGTCCGGCAAGGTCTGGATCGTCTGCACCCGATCCACGAGGCTGAACAAGAGCCTGGCACCGCTTCTGCACATCTCGCAAGTTATCTCGATGCTCGCGGACCGAATGCCAGTTGTCTGACCGCCTGTGCCGCCAGCGCCCAGGCGATCGGTGAAGCCGTTGAGTTGATCCGCTACGGTGACGCAGACGTGATGCTCTCCGGCGGCACCCATAGTATGATTCACCCGTTCGGAGTCACTGGATTTAATCTGTTGACCGCCCTTTCAACTCGTAACGACGACCCACAACATGCCAGCCGACCCTTCGATCGTGATCGAGACGGCTTCATTATCGGAGAGGGTGCCGGCATGCTCATGCTCGAAGAACTCGAGCATGCCACCCGCCGTGGTGCGCGGATCTACGGGGAAATCCTCGGCTACGGTTCGACGGCTGATGCCTTCCGCTTGACCGACAGTCATGATGAAGGCCGAGGTGCGATCACCTGCATGAACGAAGCGATCCGCGATGCGGGCATTTCCCCAGAGCAAATCGATTACATCAATGCTCACGGAACCAGCACCGAAGTCAACGACCGCATCGAAACCCTTGCGATCAAGCGATCTCTCGGGGATCGGGCATACAATATCCCCATCTCCAGCACTAAGAGTATGATGGGCCACTTGATCGCAGCCACCGGCAGTGTCGAGGCCATCGTGTGTCTGCTCGCCATTCGAGACGGAATCGTCCCGCCCACGGCCAACCTCGACCATCCGAGTCCCGATTGCGACCTCGACTACATCCCCGGTGAAGCCCGTTCCTTGAAGGTGAACCTTGCTCTCTCCAACAGCTTCGGCTTTGGTGGGCAGAATATCGCGTTGATTCTCGGACGTTATCGAGATTGACCCTCGTTCCTTGACGTTTCACTGACCCCCTGTCCGACTCTCGTTGTGTGTCGGCTCGACTTGACGACGCTCGTCCGTCTGGAGTGATCACCACGTGTCCAGCACCCAGGTTGTTCTGCTCCTTACCCTTCTGCCCGTGATTGGGATTTTGACGTTCGTCGTCTACATCCTGGTCCGGTACACTCCGTATGTGAGCCGGATCTTCGAGGAAAGGCCGGTCTTCTTCCCGCTTCGTGTCGATCCCTTGCCCGAAGCGGAAGAAGTCACCTTCCTCACCAACGATGGGCTGGAACTCGTCGGAAGTTATTTCCGGACTCGTTCTCCTGAACGACTCGGGGTCATCGTCTTTTGCCACGAATTTCTTGGAAATCGCTGGAGTGCGCTCGCCTACGCCGATTCCCTTCGGGATGAAGGCTTCGACCTCTTCACCTTCGATTTCCGCAATCACGGAAATAGTGATATCGAAGAAGGTTACGAGCCCTTCCAATGGGTCTGCGGTCGGGAGGTTCGCGACCTTCAAGCAGCACTGAACTATCTGAGAACGCGACCAGATCGCGATCCTGCCGGTTTCGCCCTGTTCGGTGTCAGTCGCGGAGGGGGAACCGCCCTCTGCGTGGCCGCCGATGCCAGGGATGTCTGGGCCGTCGCCACCGACGGTGCCTTCCCGACGCGCGGCACCATGTTGGCCTATATTCTTCGCTGGGCGGAGATTTATGTCGGCCGGTGGTTCATCTGGCGGTATATGCCGGTCTCAATGTTCGCCTTCGTGGGATGGGTCGGGCGACTCCGCTCGCAGTGGCGTCTTCGTCGCGTCTTCCCAGACATTGAGCGAGCCGCGGCTCGACTGACGCCCCGTCCCTTGTTCATGATCCACGGTCAACGAGACGCCTACATCGGACCCTCGATCGCCCAGGGCCTGTTTGACGCCGCTCGGGAGCCCAAGGAACTCTGGCTCGTCCCTGGTGCCAAGCATAATCGCTGCCGGGAAATCTCTCCCGACGAGTACCGCTGCCGTGTGTCAACCTTCTTCCGGAATTCAGCACCCCGTGCCCGTTCGTCTCAGGTCGAACTCTCCGAAGTTGATGGGCAGGTCGTCGAACCATTTCTTCTGGAAGTCTCGCTATCCTCCGCTCACCGATCAACCGTCTCGGGTTGACAGTTGAGCGAACTCGTCGTCTCATGCTGACGCAGGGATGTTGAGGGCCTTCGAGTTCACTCAAAAGGCTCTGAGTGGGATGACTCCTCTTTCCTCGTCGAGCCAAAGACCCGATGTTCCATGTGATTCGCCGGTGGGCGGGCGCACCCATGGCCGAGCGGGCCCGGCGACTCGCCCGCGAATTTCTTCGAGCCACGACCGAGGCCGATCAAATCCAGCGCAATCGGTTGCTGGAATTGACGCGCCGCCATGCCGACAGCGACTTCGGTCGGGAGCATGGCTTTTCCTCGATCCAGTCTCCTGAGGATTATCAACGACGGGTTCCCATCCGCGACTATGATCAAATGGAGCCCTATCTGGCTCGCGTTCGAGAAGGGCATACCCACGCCCTCTTCGGTCCCAAAACCGAGGTCATGATGTTTGCCATGACCTCCGGCACCACCGCCCGTCCCAAGACAATTCCCGTCACCCGAGAATCGCTTAACGCCTACCGAGATGGATGGAAGATCTGGGGCATCCTTGCCTTTGATGCCCACGAAGGAATGTTGCGCGACGGCATGCGGCCGATCTTGCAACTCGCGAGCGACTGGCGGGAATCATCCACCTCCGCCGGAATCCCATGCGGGGCGATCACCGGCCTGACCGCCGCCATGCAGCACCCGCTCGTTCGACTGAATTACTGCATGCCCCCGGCGGCGTCCCGGATCAAACAGGTCGAAGCCAAGTACTATGTCGCGCTTCGCCTCTCCGTGGCTCGAAACCTCGGAGCGATCATTGCCGCCAATCCCAGCACCCTGCTCGGCATCGCTCGACTCGGGGATCGAGAGAAGGAAACGTTGATTCGCGACCTCCGCGACGGACGGATTGATCCGAAGTGGGAGATTCCGGACGACGTCCGCAAGAACCTTCGGTTGCGGACCCGATTTCGTCGTCCTGGCACGGCCCGTCGCCTGGAGGAGGTCGTGAACCGGACCGGTCAGTTGCTTCCCAAGGACTACTGGACCGACCTGCAACTGGTTGCCAACTGGACTGGTGGCACGATGGGAGCCTACCTGAACCAGTTCAGTGACGTTTTCGGTGAAGCCCCGATCCGAGACCCCGGCTTAATTGCCTCCGAAGGTCGGATGACGATTCCCGTCGAAGACCACTCCCCAGCCGGCATTCTCGACTACCAGCATCATTACTTCGAGTTCATTCCCGAGGAAGCCGAAGACGCCGATCAGCCTGAAGCCATCGGAGCAGCCGACCTCGTGGAAGGACGTCGTTATTTCATCCTCCTGACCACCGCCGGAGGTCTCTACCGCTATCAGATTCGTGATCTGGTGCAGTGTGTCGGGTTTGAGGGTCGAGCTCCGTTATTGACCTTCCTCAACAAAGGCTCCCACATCTCCAGCATGACTGGAGAGAAACTCTCCGAGTTCCAGGTCGTTGGTGCCTTGAAGACCGTTCAGCAGGAACTCGGGCTGACCCTGGGTTCATTCATCGTGCTGCCGACCTGGGGTGATCCTCCGTTTTATTCCTTGCTCGTCGAAAGCGACGATCTTCCCGGAGTCATTGATCCAAAGTTTCTCGCCGAGCGGATTGATCAGGAACTCTGTCGCCAAAATGTCGAGTACGAGAACAAGCGAGACACCCATCGCCTGGGTCCGATCCAGGTCCGTCGGGTCGTTCCTGGCTCCTGGGGCGATTTCCGATCGCGCCGATTGGCCTCGACTGGTGGCACCCTTGAGCAGTATAAACAACCTTGCTTGCTCTCGGATCTAAAGGTCATTTCGACCTTTACCTTTGCCGACGAGTCCAAGCAGTCCGGAGCGGCCTGACCGCTCCGTCTGATCGGTGGAGTCAATATCCCCGAAACCCGTTGAGCCGATCTCGCGATCGGCAAGCGGACACGGATGTCACCATGTCCCGGCTCGGAGGCCAAAGGGATGACATCGGGTCAGCATAGAAGCGAACTCCGCCTGCATGTCTTGCCGCTTCGTGACCTCACGGCGGTTCTGATGATTATGGTCTCAGGTTGTGCTCCCTTTCAAAAGACCTGGAACCCTCGGATCGGCGGGGATCGGCTGACGTCCGCCCCCAACCATGTTCCCCCGGTCCAGGACGGAACGGGAGCGACAGATTCCTACGCCTCACAACTGAACCTGAACGCTCGTCCGAGCGATTCCCTCGAGATTCCGTCCCCCAGACCGTTGAATGCTCCTGCGCCTGGTGCCATGCCGTTAGCCGATCCCACTCTCGCTCCGACTGAACCGGAGCCGGAGCGATTCTTGGCCGATCATCCTGATCCGCCGACCAATCCTCGTCCCACCAACGCTCCTGAAACCAGCTTTGCCTCCTCCCCTCCTGCACCCCCCGCTCCGGAGCCGACCGATCCGCTCGACGCCATTGATCTCCTGATGGATCAGGGGATCGCTCGATTAACCAGTATCCAGAATTACCGAGTCACGCTGGATCGACAGGAACGCGTTCGAGACTCGCTTCAACCAGCTGAAACGGTTGTGCTCAATGTCAGGACAGAACCCTTTGCCGTTCGCCTGGAATGGCCCGACGGGCCGAACCGAGGGCGGGAGGTGCTCTATTCTGAGACCGAATGCAATGGAATGATGCACATCAAGCTGGGGAAAACCCTCATCCCGGTTCCTCCCATGCAGCTTGAACCCTCAAGCCCATTGGCCCTGAGTAATAGCCGTCATCCGATCACCGAAGCGGGTCTGCTCCACATTCTCACTCAGACGAAAACACAGGTTGATAGAGTCCGATCAGGAGATCCCACTCTGGGCAACTTCACTCTTGAAGGGCCTCATGTTCCTGACGATTTCGAGGTCACCTGTCTCGAAGTCTTGCGAACGACTCCCGAAGGCGAATTCTGGAGGTTGGTGGTTGATCAATCAACAAGCCTGCCTGTCCTTCTTGAGGCAACCGCAGCCGACGGGCAACTGCTCGAACGCTATCACTTTCTCGATATTCAGACCAACCTGGATGAGCTCAACACAACCGACGCATTCGACCCTGCCGTCCGGTTCGGACGGCCGATCACCCTCCCAATAGATCGCCTCGCTACCGCCCAACCAGAATGACCTGTTGGGGTGGTTGCGACAGACACACGTTGCTTGATCTGCCAAACTGGCACTCTCGACCAAGGGATCCGCCGACATGAGTCAACTTCTCATCATGACCCTCTCAGCCATAACTTCTTGAAAAACTGTCGCTTGTGACCGATCGGCAGACAATTCTCGACTTCAATTCCGCTCCGGTCTACAATTTGCCGTCTCCTCCGAGTGACCTCACACCGATCTGACGCCTGTTGGGTGAGATACGTCCCGTGCCTGGCGATTCTCCTTTCTCGATCCTGATCACGGACGACGACTCCGAGACCCGAGAGTCGCTCCGCGAGATCTTCGAGCCTGCCGGCTACCGGACCCTCCTGGCGGAGACCGGGGAGGAGGCCGTTGATATCGCTCGCGACGAGGTGGTCCATCTCGCCTTGATGGACATGCACTTGCCTCGCCTCAGCGGCCTGGAAACGATGCAGTTGATCCGGCAGATCAAGGGGGTCTTGCCGATGATCCTCATCTCGGCCGATCAGGACGACAACCTCTTACGCAAAGCTCTGTCAGCTCACGCGTTCTGTGTCCTGGCCAAGCCGGTCAGCCGGAATGTCGTCATCTATGTTGTCACCCGAGCAATGGAAAAATTCTATCAGGCCGATCATCCGGGAGCCGCGGGTTAGATTGCCAACTGTTACGTTCTCCTGGTTTTGGGTCGCGATCGTCCTTGTCATTTCGATCGTCGCCCAGGAACCTGCGCAGGCTCACGACATCCCGAATGAGCGGGTGGATCGGGCAATTCAAATCATTCTCGACCCTCCCTCGCTTCAGGTCGTTTACGAGGTCAGCCAGACCGAGTGGACGCTCTATCAAGATCTCAAGCGACTCGCTCCAGAACGTGCAGGCGACGATCGAATTGATCGGATCGAGGGCTATGCGCGCATGATCGCCCCCCTGAATGCCCGAGGGTTGCTGGCCACCGTCGACCAAACCGAACTGTCCTGGACTATCGACGACGTGGCTGTGAACTTTGAGGAGCATCTGCTCCTCCGATTCGTCTTCCAGGCCTCGATTCCCGACCAGGGCCACCTTCGCGTCCTGGACTCGAATTATTCCTCATCTTACGGGATCAGTCGGCTCGCCCTTCGCCACGATGCGACAACCCAAATCAACGGATACAACGGGCCGCCCGAACTTGATGAGGTCGAAGACGTTCCGATCTTTCTGCTGTCCGACGAGGAGGAACGTCAGACCCGTGAAGTCTCGATTGACTATCTTCCCCTGGACCACTCGGCTGTTGCCCTCACCGCTCAACTCCCGGTGCCGTCTGATCCTCAATCCGAATCGGGAGAGGATGCAATTCCTGCGGGAGGTGATCGAGTCGAACCGCAACGGCTCACCCGGCTCTTCTGGGAGTCGTCGAAGACCCCTCGCGTCATCGTGTTCATGGCTGCCCTTCTCCTCGGAGCAGCCCATTCTCTACAGCCCGGCCACGGGAAATCCGTCGTCCTCGGAGCTTCGATCCAGGGAGATCACCCGGTCCAACAGGGTCTCCTGCTCGCAAGCTCAGCCGCAGGAGCTCATCTCATCCTGGCGGTGATCCTGGCCGTGATCGCGGTCTTGGTATTCCCTCCGCAGTTGGGGAACATTGATGGTCCGATGACCCGATCGGTCGGCCTTTTCCTTGCCATTCTTGGCACCTGGCGTCTCGGGACCATGCTGAACGGTCTGGCACCGAAGACCGATTCGCCAGGTACCGCGCTTCTCTCGCCTCGCGAAGCGATTCTCACCGGCCTGGCCATTGGGGCGATTCCCTGCTGGGACGCGGTGCTTTTGCTCGCTATGGCATGGGTCGTCGGAAACTTGGTGCTTGGCGTGGTCCTACTTCTGGCGTTCAGTCTTGGGGCCTCCGCGACGCTACTCGGAGTTGCTCTTTGTGCCGGATGGTTCCGACGACTGACCCCTCGTTTCCGTGGTTCTTCCCTCTTGCAACGATCACTCGGCGCGGCCGGCGGTTTACTCCTCGCCACCGTCGGAATGTCGATGTTCTTCTTCTAACCCCCGAGGACCCATCGGGTTCCATTGACCCCGTTCCCTCTGACACATCAAGCGCGATCCCCCTCGATCCCTCACTCAGGATTCGTGGTTGATCGGTTCGCAACCGGTGGGGATCGTCGCGAGAATCACCACGAGGGGCCCTTCATCATATAGTCAACCCACTGGAGTGAGCTGGTGCACGCTCCATTCGAATTCTCGGGGTAGAATTGGGCAAAGTGATCAAGAGACGCTCGGCTGGGGGATTTCGATGGGCTTGGTCAGGATTGAGGGGATTCATTTAGCCCTGCCGTTGAAAAAAGCGATCAAGCACGCTTCGTATGAGCGAACAGTCAGTGACAGCCTGATCGTTCGGGTTACGCTCGAGGATGGGACCGTCGGGTTCGGCGAGGGTGTGCCACGCTCGTATGTGACGGGTGAGACAATCGAGACGACCTTTGACGCTCTCGAAACCGGAGAGGTCGCCCAGCAAGTTGGATCACCCTCCGATTTTGTAGACGCTGTCGCTCGGATTGCCTCGATCCGACTCCCCAGCATTGAGAACGATCCCCGTGGAATGTTCGGCAATGCAGCACGATGCGCCGTGGAACTCGCACTCTTCGATGCCTACGGTCGGCGATTTGGGCAATCCCTCTCAGACGCAATCCGACAGCTTCTGACCGGTCGATCCTACCTCCGGAGCACTCCCGGTCCGGTGCGATACAGCGGTGCCATCACCGCAAATGGAGCACGAAAGGAACGGATTTCTTCCTGGAAGATGAGGATATATGGCTTTCATCAGGTGAAGGTCAAGGTTGGAGTCTCAGGCCAGGATGACCCGGCACGTCTTCGGCAATTCCGGAGTATTCTGGGAAGATCAACGGATCTTCGTATCGATGCGAATGAAGCCTGGTCGGCCGACGAATTGCTCGAACGTGTCGCTCCGTTGCGCGAATTCAATCCAACTGCGTTGGAACAGCCCGTCCCGCACCTCGAAGTCGAGCGACTGACCGAACTGCGTCCACAACTCGGGATTCCGATCATGCTCGATGAATCCCTTTGCGGAGAGCCCGACGCCCATCGAGCAATCGATTCTGGTCTCGCTGATCTGTTCAACGTTCGGATCTCGAAGTGTGGCGGAATCGCTCCCACCCTCCGCCTGATTAATCTCGCCGTTGAACATGGGCTGGGTGTGCAACTCGGATGTCATCCCGGAGAATCAGGTATCCTCTCTGCGGCTGGTCGCCACCTGGCATCCAACCTGGTCGGTCTTCGCTATCTGGAAGGGTCGTACGATCGCCACGTCTTGGCCGAGAACCTGACTGCTCCTGACATCACATTCCGTTACGGAGGATGGGCCGAGCCGCTCTCCGGCCCTGGCCTGGGAGTGGCCGTTCAGCATGCTCCGCTCGAACGAATGACGGTTGCTCGACGAGAACTCACACCATGATTGAGTCGACCACACACCGGATTCACACCACGGACGGTTACCCGATTCAGGTCACGCGATGGAAGCCGACGGTGGCACCGCATGCCATCTGCATCATCCTCCACGGAGTTCAGAGCCACGCCGGTTGGTATCATCGGCTCGGTCGATCGCTTGCCGAGTCAGGGATCGAAGCCCATTTCCCAGATCGTCGCGGGTCGGGTTCAAATCATCAAGATCGCGGACATTGTCCCTCCTCCGGAAGGCTCATCACGGACGTCCTCGAAATCTGCCGGAGTGTTCGTGAGCCTCACCCGTCCTTGCCGGTCATCCTTGGAGGAATCAGTTGGGGAGGAAAGCTAGTCGTCACTTCCGCGGCCCGACAACCCAATTTGATCCAAGGAATTGCCTTGATCTGTCCAGGACTTGAGCCAAGGGTCGGGGTCTCAACCTCCGAACGCCTCCGAATTGCAGCCGCATTCTTTGTGAACAGAAAGGCTCATTTCCCCATTCCACTGGCAGATCCCGCACTCTTCACCGCGAACCCCGAGGCCCAACGCTTCATTGCGAACGACCCCTTGAGTCTCCGAACCGCCTCGGCCGCACTCCTGGCTGCCAGTACGTTTCTCGATCGAAAAGCCCGGCGAGCTCCTTCCCGAGTCGAACAGCCCTGTCTCCTCATGCTCGCCGAGCATGATCGGATCGTCAACAACGATCGCACACGGGCCTATCTGGAACGGCTGAAGAGTCTCGACAAAACGATCATCGAATATCCCGACGCCCACCACACTCTTGAGTTCGAGCCAGACCCAGACCGCTATGCTCAGGATCTCGTTGACTGGATTAATGCCCGATGGGCCTCACACCATCAACGCAATCAGGTCGCTTCAGACTGAACCAGCATACCGACCCCGATTCCTCGAGACCTGCATCATCCGCCGATCGAGGGTCGCGAAGTCTTTTGGACTTCACTCTCATCCGGCAGTGGGATCGCTAGCAACTTTCGAGCTGCGAAAACTTTGGCTTCCATGGCGTTCCGAGGACCGTGCCGAGCGCCGATGGTCCGAGTCATCTGTTCGCTCAACTGCTCCACAAGATAGCTCTCTGGAGCCCCGAGACGCCTGAGCGAAGTGATGGTCTGCTCAAGGTCTCCACCTGCAAGGAACACATTGGCACCATAGTGTTGCTCCAGTTGCACGACCTCGAACGGTAAGGGGATGCGGTAATCACGGCAAAGCCCGTCAATGTGCGGACCAGCCTGACGTCCGTACTGGCGAATCGCCAGGGCAAGACACTGCAGGAAATGACGCCGCTGCGCGAGGGTCTGTACTGCAACCTGGCGTTCCGGTGTGTCGCTTCTGACTTGCTCCACGTTCTCCTGGCGATCCCGTCTCGCCTCCAGATGATCACCTCGCTGATGATCGGCGAGGCGATCCGCCTCCTCCCGAGGTGCGATCGGCGGCCGATGGAGACGGTCCTGATCCCAGACAATCACCGCGCTCGCGCGGCGAGGAACCTCAGCATCAGGCAAACGCTCTGGTTCCTCTGACGAGGGTTCTCGAGGGTCATTCAACGGCTCGGGAAATCCGAAGGGATCGACGACCGGGTTCTCAAGGGCCTCGGCTTCGTTTCCCCCGAGCTCCTCCAGGCCATCAGAGGGGTCAACTCCTCCACCTCCGGGAAGCCCTTCGGCAGGAATGACGTTCGAATTCGATTCGATGAAACGACTCTCCTCAGCGGCGTTTTCGGACGGATTCGGGAGCCGATTGGCCGGCGTCGACTCGGACTCTCGTTCTCCACCTTCCGCACCTCGAATCACCAGATTGCCTGGAGTGATCGCTGCGACCGGAACAGAATCCACCATGCGGGCTTCTTGCCTTGGTGGGTTTCGGAGAATGACCGATGGACCTCGATATTCCTGATAGACGATGTACGACGCGGTCGACAGCAGAAGAAGCAGCAACAGGAGTTCCCGTCCCCAGGTTGCTCGACCGCGTTGGACAATGATGATCGGCGCGGAATCGGCCGACCGATCTTCAACATCGTGTTCGACGCGATTGATTTGGTCGGCCTTATCCATCATTGATATCCCGCTGCTGTGCGTGGCCAGAAGGAAGGCTCTGAGCTCCAGGCACTCAGCCGGTCAACTGCCTGTCCCTCGGTGCGTCTGTCGCATCGGATCGAGCAGTTGATCAACCTCCGCCTGACGCAGAGGACCCGTTGCTTGAGCCGCGGGAGAGGCTGCGACTCCCAGGATCGCTTCGTAATCTGCCACGGGTTTGCCGACAAGATCGTTCACCACGTCTCGGACATTCCGGCCGGTCTTGGACGCCACCTTGGCCACCGCTGCCGCCGCATCATAGCCGATTCGAGGAGCCAGCGCCGTGCACATGGCCAGGCTCTGCTCAATCAGGGCGTGACAACGCTCCACGTTTGCTTCAAGGCCTCGAACCTCACCGAAGACGACCACCTCCGCATCGACCTGAATACAACGGCTTGCCAGCACGTTGGCTGCGCTGGTCAGTAATGAAATCGACTGAAGCAAGTTATAGGCCAGGACCGGCATCATTACGTTAAGCTCGAAATTCGAACCCAGCGCATTGGCCCATCCGATGGTCGCATCATTCCCCACCACCTGGGCCGCAACCATCATCACCGCCTCGGGGATCACCGGATTGACCTTCCCTGGCATGATCGAGCTGCCCGGCTGAAGCTCGGGAATCATTAGCTCGCCAATTCCACAACGGGGTCCCGAGGCGAGCCATCGGATCTGATTCGCCATGTTTGAGAGGCTGATTGCGACCGTCTTGCATGCTGCCGACGCTTCAACGGCCGCGTCCTTATTGGTCATCGCCTCAAAGTGGTTCGTCGCAGGGCGGAAGGCCAGGCGGAGTTCTTCCGAAAGCTTCGCCGCCATCCGTTCAGGGAATTCCTCGTGCGTATTCAGACCGGTCCCAACAGCAGTCCCTCCGATCGCGAGTTCACCCAGAGCCTCCCGAACGGCTGAAAGGCGACGGATCGAATGATCCACCTGGGCAGCGAATCCCGAGATTTCCTGTCCCAGCCGGATCGGCACCGCATCTTGCAGGTGAGTGCGGCCGATCTTCACAACTCCATCCAGTTCCGCGGCTTTTTGCTTCAACCGACGGCCCAGTTCGCTCATCGCAGGGATCAGCTGACGTTCGATCCCCTCGAAGGCTGCCAGGTGGATCGCCGTCGGAAACACATCATTCGAGGATTGACCGTAATTGACGTGATCGTTGGGATGGACGGGGCTCTTACCGCCTCGCTGGCCGGTCAAGGACTCATTGGCGACCCCCGCGATCACCTCATTCGTGTTCATGTTCGACGAGGTGCCGCTCCCGGTCTGGAACACGTCCACAACAAACTGGTCGTCGTGCCGCCCAGCGGCCACTGCGTCGGCGGCAGAAACGATCGCCTCAGCCAGTTTCGGGTCCAGCAGACCGAGGTCCCGGTTCACCTGGGCGGCGGCCTTCTTGATCAGCCCGAGCGATCGGATCATCGCCCGAGGCATTCGAAGACCGCTGATCGGGAAGTTCAACTCGGCCCGACGGGTCTGAGCCCCGTAATAGGCGTCCCTGGGAACCTCCATGCTCCCCATCGAATCCTTTTCGATCCGGGTCTGATCGCTCGACACGCTGACCTCCGCCTCCTCACCGAGGCTTGACTCTCAATAAACCGGAAAGTGCGCGTTCCAAAGCCCTACGCCCTGCCGGTGAAACGACATCTTGGTTGTATCGTAGGATGGGCGATCCGGCCGACGCAATCCCGGATTCCGAGCCGGTGTCGGCCAAACACCTCAACTCAATCCTCGCTCGCCTCCGAAGGAGAGGTTCGACCCGCTCGATCCATCACAATCGCGAGCGGCTGAGGATCACTCAACGGCCATTTCTCCAACCAGACTCGATTGCCCACAACGGCAACAAACGGGCAGGGGGGGTGCTCGGTCCAGGTCCCACTATTGACGTATCGAATCCCGTCAATCTCGCACTCGAACGCCGCATGCGTGTGTCCGCAGGTCACGTGATCGCACGACTTGGTACGGGCGTAATCCACAGCGCCATCACGCACCACCTCGCTATTGCGTTGAAACCGCTTTGAAATCCGCCGGATCCACCGAGCGGCGCGGTGGGGCACCCATTTCTGAATCACGTAGAAAAGGCCACACGCAACCGAGGTCATCCATTTGTATTTGGTAATAAAGTGGTCAAACTGATCTCCATGAAGAATGAGCAAACGAATCGTGCCATTGTCAAAAACATATTCGTCAAGAAAATCGACACCCACAATATGACTAATGACGTCGGCCGCCCCGTCATGATTGCCTCGAATCCAAGTAAGTCGAAGATCATCGCGATCTGAATGCCTTCGGATACTCCTCAGGCAGGCAAAATGCCGTTTGCTGAGCCGCTTAAAATTCAAATCATCGAAAATGTCACCATTAATCACCAGTTCAGAGGTCTGTTCTGCGGCCCACTCGAGAAATTCTTCCAGCAATCGGGCCTGACAGACATCGCTGCCGAGATGCAAATCACTGATAATCAAACAGTCATAAGGGCGATGGTTATCACTCGTGTGCTCAGGAGGAAGATCGATCATCGCCATACCTCGTCCAGTGACACGAAGCGAGCGCCCTTTCTGTGCTCGAGCTTGAAGAAGCCTATCATGCGGAAGGGCCTGATGACCACCCCGCATAAAACGCCAACCCGGGCGGGTTCCTCACGAAACCGGCTCGAAGCAAACTCCCGGCAAAATTGCTCCTGAGCGCGGGCTGGCCGTTGATCTCATTGATCTTGAGTACACGTCTCCCTGGAGCGACCAATCGGCTCAACATACCGAACGCCTTCTCGATCTCCTCACCCTCGACCCAGGGAAGCACCGTGAGCCTTCGAGCAAAACGCTCCGAGAGAATCGCCGGTCGCCCGTGCAACAACACAAGGTGATTTGAGCTTGATCGAGCAAATCGAATTCCCAGATCTTCCCGGAGAGGGAACGCGAACGGCGCTCCCGATCCATAAAGGTTGGCCGGATCGATTGTCGAAATCAACACGGGCCGTGAGTTCTGCTCCTGAACATGGTGCTGTCGGAGCGCTTCGACGAACGACTCGGTTGCGAACTGCACTCCGGAAAGCCCTGAAACAAAATATCCTCTCCGAACCTCGCCTCGTAACTCGGCCAGATCTAACGCAGCTCTCAACTCGGACCATGCTGGAGCCCAGCGATCAAGTTTGGCCGTCTCGCGACATAAGACCCCGTAGCGATTGAGAAGAAGACTCGCCCACGTCTCGATGGAACCATTGGTTCCGGGTTCTCTCACGTCAGATTTCGCGAATACCAACCAGTTGACGTCGGAAGATTCCCACTGCCCGCCTCGAATCGCCTCGCGAGGTCTCCGAGATCGGCGCGAATTCCGACTCACCGGTGCTCTCGTCACCAGGGAAGCCCTTCCAAGACTCGAATGTCGGACGGGATCGAACTGGTCACCTCCGATTAAGCCATGTTTCCAGAGTTCTTCAATCGCAGAGATCACCCGAATCGGATCGATCTCACTGTTTGCGACAAGCTCATTGGTTTCGAGGCTCCCCTTCGATCTCAGCAGCCCGAGGAGTGTCTCTGCATCGGGAGACATGGATGAAACCGGCTTCATCGTCCCCCACTCTCCCGAGAAATCGGGGGGGACCAGGGAAAGGAAAAGCTCTCCCCCATCCTCAACCAAACATCGCCAGTGCCACTGTTCGGTTCTTAAGAACTGGTCGAGAATGCGAGGATTCGAGATGCCCATCCTTCTCACCAACACTTCTGAATCCCAGAACTCGATCGGTGCTGGAAACCCCGCCAACCGCCGAAGCAAGGTTTCGTCAATCGCTTCCCCAGAAGTTCGGATCTCTCGATCAAGTCCATGATGCGTCACAAGCACATCGACAAAAGTTTCCGGATCAACCGAAACCGATTCCTTCCGTCTCAATGCGATTGTGATTCGCTGGAGATCGTCGAAATTGCGACGTTCGATCCACCGATCTGGGCCGGAGTCAGGCGATTTACGAAAGGGGACGAGCTCACCAGTTCGAGCAAGATGATCAACAATCCCTTGTGCGACTGAAAGAGGCATCCCGTAACGCGCCGCAACCTGATCAAGATTGACCACAGCGTGAGACCGAAAATAGGACCGGATGATCTGGGTCCTTGCCACCTCCCTGGTAATGGGCTCGTGCTGAGAATGCTTGGAAAAATCCAGTTCGATCCCGAGATTATCCACTTCGAATGCAGCGACATAAATTGGAAGCAATTCCGTCGAGATCCATCGAATGGGAAGCTCGACTCCAGCAATATCAATTCGAGTTGCCATTCCTCGATCCATCAGTTCTTCAATATGCGGCTGTATGGCTTGAGAGTAATCTCCTTCGTCGATGTCCCCACAATACCGAAGCAACTCCACCAGTTCTTCGGGCGTTCGAGGAGGAGAGGATCGCCCTCGAAGCCGAGCTTCAAGCTGCTCGCACGCATCAGGATCAATCGGCCCGATTCGAGGTTCGGAATCCGCTGGCTCGTGGTGCTCGATCTCCCGAAACGGGTCCTTCCAATATCGCCTTCGACGTCTCAACGACCGCTGGGTCTGCGATCGGAGTCTGCCGGATATCTGATGAAGCAACTCCGAGGCAAAAGGAGAGAGGGGCGTTCCCAGGGGAATCGACTCCACCGTGATGAAGCCATCATTGAGCTTCAGAAAAAACGATTGAAGCTCGGCAAGTTCAAGATCCTCGGAAAGACATTCACGAATCGCTTCACGGAATAAAGGATGTTCCCGATCGACGGAAATCGACTTGAACAACGTTTCCGCACGATGCCGTTGGAACCAAAGTGGAGTTCGAACAGAGGACGTGGCACTTGCCATCGGCAAGGCCCGATTTGTAACCTGCCGAAACCGCATCTGAAACAGAGGACTATCCCAAAGTTCTCTGACGAGAATTGTCTCACACTGAGCCGGAGTGATTCCCTCAAACAGGTTCCAGTCAGGGGAAACCCATTCCGGAAACTGGATCAAGAGACCGTCATCAACATGATAACCAAGGGGGATGATTCCCAGTCGGTCCCGATGGAACCCTTGAAGCACGAACTTCAAGGCCAGGTGGAACCGTCTTCCGAACGGAGACTGAATCAAGAACGACAACAGTTTCGACTCATCGAAAAACGATTCAACGAGAACTTGCCTCTCATTTGGCACCACCCCAACCGAATCAAGTTGTTCTCTGATGATTGCGACCAGCTTTTCTGAGAGCTTGTGATCGAGAGAAAGACTTTGAGACAACCACTCGACACAGTTCTCATCTTTGGCTCGAAGTGCAATTTGCCTTCGAAGTGCTCCGATCCGGAGACCAAGTAGGCTTGACCGACCCAGTCCTTCTCCCCTCCAGAAGGGCACGATTCCCGGACGTCCCTCCGCGGGACTGACCAGAACGCGCTTGGGATCAATCGATCGAATCATCCAGGAAGAAGTTCCGAGCTGAACAATATCCCCCACGCGACGTTCCATCACAAAATCTTCATCCAGTTCACCGAGTCTCGTTTCTCCCTCAAGTACCACGGGAAGCTGACCTGCGTCAGGAATTGTGTTTCCCCCTTGGATCGCGAGGCGTCGTGTCACCGGAAGAGGCTCCAATCGATTTGCAACGCGATTCCAGTGGAGTCGAGCACGGAGATCGCGTATGTCGATGGAACTCGATCGACCTGAGAGCAGGAAGAGAACGGAATCAAACTCTTCTCGAGAAAGATTTCGATAGGGATAAGCGTGTTTGAATAATTCGAAAAGCGAATCGACCTCCCAGGATTCCACCGCAACGCATGCAAGAATTTGCTGGGCAAGCACATCGAGGCATCGTTCAGGAATTTGGAGAGGTTCGACAGCTCCATGCCGAATGGCTTCGGCAAGCGCGACCAGTTCAATGTGTTCGGAATCGGTCCTCGCAAACAGTTGAGCTCGGCTGACTTCATTCACCGAATGTCCGGCTCGACCGACTCGTTGTAGGCTTCTGGCCACGCTTCCAGGTGAGCCGATTTGACACACCTGGTCAATCGTGCCGACATCAATGCCCAATTCCAAGGAAGCCGTTGCCACCACGGCCGAAAGGTTCCCGTCCTTGAGTGCTGCTTCTGTCGCTCGGCGCTGCTCAAGACTTAAACTTCCGTGGTGGGACCGGACCATCGGTCGTACCTCTGCCCCACCCTGTGGCGGATTTTGTTTCCCGTTCAGATCATTCAACCGATTGGTGAGCCGTTCGACTTCCGCTCGGTGATTCACAAAAATCAATGTCGATCGAGAGTCGCGGATGACATCGAGCAACTGAACTTCAAGGTCGTTGCGTTCCATGTTTGGGACCGCGCGATCGACCGATCGAACCGTGATCTGAATCGATTTGGAACTCCCCGCATCAACAATCGTGACCGGTCGACGAACTCTCCGGCGACGCCCCGTAGTCGATGAGACGGTGCGCCATCCTCCAAGGAATGCACCAACTTCCTTGACCGGATTCAGCGTCGCCGACAACCCAATGCGAAGAAACGCGCGAGGGGTGAGGCGTTCGAGTCGTTCCAGCAAGACAGCAAGACTCACACCCCGCTTCCGGGAACAAAGCTCGTGGATCTCATCCACGATCACATGAGTCACGCTTCGAAGCGTTTCCCGCTGGCGACTTGTCAACATCAAATGAAACGATTCGGGTGTCGTGATCAGGATCTCAGGAGGGTGTTTCAGTTGATCGCGTCGTTCGGAGGAGGATGTGTCACCCGTGCGTACCCCAACACTCAGGCATCGAAGTGGCGTACCCATCCGCTCGGCCGTTTGAACAATCCCTGTGAGTGGCAATTCAAGATTGATCGCAACGTCGGAGTTGAGCGCCTTCAACGGTGAAACATAAAGAATCTTAACGCCTTCAGAACCCGATGCCTTCCATGCGAGATCAAGGCCTGCGAGGAACGCTGCCAGCGTTTTTCCCGTTCCAGTCGGAGCACAAATTAATGTGTGCCGACCAGAGGCAATCGAAGGCCAGCCTTCGTGTTGCGCTCTCGTCGGTGTCCCGAAGGTTTCCATAAACCAGGCGCGGACCGGTGGCAACGCCCAATCCAATGCCATTGACTCATCGCGCGTGAATCGGCGGGGTGACAACGAAATCGCTCAAATAGAAACATCGGAGAAGGGAGTTGCGTGACTCAATCCACAGAGACAAAGTGCGTCATTTCTCAACGGAACTACGGGGTCCATGGTTCCGGTCCACCTTCTCTCGCTCGAAGAAATTCTGCTCCCACCTCCTGATACCAGGAATGCAGGCGCTTTCGAAGGGAATCCGCCACCTCAGGGTGATCGAAGGCAAGATCGTGTCTCTCACCCACGTCTCGCGACAGATCGTAAAGATGGATACGCCCATCCTCAAACCGTTCGATTAGCTTGAAATTGCCCGATCGGATCGCCCCTCCCGGAAATCCACCCTGATTGGAATAATGCGGATAGTGCCAGTACAGTGCGTCACGAGCGAGTGAATCCTCCTCCCCTTTCAGCAAGGGGACCAAACTCAATCCATCACGATGCTGTTCCGGAAGTAAAGGAATTCCCGCAATATCGAGCAAAGTCGGATAAAAGTCAGTACTCATCACTGGAACGTCACATGTCCCACCCGAGTCAGTGACTCCGGGCCAGGCAATGAGATAGGGCTCGCGAATGCCTCCTTCGTATAGCCATCCCTTGCCCCCTCGAAACGGAAGATTTGAGGTCGGAGACCCTTCAGATGTCGACAGCCCACCATTATCTGACATAAAGCAAATCACGGTGTTATCACTCAGTCCTAGCTCGTCGAGTTCATCCAGTACCCTCCCGACCGCCTGATCCATGCTCTGCACCATGGCCGCATAAGTGGGGTGGCTCTGCACCACTCGTACCCGTCTTGGACCGGCATCCGGCCAGACTTGTTCCTCCGAGGCGAACTGATCGGCTTCGCTTACCTTCAGTCGGGCCGCTTTCGCCTGGTACGCCTCAACCCGATCATCCAGCGCCTGAAGCGGCGTGTGAACAGAATAGAAAGAAAGGTAGATGAAAAACCGATCATCTTTGAAGGCGCGGATTAACCCAGCTGCCTCGCCCGCCAGTCGATCGGTCAGATACTCGCCGTCCGGACCATCTTCGAGATAAGGGTTCTCATATGGCGAGAAGTATCCTCCTGGAGGCGATCCCACCCGAAATCCCCCGATATTAACGTCAAAACCCTGGGATTTCGGTCCAAACTTCTCGGTCGGTCCCAGATGCCATTTTCCAAGGAACGCAGTTCGATAGCCTGCCGTCTTCAATGCCTCGCCCAGAGTGAACTCCTCCAGGGGCATCACGTCCTTCAATGGAGCAGGGCGAAACCGTCCTTCCCTCACCCCAGAGAACCAGTTCGTCGCTCCAACTCGTGTCGGGTACTTCCCGGTCATCAGACTGTAGCGTGTCGGACTGCAAACCGGATTGGCCCCATAACCACTGGTAAACCGCATGGAACGCGATGCCAGACGGCTCAGGTTTGGCGTCTCGTAAAAGGTTTCTGGGTGATACGGTTCAAGGTCCATTACCCCGAGATCGTCCACGAGAAAAAACACGATGTTCGGCCCCTCGGCCGACTCACTTCGCGTGGGAACGATGATCAGCATTCCCATCAGAACCACTTGCAGCATGCGAGTCATGGTGCACCTTTCCCTCTGAAGCAGTTCGCAAATGCCTGTTCGTCGTTCAAAGAGTTGCCGTATTCGGCTCTCCAGAGCCTTGTCAGCGATGATCTCGGCTCAAAATGACCAGGGTCGGATGTGGTGAACCTCGATCCAAGCACATCAGATTTCAGGACTGGATTCCGATCGCGCTGTTATCCCCGACGCAGGTTCATATCCATATACAATACGCAAAGCAGCTCGGGTCAGCCCATGTTCCAGACGAGTCGAAGCGAACCTGGTCGCCAGGGCTCGGACGAGTCCGGCATGAGTCGGATAAGGGTGAATGGTGTTGAGAAGTTGATGCAGGGTCAATCCTTGATCCATCGCGAGAACGAATTCCTGCAGGACCAAAGCGGCATTGTCTCCCAGAATGGTCGCACCAAGAAGCTTTCCCGAAGGTGTGACAACGACCTTGGCAAAGCCCTGAGTGCGGCCTTCAATCCGAGCCCGATCGAGTTCTTCGTATTCAACCTGAAGGATCCGAACAGATTCCGAGGCATCGAATCCGGAGGTTCGGCCCACAGAGGCGACCTCCGGATCCGTGAAGGTCGTTCGAGGAATGACCGATTCGTCATACCGTTTGGGAATCCCTAGAACCGCATTCTGAAAGACCACAGCGGCTTCCCGCTCGGCCGCATGGGTCCACTGGTTCCGACCAATCACATCACCAATTGCATAAATCCTCCGGGCATACGTCTGGAGGTACGCATTGACCGGAATGCCTCGTTCGGGATCAGCCTCAATCCCCACTGCGTCCAAATTCAAGGATTCCACATTGGCTCGGCGTCCTGCGGCCACAAGTAGCATCTCTCTCAACGCTTGATAACTGTTCCCGGTCTGCCGGTCGACAAAATGAACGACCTTCCCGTCGTCCCGGCATTCAATCGTGTCAATTTCGGCGTTCGTGAAAATTTTGATCCCTTCAGATTCCAGGCACGCTCGAAGCCGATTGCTGACCTCAGGGTCTTCCTGCGGCAGGATTCGAGGGGCCGTTTCAATGATCGTCACCTCCACTCCGAGGCGAGCTAGCGCTTGTGAGAGTTCGAGCCCCACAGCGCCCGCACCGATCACCACAAGCGATTCCGGCCGATCCGTCAGTGTCCAAATCGTTTCGTTCGTCAGGGGATTGGCCGCCTCAAGCCCCTTGATCGGGGGAATTGCCGGGCGTGAGCCGGTCGCGATCACGAATGCTCGCCCTTGGATCGGACGAGTCTCGTCGACGACCACCGTGTCATAGGCCTCAAATCGACCTCGGCCCGAGATAACCTCTACACCCCGAGCCTGCATCGCTTCGATGTCCGAGACCGCAAAGGAAGACACGACCGACCGCACGCGACTCATCACACGACCGAAGTCGATTGCTGGAGCACTCACCGTGATGCCATAACGTTCAGCATGGTGGATGCGACGAGCCAGATCCGCCACATGAATCAGTGCCTTACTGGGAACACAAGCTGTAAACGTGCACTCGCCGCCGAGCTGGTTTGCCTCAATCAGGGCCACCTTCGCGCCAACTGCTGCCGCGGCTCCAGAAACGTTCAACCCTCCCGAACCGCCCCCGAGGACCACGAGGTCATACATGGCTGAGCCTCTCGATCCCCCCGACTTTTCCGAGATTCGCGAAGGCCTGGCAATCGCGTCGCGTCGGGGAAATCAGGTCAGGGCGATCATCGCCAAGGAATCGGGGCGGCCATCGACCATTTCGAAACACACCACCCTGTTCGTGCTCCGAATTATAGTCGCCCGAGAACCTCCTCGCCAGGAGCCCCAGTGTTCAACAAGGTGAGTGTTTAAATGAGGCTTTCCAGCAAGAGCTTCATTTTCCGCACTTCCACCTCGACATCGAACGAGCATGTTCCGTGGTTGATCAGGGCAACGGTCAGTGACCGATTGTACCCATGCCGTTCAAGAATCGTAACGATCCTGGCGTAATCAACCTTCCCCTGACCTACCCGGACCTGTTCTTCTCCTGGATTTTTCCCCGTGTCTCGAAAATGAAGATTCTGGACGTAGGGGAACAGATCGTCGTAATTTTTCCCGGCGTGCGGCCCCAGCACATAGTGGCTTGGATCGAGCGTGATCCCTAGTCCGGGGACGGATTGACAAAGGGTGAGCGCCACCGACGGATCCGAGGTCAGGGTCTCACGGTGGGTCCGGACCGAGAGAACCAGGCCCTCCCGATTCGCAACCCGGGCGAGCTCGGACAACCGCTCGATCTCACGTTCCAGTGGCGTATCGATCGGCGCCGCTGGGATCGTCAACACAGCGACGGTCAGCAGTTTCGAGAAACGGCAGATCGCCTCGAACCGTTTCTGGAGTGTTTCCGTGTCGACCGAGCCAAAGTCGAGATCCAGGGCTGAGGGGGAAAGGCTCGGGCCTCTCCTGAGCTGATGTAAGGCGGCATCGGGGTCGGTGGCGACTTCCGATGGGCTGAGGTGAGGACCACCCTCGACCAGAGCCAGGTCGAACTTGTTGAACTCCAATTCGGCAATTTGTCGAAGGGCCGCTTCAAGCGGCCGGTCGGCAAAACAGAGGGTGCTGCATGAGACGAACATTCGAGGCCCTCCTGACCCTCCCTCGGAGTGTGACTTCGCGAGGCGATCTTGGGGAAAACGCGGACATCCCTCGCGGTCGTTCCGGGTCACGCAACGACCCTACGGCCGCTCCGCCTCGGGCCAGAACGCTCCGATCTCCGTGGCGGCGGTTCCCGATTGGTCCAGAATCACCCACTCCCCGAGCGGTCGCGGAGTTGCTCCTCAAGGGATCCTTCGGGATATCCGAACCCGGACGATCGTGATCTTACCGAAGCCGCGACCGGGCGGGTAGATCAGTCGAAACCTCTCCGGCCAGCGGAGCCACAAGGGGGGAAGCATCCAGAGGTTCGATCGGTCCCCCAGCTTTCTCGACCCAGTGAGATCGAGCCAGCCGGGCAAAGTCGGCGTAACGTCCTTCTTCGTATGCCTGAAGCGCCGCAGTCAGACAGCTTCGAGCCTGGGCCAGCCCCGGGCCGGTCAGCGAAAGATCGTCGATCCAGAGCCGTCCCGGACTCCTCAGCTCAAACCGGAGACGGAGCATAGAAACGCCGTCGGCCGGAAGTCCGGGGGCCCGTAAGGCCAAGGCAGTCCAGTCGCTCCGATCCTGCTCGGGAAGGTCTGCGGCGAGGTGAACCGGCGTTGGTGTTCCAGGCTCCGACTCGATCCGGACCCGAATCGCGGCGTCAGGAGGATCGGTTCGCACAAACGCCCTGAGGGTCGCCGCCGGCCCTGGAGGGAAGAAAGCCGGACTGGTCGCTGTGGCAGGTGCCTCCGTGGCATGAAGCCTGAGGGTTCCCTGGCCGGTTCTTGGTCCAATCACATCAATCGCTAACGATGCTCCTGACACCCCTTCGGTCGTCCAGCCGACCAGATCCTGATCCAACTGATCTCCTGAGGAGGCCTGGCGGACAAGCGATTCCGGCTCGAAACCGGGATTCAGGTGCGAGATCGATCCGCCCGAGGCCAGGGATTGGAGCCGTCGAGAAACGGCGGTGCGATGCGCATACCGCCGAGCATCATGACCTGCCGAGACCGAATCGAGGCGGACGCCCGATGCCCCAATCCGCAACGCTTTGATCCCGAACGGCGGAAGATCAAGGGTGACCCGCTGACCTCCAGCGACCAGTTCGACCGGCACGGGGACACCGCGATCCAGGTCTTCGATCAGGGTCGTCGCAGGTGTCCCGATCACCGCGGTCAATCGCGAGACGTAAGGCGTGTCATTCGCAAGGCAAAGATAGGAACGATCGGAGAGCGTCACCAGTCGGGCAACCGTGCCCACCGAGGACGATCCGACAGGGCCGCTTCTGGGTCGTGGGAGGCTCCGAAACACGGTGGCAAAGCGTCGAAAACGATCCTCCTGACTGATCAGCGTGGAGGCCGACACCACAACCCAGCCCACGTCGAGTGCAGCCACCGCATGAGCGAAGACCTCGTCCCCCTCAACCCCCGAAGGAGGGGGTACTGCCGAGAGCTTGAGAGAGAATTGCGGATCCGACGCGACACCTTCCTCTACTCGCTCCTCATCAGCACCGAGCAGCAGCCCTCGACCAGGCCGATTCACCAATTGAGCGTCGAGTGCGGGGTGAGTTGCCAGATCGTGTTCCAACCCACCGACTCCCCCACTCACGCCTCGAAGGAGATAGGGGGAGGGACGATCACCTCCAGGCCAATCGGCCAGATCAAGCCCGAGTGATCTCCAGGCAGCATCCGGAGGCAGTCCATCCCGATCGAAACGGCGGGCCTCGACTCCCACCACGCCATCATCGAGCACCGGAGTGGCAAGCATCACACTGACTCCGGGGCTGGCCTCGGCGATTGCCGCGGCAAGGCTCGAGTAATAGGCCCCGACCTGCCGAGATCGCCAGGTCAACCAGGGAACCAGCGCCGAGCCGGTGAGATACTTGTGTCGAGCAGCGAACCGATCAGGATTGTCTTTGCCCAGGCCAGGGGCCACATCTCCCTTGATTGTATCTCGCACAAATCGAGCGTAGGTCCAATCATCGAAACCCGTATCGGGCCGACCGGGCAGGGTCGGGCCTGGCCCAAGTCGCAGCAAGATTCCATCGCACTGAGGGCCTCGTGGCCCCGCCATTGCGCGAACCGTTTCGATCAATGATTGTGTAAGTGCCCGTTGAACTTCCGGTCTGAGCAGATTGTAGGTCGGTTGATCCGATTCCGAGGCTCCCGATCGGTCAATCCGGACCAACCCCAGTTCCACCGCTCTGGAGTCCTCGGGAGGCGGCAAGCCAGGCAAGGGTCTTCCTTCGACGTCCATCTCAAGGATCACAACCATCTGGTAACGCTTGAGCATCAGCAGAAGAACTCGATCGGGATCGGGCCCAATCGAATCTTCCAACGCCTGTCCTTCCAAGGCGTCTCGGACCCAACCACGTTCTTCTGGAGCGGGGAGCACCACGGCCGAAGCTCCGACCGACTTGAGGTAGGAGATCAAGTGCTGAGCCCGAGCCATGGGATCATCCGGTCCGTGATCATTTGTCCCACCGAACCGTTCGAGATCACGACGTCCGGAAACGCGGACCGCCAACGACCGACCACCATCAGCGGGCGAGCCCATCACGAGAAGCGGAGCGGGGTCGTCGGCCTGTTCGATGAGTTTGACCTCGCCGAGCCAGAGTGGCCGATCGGCCGAGCGATTCACGACGATCAGGACCGGATCGGTCGTATCAGGCCAGACCGACCACGAGCAGACCGCCTGACTCCCAGGACCGACAAGCGGCGGGCCATAGCCTCTTGCATCCAGTAACAATCGGGGACGATTGCCTGGTGCCACGATTGCGACGGAAACCGAAGCGGGATCTCCACTCAGCACCGCCAGATCGAGGCGATGAGGTCGATCCGGATGAGGCACTTTGAGGGGCAAGGCCACCCAGGACACACCGTCAGGACCAGCAGGGTCCAGGGGACGATTTTCAGAACCCACTCTGCCCACCAGGCTCCAGAGACGCTCCCGACGAGGTGGATCAACCAGCAATTCTCCCGGCACATTCCAAGGTGCATCCGTTGCCGACGACTCCGTCGCGAGCCGCCCCTCCGCTCGGGGTCGCAGTCCCTTCGTCCGACCCAGATCGGCCGAATCGACAACCATGTCGAGCTGGTCCGCTCCCTGACGCTGAGGAGGTTGCAAAGCTCCCCCTTCCGCCGGCTCAACCCTGGAATTGAGGACCGAAAGGCTAAGACGTCGATAAGCGACATCGGTCGAACGATTTCGCAGCCGTCGCCACCATCGACTCAATCGACTTCCATCAACATTCAGGTCACGAGGCGTCCAGGATGCAGTGACTTCAAGAAGGTAGGTCCCCTCATCAAGCGGCACGGCGACGTTGAGAATCTGCGGGACCGGTCGGGGCAGGTTTGTCGAGAGCACCAGCCGCCGTGACTCTTCCCAAAGGATCCGATCCGATCGAACCGGTCGGAGCCGAACCGAGAGCAGGAGCGAGACCTCTGTCGGCTCAGGAGTGAGGACATTCACCCTGACGTTTATCGGAACAATGGCTCCCGAGGTCACGACCCCATCTCCGGGCAGTCCAACCTCCAGTCCATCCCAATCCAATCGACGGGCCTCAAGGAAGATTCCTGACTCCAGAATCGAGCGTTGTGGACCATCGAGGAAGGCGATGAGAGGAACCGTCCAACTCCCTTCGGCCGGGGTCACAATGGTCAGCAACGATTCAATCGGTGCTTCGATCCGTAACCTCGCCCGTCCGATCGGGTTCGACCCCAGGCTGATCGCCCCATTCTTCAGACGATCAAGGCGTCGAGCCGTGTGATCGAGGGGGAGAGAAGTCGTGTCTGACCAGGCAAGAGCATCGACAATTGTCCCAGACGAGAGCTCGACAACTGTACCAGGCGATTCCTCTTTCACTGCGCGTCCGACATCCTCGTCGGCAGGTCGCCAGCTGAGTTCGAGGGTCATCCGGACCGGTGGCGAATCGGCCAAAAGAGGGCCGGGAACGAGAAAACTCAGCAGCAGCACACCCAGGACGAGGCTGAGACCATCCCAGGAAACGTGCCGGTCGCCACGCATCCGCACTCCAGGTTCGCAGACGGAAGAAGCCCTGGACTCGCCTCCCTGCCAGTCCAGCGTTCTTCCAAGAAATTCCAGTTTCAAGAACTGCTCGATTCCAGGAAATCGCAAAGAAATGCATCGGTCGGTCAGATCGTCCGACTTGAGAGGATTGACGGAATTTTTGATTTTTTCCTGTGATTCGTCGATCCCATCTTTCGGAATTTCCCCAAAACGGCTATGCAAGAGACCCTTGCCGGAACCCTGGGGAGGCGGTCGAGCCTCCGGTCAGGTTTCGGAACCGTGCGAAATGCCGTTTCCCGTTCGTCGACACCAAGGAGGGTTTGACGTGGGATCAGCACTGGTACTCTTGCTGGCCGGGATCTTGCCGCTCCCCGAATTCCCGCTTGACCAGCCACTCGCCGAGAAGACCACAAAGCGCTCGCCTCACGCTGCGATGCTCGCGCTGAGTTACGGCGAGGGGCCGCGCTCCTACTGGATCTTCGAGCCGACCGATCCTACACCCTCAAAGCCAGCCCCAGTCGTCGTTCTGTTGCACGGTTGGATGTCGACGAATCCCGGTCTCTACGGGGCCTGGATTGCTCACCTGACCAGTCGTGGAAACATCGTCATTTATCCAAGGTATCAGCAGGACTGGACCACGCGGCCGGCTGAGTTCTTACCCAATGCGCTCGACGCCATTCGCAAGGCGCTTGTCGTGCTCGATACCGCACCAAACCGAGCACGACCGGACCGGAACCGCTTCGCCCTGATTGGGCACTCGGCTGGGGGCAATCTGGCAGCACAACTCGCAGCGATGGCCGACGAGGTTGGACTGCCGGAACCCAAGGCACTCGTCACGGTCCTACCGGGAGAAGTCCTTCCTTCCAGCGAGCCGGCACTGGATCGAATTCCCGAGTCAACTGCTCTGGTCGTGATCGCGGCCCAGGAGGACATGGTCGTCGGCGACGAACGAGCGCGGTCGATCTTCGAAACCGCAACGTCCATCCCCAATGATCATAAACAGTACATCTTTCTGCGGAGCGATCGTTCGGTGGCTCCCGCGCTTGTCGCCGATCATGCGGCCGCCACGGCTTCACTCAGCTGGCTTGATACGGGGGAAGGCCCCTTTCATTCGATGCAGATGAACCTTGCCACTGTCGATCGACTCGACACGGCGATCATCTGGCCCGCGGCTGATCTGGCCATGGAGGCCGGGTTTTCGGGCCGACGACTCGATGAACTCACCCGCTCAGGAACCCGTTTCCAGCAGGTTGGGCACCGCGAGGATGGATTGCCGATCCGGCCGCCGCTGGTTTCGAACACCTTGACAAGCATCCCTCGGGTCACGTTGGCCAATGGCGTCCGACTGGTTCGCTGGCCTTCCTCGGTCTTCGATCCCGTCTCACGGCCGGTTGTTCGACTCAATTCCCGTCGAGCGGAACCGACCCGAGTGCCGCTGACCGAAGACCTTGCTCCCGTTGATGCCGTGATTCAGGCCGCTTCCGAGTCTCGAGGAGAGGTGGTTCGATAAGCACCTCTCCCACGTCTCCCGTCGATCGCCTTCTCAAGCCCGGACCGGTTCCGAAGGGGTCCAGTTCGCCTCGGCTCGAAGGAAAGCGGCGACCCCGTTGGCTCGCTCCATCGGATCGGGGGCCCGTTCTCCCGGACGTCCGAGCAAATGGACACGAGCGACTGGCTGACGGACCGCCATGCGAAGAATCTCCTGCACTGCGTTCACGTTAATTGTCCGACCATTGCAGTAAACGCACTGGGCTGTCGGTGCTCCGAATCGATAGCCGCAGGATGAACAACGCGCACCGGGCATGGTCCGGTCCGGACCGATAATCACCTCGACGGCTCGTCCCTGTTGTAGGGCGTCAAGCACCTCAGTCGGACCGTTGGCGACCAGATGGCCTTGCTCCCATCGCTGCTTCAATTCGTCGAGAATTCGTCCTCGCTCAGCGGCCCTCCATTGATCCATTGCCCGCGACACATCCCCCTCGACATCTTTAACCTTTGGCTCCGGCTTCATGGATTGTGCGTGTTCAAGGACCACCGCAGTATCAGCCTCCTTGTGGAGCAAGCGGCGGATGGCTGAGGTCGTGGGTGCCTGACCGAGCAAAATGAGACCCGTAAATGCACCGGCGCGGTAGTGGTCCGAGATCAGATCGGCGGCTCCCTTGAGGAACTGATCGTTCGTCAATTGCTGCTGCCGTTCGTGCCAGGTGTCGAGAAAACGCTTCTTGTAGGTAAATCGCGGCTTGTCGCGTTGGATCTCGACAGGGACTTCCTTGTTCAGCCCGGTGACATGTTCGGCGTGCCCCGAGTGGGCCTCGAAGAGATGCAGTTCGTGAGAGTCAATCAAAGCAACCAGATAGCTCGGATCACCGAACCAACGCTCCAGCAACGGCATGACGAACGGGTCTTCATCCAGCACCAGCTTGTTTTCGACCGGAAAGTGGAGCGGAATCACGTGGAAGAGTCCTCGCCCCGGAGCGCTAAACGCGGCCAGTCCCTTGGCTCCCGGCTTGGTCTGTTCGACTTCCTTGAGTATCGGTCCGACGTGCTCGTCCAGGACCTTGCGCGCCTCGGCTTCCGAGAGTGCCGTGTCGGCAGCGCGTGCGATGTTTGCTAATTCCGTGCTGGCAAAGTGTCGGAATCCATCGCGGACGGTCAGGTCCGCATAGGCACTGACGACATAGTTGAGCTGCTGCGGTGTATCGAGCAGAATTTCCAAGTCGTCTCGGGTGATTGGCATCATCGCAGTCAATCCTCTCGCAAAGGGGGCCCCAGCGCCCCAACGTGAGCGATCGGGCACAGGGCTCGGCCGCCCGCAGAGTTTGAGTCTGATCCCATCAACCCGTCCAAATAGGTCCGGGATTAGGATCGTCACGACCATTGCGATTTTTGCTGCAAATCAGTTGCCATGACGAGCGATGAACCCCAAATTCTCAGGAACTCATTCCGGTCTCCTCCGGTACAGGTTTCGCGCCTTGATGAATGCTTCAACCCCACGAGGAACGAGGTAACGGATGCTTCTGCCCTCAGCGACCCGCCGCCTCAGGTCTCGTGAGGCAATTTCGATCTGAGGAGCATTGACCCGTTCGATGGGTCGGGCCCGCGGAGCCCGTTCGAGGATCGGTCGCATCTGGTCGGCCGAAGGCTCGGCGAAACCCGCCCGCCCCACCGCGACCACCGTGGCCAATTCCATCACGAGCCCAGGCTCCCGCCAGGTCGGCAAATCAACCAGGCTGTCGCCTCCAATCAAAAAAAACAAATGATCGTCGGGCCGATCGCGGGCAGTGGCTTCGAGGGTTTGATAGGTGTAGTGGGGTCCTGGCGAATTCGCCTCGACCTCCGAGACGGTAAAGTTCGGGTGCCCGGCAATGGCGATCCGGACCATCTCGATCCGATCCGCCACCGCCGTTCGATCGCCGCCCTTGTGAGGGGGCTGGCCGGCAACGACAAACCAGACCTCATCCAGCGCCAACGCTTCCCGGCACGACTCGGCAAGGATCAGATGACCCAGGTGGATCGGATCGAAGGTGCCGCCGAACAAACCTAATCGCATCAGTCCACCGCTCCCAAAGGTCCGGCCGTTCGCCGGGGTAAGGGCTGGCCTCGGGTCGGGTCGGGCCGTCACACTAAGGGAAATTCCGGGTCCTCCCCAGTTCGGCCGACCCCTCCGTCGGTCGATTATGGCGGGGCGACTGGCCCAGGAAAAGGGCAGGGACACCCGCCGTCGTGATCGGCGGCTTGAACCGTCGTTGATCGGTAAGGAATCTGGGGCGAAGGCAACGAAGCGATGACCGATGAGATTCGAGCGATCGCCCCAGAGGATGTTCCCTCGTTGTCTCAGTTTTTGACCGAGGCATTCGGGGTCTCGTCCGATGCGACTTTTGCCGCTCCGGACATCCTCAGGTGGAAGTTGTTCGACCCGATGGGGGGGCCGCCGGAACTTCCCTCCGGACTTGTCGCCATTAAGGGTGGACAGATCGTCGGCTCGATCGGCCTGCATCCGACCACCATCCTTCAGGCGGGAACAGGAGTCGCACCAAAGAAGATCCCCGCCATTCACCCGATCGACTGGGTCGTCTCCGAGTCTGGGGTCGGGATGGGAGCCCGGTTGCTCATGCGGGTTCACCGGATGGCAAAGGTCCACCTCGCGATCGGCCTGACTCCGTCGTCGACTGCTATGGGCCAGCGGACCGGGTACGTGATCCGGCAGCAGATTCCCGTCTGGCGTCGCCTCCTGAAACCCTGGTATCGACTCCGCAATCGGAGCGGCGGCGGATGGGCGAGACGTGTTCTCGGCTCGACCAGAGATGCCGCCGGGATGCTCCGCCTGCGTCGGTCGCCGATCACTCACGTTGCTCTGGAATCGGTCTCCGAGTTCGGCCACGATGCCGAAGCGGTCATCGAGCGACTGGCCATGCCGCTCTGCTTCACCCGCCGTGACCCGTCGCTCCTGAATCACTTCCTCCGGTTCCCTCGCCCCTGGTTCGAAGGCTGGATGATCCGTCGCGGAGGATCGGTCCGGGGATTCCTGATCCTGAGTGTCCTTCCACAACCCTTGGTGACGCGGGGAAAGATCGTCGATTGTTTTCTTGATGATCCTGATCCCGATCTCTGGCTGGCGAGTATCCAGGCCGCCACCGAGGAGCTGAGACGCCGTGGGGCCGACCTCGCGGAGTGCTTCGCCACGACCCCCTGGATTACCGAGGCCCTCCGGAATTCCGGCTATCGAGCCGTCTTCGAGATCCCGTGCTACGTCCGGGATCGCTCGGGATTGATCCCGCAGGGGCTTCCCTTTCATCTGACCCAGCTTGAAGCGGACTACGCGTACACCTGATCGAAGCGCCTTGGAACGGTCGTCATGCTTAACAAACGTCGATTTCTGGCTCACCGAATGAGGGATCTTGGTCTGCTTCGTGCGATGGAGCAGCTTTCCCGACACCCTTGTCTGCTTGTGCTGGCATACCATCGGATCGGGGATCCCGCCCTTACGCCGGACTACGGGCCGGTGTTCTCGGCAACTCCCGAGGACTTTCAAGCCCAGATCAAGGGGATTCAGCGGGCCTTCCGGCTGCTCTCGCCGGCTGAGTTGATCGACATGGCCTCCGGTGAGGTCCCCCTCACCGAACCGTGCGCCGCAATAACCTTTGACGACGGCTACCGCGATCAGTTCGACCATGCCTTGCCCGCGCTTACCAGGGCCGGAGCCTCGGCCATCTTCTTCATTCCTCCGGACCTGATCGACCACCCCCGGCCGTTCTGGTGGGATCTCGTCTCTCGGATCATCCGGCAGACCGACCGGGATCGTCTGGAACTGGATGAGCCGGCCCGACTGACCATCGACCTGACCCGAACACGTCGCGACGAGGCCCTCGCCCTCGTGGTCCGCGCCTGCCTCGCCGCTCGCCGGCTCGACGAGCATCGTCTGGCCGAGCACCTGCAGGAACGGGCCGGTGTTCGGCTCGACCTCGATGCCCTCGGCCGATCGGCGATGATGACCTGGGATCAGGTTCAAGCCCTGGCCGAGGCGGGCATGGGGGTCGGCTCCCACGGTCAGACCCATCGCAGGCTGGCCGATCTGGACGAGTCGGAACAGTCGGAGGAGCTGATCCGTTCGAAGCAATTGCTGGAGTCCAGGCTGGGCCGACCGGCCGATGCCATTTCGTATCCTTATGGAAAATACGGGGATTACGACGATCGGACGTGCCGAATCGCACGAGAGGCCGGATACCGGGCCGGCTTTACCTTCGGAGGTCGTTCGAATCGTCCCGGTTCGAATCGCCCCTACGAGGTGGCCCGGATTAACGTCGGATCGGCCGACTCTCCCTCGATGGTCCGGGCCAGACTGGCGCTTGACCGAGCCTTCGGTCGATCGTTCATCTAGGAATCTCCTTGTTGCCGGGGTGTGGACATCCGCCCAGCATTCTGCCGACAATAAGAGGGAATGTTCTGGGAGATCGTGTGCTTGATCCGGTGCGTCCGGTTCCGGCTCGTCCCAAGCCTTCCAAAGCGGATCGCCATGCCCCGCACTGACGCCAACGACCAAAGCCAGGGTGCCCTGTTTGCCGTCGAGACCGAGGGGCCGTTTGCGGGTGTCGTGTTCAACCGGCCGATGGAGGAGGTCTACTCGTATGCAATCCCCCGTCACCTGAGGCAGAGCTTGAGGGTCGGGCAGCGAGTCCGGGTCCCCCTTGGACGATCGAATCAAGGGGTTACGGCCTATGTCGTTCGGATTGAGCCGACGGCCAATGTGGCGCCAGGGAAGGTCAAGGAGGTGCTGGAGATCCTGGACGACCCGCCCTTGATCGACGGCGTGATGCTCGACCTGACGCACTGGATGGCGGGCTATTACTCCTGTTCCTGGGGCCAGGCGCTCGATGCGGTGGTGCCGGCCGGCGTGAAAAAACAGGCGGGGACCCGGATCGCGACCTGCCTGACCGTCCCGGACGAGGTCCGCCTGGCCCGAGACACCCTGGCCTTGCCGCCTCGGCAGGCTGAGATCCTGGAACTGCTCTGCAAGTCCGAAGGGACGCTGTCGGTTGCCGATGTCTGCCGAATGGCCAAGTGCACCACCGCGCCGATTGCGTCGTTGCGCAAGCGAGGCTTGATTCACACGGTTCGACGCCGGATGAGCCGAGCTCCGGTGGCCAGTCCGCTCGATCCGGAGCCTTCGAACGACGACCACGACGGCAAGGCCCCGATCGCGCTGACCCCTGAGCAGGCGAGGGTGCTCGATCAGCTTGATCCAGTGCTCGGAAGCGACAGCTTTCAGACGTTCCTGCTTCATGGTGTCACCGGCAGCGGAAAAACCGAGGTCTATCTGAGTGCGATTGAGCGGGTGGTGGAGCGAGGGCGAGAGGCGATTGTCCTTGTCCCTGAGATCAGCCTGACGCCGCAAACGATCCGACGCTTTCGACGCCGGTTCGACCGAGTGGCGGTTCTGCACAGCCACCTGAGCGACGCCGAGCGGCACCGGCACTGGCGAGCGATCGCCGCGGGAGAGATCCAGGTGGTCGTCGGCGCCCGGTCGGCGATCTTCGCGCCGACACGGAAGCTGGGGTTGATCGTCATTGATGAGGAACATGAATCGACCTTCAAGCAAGAAACAACGCCTCGCTATCATGCTCGGGATGTGGCGGTAAAGCGCGCTCAACTGGAAAAGGTGCCGGTGGTCCTGGGATCGGCCACGCCGTCGCTCGAAACCTGGGCCAACACCGAGCGAGGGAGATACACCCGGTTGACGCTCGCTCGACGGGTTGCCGAGCGGAGGATGCCTCGGGTCGACATCATCGACATGAGGCACGAGAAGCCGACCAAGGGGCAGCCCTTGCTGGCAATCGGCGGCTTGATGCGACGGGCGATGAGCGAGGCCCTGGCCGATGATGGGCAGGTGATCCTTTTGCTCAACCGCCGGGGGTTCCACACGTTCATCCTCTGCCCGAAGTGCGGCAACGTTTTGAAGTGCGGGGCCTGCGACGTGGCCTTGACCCACCACAAGGAGCGGCACAAGGCTCTGTGCCATACCTGTGACGCGGAATATGACCCACCGGACACTTGCCCATCGTGCCGGTACCATCGGCTCCATTACGGGGGCATCGGCACGGAGCGGCTGGAGCGAGAGGTTCGAGAGGCCTTTCCGCAACATGTCGTCCGGCGAATGGATTCAGACACGATGCGATCACCAGGGGCCTATGAGCAGGTGCTCGGAGCCTTTCGAGCCAGGCAGGTGCACATTCTGCTGGGGACTCAGATGATCGCCAAGGGGCTCGACTTCCCAGACGTGACGTTAGTGGGGGTGGTCAACGCCGATACATCGCTCCATCTGCCGGATTTCCGAGCGGCTGAGCGAACGTTTCAGCTCGTCGCCCAGGTGGCCGGACGGACGGGCAGGGGGGATCGTCCCGGGCGGGTCCTCGTGCAGACGTATACGCCAGATGCTCCCGCAATTGCCTTCGCGGCTCGGCACGATTACCTCGGGTTCGTGGCCCAGGAGCTTCCCGAACGGGAGAAGAACGGCACCCCGCCGTTCGGTCGGGTCGTCCGATTGATCGCCAGGGGGCCGTCGGAGGCGGAGGTGGTCGGCTACCTCGAATCGTTCGCTCACCTGCTTCGGGAACTGGGGGAGGATTCCGTCCGTTTGCTTGGCCCGGCCCCGGCGCCGGTGATGAAGATCAAGCACCTCTTCCGATACCATCTCCGGCTTCAGGCTCCGGCTCCGGGGCCACTTCAGCGACTCCTCCGTGTGGCCTTGCCTCTGGCCGACCCTCCTCAGCCGATCGAGCTGGCGGTGGATGTGGATCCGGTCAGCCTCCTCTGAGGCGCCCTGGTGCGCTGGGGTGCGCCAATGGGTGCGCGAACCAGTGGCCATCGTGGATTGCGTTATTCCCGATACCGCAATGGCTTCGGTCGCGGTGTTTGGCTTCGTTCCGTTCCTTCCGCGTTGTGTCGGAGTGAGCCAAAGGGAAGAGCTCGGTGGAGCTGAGGCCAAGGGAACAAAGACGGATCGAACGGGGGGGTTCGCCCCACCATCGCGGCGGGGTGCGCCGAGGGTGTGCGGAAGGGTGCGCTCAATTCGAAAGGACGCATTGAACCGCAATCACAGATCTCGCCTTGAAGTTGGGGCAATCGGCGCGGCTTCGTTCCGTCATTGCGGCGAATTCTGAAGCCTCTGGACCAATAGGATTGATTCGGGCGACCGACTCAACCGTTCGAGACGGAATTCGGATCATCGTCAAGGCTGAGGCGCAGGATCGCTCGCTTGTGTCCGAGCATCTGGGGGATCGAGGGGTTCAACTCGCAAGAGGATGTCAAAGAGCGGATCGCGGCATGACAGTATTCTCTGAATTTAAAGGGGGGTCAGTCACACAAAATGAGAATCAAGAGTGAATGGCAACGCCCTGGCTGTTGCGGATCAACGAAGGACCGTCTCCTGCAATCGGGCATCTCGGAGGTTCATCAGGCTGACATGGGGGATGCCTCGGCAGGCGGCAGGGAAAAAGGGATCGACGAGCCCGAGGGTGGCAGCCCGTGATCGGTCGATCGGGAGTGGGGCGTCAGTGCTTTTCAGCAAGACGAGCAGTTCGGCACCGAGAGCGGTGGCGATCCGGGCGGCGATGGAGTCGGAGGTGACGCTCCAGCAGTGAGGGAGAGGGTCAGCGGTCTTTCGATCCTCCTGATCCAGAAACACGCGGGGGGCGAAGACAGGTATGGCGTTGCGGTTCCAGAGACTCGGCACGTCGGTCATCGCATCGGCGACGACGAGCCCCGGGAGAATCGCGGCGAGGCAGTGGGCGGTCAGGTCCATCGCCCGAAGTGCAAGGTGATGGGACACTTCCTCGCCGAGGGCGTGCGTCTGGTCAAGCGATCGAATCACATCAACACTCTCACCTCCCCCGACCACAAGGAGATGGCGATGACGACGGTTTCGATCGAGAAACGTCGCGAGGGCCTCGGGAAGGCCGCTCCAGTTGAGCAGACTTCCGCCGACCTTTGCGACGAGGAGGGAAGGGGGCATCGGGGGCCAGGTGCTTGATGATCGGGATCGAGCCTGGGTTGACAGACTCGGACCGTGAGCTTGCTGAAAACGGGCTCGATTTCGGTTCAAGCCGGTTCGAGCCTCGCTCGTTCTCCGGCCAGGACCACGAGAGAATAGGCACATCCGGCATGAGAGGCGAGGGGTCCCCAGACGTCGTCGAGAGCCAGGATCGGATCGCCGGGTTCGATGAGTCGTTGAGCGAGTCGGCGGGCGAGGAACGATCCGGAGCCACAGACAACCGCGCCGCGAGGTGAGCCGATTGTTGAGTCGCACGCACGATTCGCGGAGCGTTGGAGCCGAGAGAGGAGTGCGTGGTCGGCTGCTTGGGCGAGGGAGAGTGCGTCTTCGATCGAGAAGGTGTCGCGATCGGCGGCCACCATTCGGGCAAGGCGGTCGCGGGCGGCTTCGACCGTGGCGGGACGACCATCGCAGGTGGAGAGGTCGGTCGGATTGGAGGGAATGTCGCCGAGGGTCAGGTAGACGTCGAGTGTCGAGGCGAACATCTCGGCAGCCAGGCCAGTTGGTCTGCCTTGGTGGGGAAGTTCGGTTGCGAGGGCCATGATTGGGGTTCGACGAACACCGGCGTAGAGAAGCTCTCCGGTCTGGAGGCGTCGGGTATCGGTGAGCCCGCGGGTGGTGGGAGTTCCATCCTGCAAGGGAATGAGATCGGCGGTGGTGGAGCCAATGTCGATGAGGATGCCTGGTCCCTCGGGAAGCAATCGGGCGGCGAGGGTCGCCAGGGCCAGCCAGTTGGCCGCAGCGGCGAGGTCGGGATGGAGGACGGCAGTCTCAATGTCGTGGAAAGCGGCGTCGGTTCCCCAAACGTGAATCGGTTTACCGGGGAAGGCTTTCCAGACGGCGCCGAGGACTGCGGCGACCCCTTCGGATTTGGTCGCGAAGCAGTCGCACAATTCGGCGGTCATGGTGACGGCGACGGCATGGGCCTCGGGCATGACGCGACCGAGGCGAGCGAGGGTTGTGGGTAAGTCGGAAGGGCGTTTCCAGACCTCGAAGGGAAGGATCTGGGCCGGGCCGCTGGTGTGGGCGGCCTTGATATTCGCGCCACCGATGTCGAGTCCAAGCCAGAGAGGTCGGGAGTCTCCGGTGCTCATGGTCCGGCTCCATCCCGGAGAGAGGAGAGTGTGCCGTCGGGGTCGAACGAGACCGAGTCTCCGCCAGCCGATCGGACGAGGTCAGACAAGAGGTCGGGCAGGGGACTGAGCGGATCGTCGAACAGCCCAAGCCATGCATTGGCCAGCATACCGGGAGGGAGCAAGGCAAGAAAGCCAACAATGGAGGTGGTGGGCCTGGGGTTGACTTCCAGGACGATCGGTTCGCCCTGTCCGTCGTCGATCCAGTCAATACCGACCCACCCTCGAAGCCCTGGCAAGGCCTCGACCACCTGATCGACCATCCGCTTCACGGCGGGGCTCGCCGGTAGTGGAACCGTGCCTCCGGCATACGCCATCCGGCCTCGATCGACGGTGATTCGCTGGGAGGCACAGCCGATGAGCGAGGGCCGGCCGAGGCTCGAAACCAGGATCGAGGTGCTTCGATGTTTCCCGTCGATCCAGGGCTGAAGGACCGCGACTTCGGGCCTCCAGGCCGGATCGGGCCAGGAAACCTCACCGGCCAGCACGTACGAATGCGTCGCCCCCGCACCATCGACGGGTTTGAGCACTCCTGGATGTTCAATCGCTTCGTCGGACGCGCGATGGGGCGGGCAATCGATCAAGGGTTCGGGGACTTCCACGAAGGGGCAGACCCGGGCAAGCTCGGACAAGGGGAAGGTCAGGCGTCTGGGCCAGCCCTGTCGAGGGGAGACGACGCGGGTCGGAGGAATGCGTACTCCAGCGTCTCGCAACCGATCGAGAGTCAGCAGCACATTGCCTGCCACAGCGACCCCTTCGGAGGTGCACCCGAGGGATCGGACGCCAATCTGATCGAGCATTCGGACTCGATCGAACAAAAATCCTCCGGTCTCGGGAGCGATGATCAGGGTACAATCGACCTCAGTCGCAAGCTCAGCGACGCGAGACAGTTCCTGGCCGGGACGGATCCGGACGAGCTTCCAGGGTCCCGAGGCGTCTGAGTGGGGCTCACGGAAGTCGACCGTGGTGAGGACCCGAACCCCAGGCACGCTGGCAAAATCGCTGGCGAGGGCTCGCCGCATGGCGCGGCCTTCGCGAGCGAGCGACGACGGTAGATCGTCGTCGGCCAGACCGCCGCCAGTCACAAATTCGTGAATCAGAACCGTGCGATCCGAACCTAGCCCGGAATCCCCAACTCCCATGCGGGTTATCCCTGTTCTCGACCTCAAGGCCGGATTGGCAGTTGCCGCGATTGCCGGAGAGCGCGACCGCTACGGCTTGCTTCGAGGTACTCCGGAAGGTTGCAACCCGCTTGCCTGGGCACGACGATTCCGGGATCAGATGGCCGATGCCCGTCTGACCGATCCACCGACATTGTATGTGGCGGACCTCGACGCGATCGAGGGGCAACCGCCTCACCTGGAATTGTTCTCCAGCCTGGCCGGGCTGGACCTATTGCTCTGGGTCGATGCGGGGGTCCGTACGGCGGATGACGTTCCGCAACTGCTTGCCGCCGGGGTGGATACGATCATCGTCGGGCTTGAGACCGTATCCGGCCCCGACGCACTCGCCGCCATCCTGGACGACGCGGGAAGTCAGCGTGTTTGCTTCGGACTCGATCTGAAGAATCAACGGCCTATGGGTGATCCGAAGGCCTCGTGGGGCACCGACGACCCGTTCAGGCTTGTCCGTCGCGCGATCGACCTGGGAGTCCAAAAAGTGCTGGTCCTCGACCTCGCACGCATCGGGACGGGAACGGGTACCGGAACCGAATCCTTGATCTCGGCCATCCGCCAGGAGTCTCCGACCTCTCTAGAGTTGATCGCTGGGGGAGGCGTTTCTGGGCTCTCGGATCTGCATCGGCTTGACCAGGCCCGAGTGGATGCCGTTCTGGTCGGCTCGGCCCTTCGAGACGGCCGTCTCCGCTTCACCGACCTTCGCCCGAGGAATTCCATTGGCCCCGAGCCTCCCTCTTCAAGACCAGCTCCCTAACCCGTTTTCCGGAAACAATTTCCGCATGATTCTTTTTGTTCTTGAGCCGACTGTCTTGCTTCCGACCCTTCAACCTCGCTAGAATGCTCTGGTGATGTGAGTTGGTTACCAACTGCTTGGGAATCGTGTCACATCCAATCCACAGCCGAAGTGGCGGAATTGGCA
This sequence comes from Tautonia rosea, assembly GCF_012958305.1. NCBI lineage: Bacteria > Pseudomonadati > Planctomycetota > Planctomycetia > Isosphaerales > Isosphaeraceae > Tautonia > Tautonia rosea. Next base: position 168,467 of record NZ_JABBYO010000005.1, on the reverse strand, counting down.
GACGCGCTAGGTTCAGGTCCTAGTCCGGTTCACCCCGGGTGGAGGTTCGAGTCCTCTCTTCGGCACTTCCAGCATAGGGCTTACGGCGATTGGCCGTGAGCCCTTTTTTTATCACCCTCGAACGCCTGGAAATTGAGGGTGAGTTGGACCAGATCTGTTGGTGAGCCGTGGCTGATCGTCTCTGTCACTCAGAAGGGAGAGTGAGAATGGCGGTTACGGGGAAATGATCTGAGGGAGTGCGGCCGTTCCGCGCGCTACGATCGATCGCGGCGGAACGGATCTTCCAGTCGTCCGAGCAGGCGATCCAGTCGATTCGGGGGCCTCGACTCGCATCAGCCCGGAAGCCGGAGTACGTGCCTTCGTCGGAGCGGTGTTCGGGGTGCGCGGCCCGATAAGTATCGATCAGATTGGGACCGGTGTCGGAGTCCTCGACGAAGATTGCCTGATAGGGTGGGCTTCCTTCGGCACAGTTGAAGTCGCCGGTCACCACGACGCGAGCGATGGGGGCGAGCTTGGCGATCATGCGTCGGAGCAGCCGGGCCGATTCCAGTCGGGCCATCTCGCCGCGATGGTCGAAATGGGTGTTGAACAGGGCAACCGGGAGCGAGTCTGCGTTCTGGAGGTCTCGAAGCTTCAACCAGGTGACCATCCGAGGCAGAGAGCTGTCCCAACTCGTGCTGCCGGGCTGATCGGGGGTTTCGCTCAGCCAGAAGTGACCGCTGTCGATCACCTGGAAGCGATCGGTTCGGTAGAACACCGCCATCATCTCCCCTTGCTCACGTCCGTCGTCGCGACCTGCGGAGAACGATGAGTACTCGGGGAGCTTTGTTGCCAGAAAATCGCGCTGGAACGCAAGGGTCTCCTGAGTGCCAAGCAGATCGGGTGAGAAGGTCTTGATCGTCTCGATGACCAAGTCCTTGCGGTGTTCCCAGGCGTCTTTGCCATCCCCGGCGGTGCCGTATCGAATGTTGAAGCTCATCACCCGCATTTCGGGGGGCTCGTCGAGCGGGCCTGTCATGAAACTGATGACAAGGACAATCAAGGGAAGGCTCATGGGTACTCCGAATGAATCGTATGGGAAACCCCGGTAGGGTGGTGTGAGACGTCATCGAGTGTTGCCGAGCATATCAACCTTTTTCCATCGGTGGTACGACCTTCTGCCTTCGAAGATGTCACTCATTTCAACGATGGGGTGGTGAGGCTTTCCACAGTCGATCTCTTTTCGCCGGGTCGGAGTTGTCGCAACGGCATCTGGAATCTATGGTTGCAGGCGAATCATTCGATGCGAATGAAAGAAACATTGTGAATGATAGGCCAACTCATCATCCGCTATTCGATACAAAATCGGCCGACTTGAACACGGTGTCTGAGAAGGACGTGCGGTGAATGAAGGCTGAGTTTCTGCGGATCGGGTTCTCAACCGATCGAGAACCCGATGTTGGCCTTCGCGGGATTCGGGAGTGTCGTCTTCGTTGCTCGACTGGTCAGCGTGACTGGAGGGGAACGTGCAACTGGAGCGGGTGAGGAGTTGCAGAGACCGAGTCCAGATCGGGGAAAGTCAGACTTCAAGGCCCGGCAGCGCCTTGACACGGTGTCGGAGACGATGAACGATCCATCCTACTTTTGCAGGCTCGCTCGATCCTCATCGAGCAGGAGCGAGTCCAAGTGAAGGATCTGTTGTGCATTCAAAAATTCGATCACAAACGAACATTCCATGAATCAACCGATAAGTAGTCCGCTTGATTCTGGGTTTGAGCGTCCGAGCCGAGTGCGTTACGTGGTCTTGCTGGCGCTCGCGATGGCGGCGGTGATCTCGTATCTCTCTCGGGTTGCGCTGGCTCCGGCGGCCTCGACGATTCAGGCAGAAATGGGCCTGGACGATCGGGAAATGGGTTACGTGCTGGGAGGATTTTTCCTCGGTTACCTGTGGGCTCAAGTACCAGGTGGATGGCTAGGAGATCGACTGGGGGCACGACGGGGTCTTGCCCTTTTGAGCATGCTTTGGTCAGTCGCAACGATCGGAACCGCACTTGCCGATTCTGCCACAGCACTCTGGTGGACCCGAGCGGCCGTCGGGTTCGCACAGGGGGGATTGTTTCCCATATCAGCGAAGGTCATCACTGCCTGGTTTCCGGTTGATCGACGCGGGATTGCGGGAGCTGTCCCAACCGCTTGCATGTCAGTCGGATCCGTGCTTGCCAGTGGCCTCACGGTGGTCTTGATCCCCGCAATCGGCTGGAGAGGAGTTTTTCATGGGTATGCTGTGCTGGGAATCGTCTGGGCGGTAGTGTTTGCGCTTTGGTATCGGAACACTCCGCAAGAACATCAGGGGACCAATCAAGCGGAGAGGGACTTGATTCTTGGACACCAGGGATCAGGGGCGGGCGGCGTGAATGGGAATCACGAAAGAGGATACAACGCTGAAGAAACCGCGATTCAGGATCGAGACATCTCGACGGGAACCGCGCTCGCGAGGATGGCGATCCGTCCGGGAATGTGGGCGTTTTGTGGGCAATCGCTTTTCCGAGCGTTTGGATATGCATTTTTTATCACATGGTTTCCTGCCTATTTGGAGCGAAGCCGAGGGTTGCAACTCAAAGATGCTGGAATGTTGACTATGGGACCATTGTTTGGGGTCGTGGTAGGCAGTTTTCTGGGTGGATATCTGGTGGACATGATTCTGAAACGGACGGGGAATTGCTGGCTCAGCCGGAGTGGACTGTCAGCGGGGGCGCTTCTTGTCTGTAGTCTGACCATGCTTGCCGCAACATTGATCCGCGATCCTATGGGGGCGGTTCTGTTGATTACGGTCGGAACCCTGTTTTTCGGCATCACCGGCCCAACAACTTGGGCCACAACCATGGATATTGCGGGGAGCCACACCGCGATTGTTTTTGCGGTTATGAATATGGCGGGAAATTTTGGTGCTATGGCGTGCCCTGTTGTGGTCGGTTATCTGTTCGAGGAGATCCAAGAATCGGGCGCCAACTGGGAACTCGTCCTCTACCTGTTTTCCGTGGTGTATCTTGCCGGTGCGGTTTGCTGGCTTGTGCTTGACCCAAGGCGCTCCGTTGTCAACCGCGCCTGGAGGAAGACGAACTAAGGGCTCTGGTCACAAGACGTAGGAGGGCTCATGCTTGTCGATATTCACACCAATCTTTGCTGGTATCCGGATCATCTCTCCGAGGAGTTCGTGCGGGCGGGCCTCGCAGCCAAAAAGGCAAAGATGCGGATGACGTCCGATGTGTATTTCGCCGGAAGTGAGCAGGAGGCAAACAACGCCTTCGACTCGACGCCCGAGACACTTCTCGAAGCGACGAAGGAGTGCGACCGCGTTGTGGTGTTCGGAATCAAGGCGCCTTACACAGGCTTCGATGTACCCCAGACCGTGATTGCCGACTTTGTCCGACAGCACCCGGATCGGTTTATCGGCTGGTGTTCCGTCGACCCGAACGATGCCGATTGTGTGGAACAACTCGTCTATTACGTCGAAGATCTGGGACTACGAGGATTGAAACTCGGACCGATCTATCAGAATTTCGATCCACAGGATCCGAAGCATCTCCCATTATTTCGCAAGGCTCAGGATCTGGGGATTCCGGTCATCTGGCACCAGGGAACGTCATTTGTGCGTCAAGGACCCCTGAAGTACTCGAATCCGATTCTCCTGGAAGATATTGCCATTGCTTGTCCAGATTTGACCATGATCATCGCTCACATGGGTCATCCATGGGAAGTCGAATGTATCGCCTTGATTCGGAAACATCCGAATCTCTATGCTGATATCTCGGCGCTTCACTATCGTCCCTTACGACATTATCAGGCGTTCATTACCGCGCTGGAGTATGGGGTCGAACGGAAATTGTTGTTCGGATCCGACTTTCCTTCAGCAACCCCAACTCAGGTCATTGCCGGATTGCACAAAGTGAACGCGATTGTTGAGGGAACAAAGATGCCTCGATTTCCCGACGAGGCGATCCACCAGATTCTGTATGAGAACTGGAAGCAGGTTCTCTCACTGAGCGAAACAACGTAAAGGATATCTACATATGGAACTCGATCTTGAGCTCCTCTCAACCGTTCAATTGGTTCCACCGAGCCCGTTTTCGCAGAATGGGCAAGAACTTCTGCCAGAGGTGCTTGAGGACTTCCTTAGAGAGGTCCATCGTCACGGGATTCGAGTCGTTCTTCCAGGAGCAGGAACGGGAGAATTTCATTCGCTCTCGTCGACAGAGGTCGTCTCCTGTGTTCGAGCAACACGGAACGCCATTGGTCGAGAGGGGATCGTCGTGGCTCCAATCGGCCTGGGAGTGAGCCATGCGCTCGAAACGGGGAAGGGGGCAATCGAAGTTGGCGCAGACGCATTACTGATCATGCCCCCCGTTCATCCTTATCTGAGTGATGAAGGGGTTCGAGACTATTTTCAATATCTTATGAAGAGGCTTCCAAAGCCATTCCTTGTCTACAAGAAGGGGCCGTACCCCAGTGACACCCTGCTTGAGGAACTCGGAGAAACTGATCAATTCATTGGGGTGAAATACGCAGTGAATGATCTGGATGCCTTTACCCGGTTCGCGTCAAGGGTTGAGGGGCGAATGGGTCTGTACTGTGGGACCGCAGAGCGATTCGCGCCGTTTTTTCACCTGGCAGGGGCTACAGGATATACATCCGGAGCCGGGAATCTCTGTCCTCGCCTGACGCTCGCATTGCACGAAGCACTTTCGGAACATCGATTTCAGGATGCAATGCGATTACTCTCCATTCTCCGTCCCATTGAAGATGCCCGAGCTCGTTCTTCGGATTCGTATAACATCTCGTTGTTAAAAGCTGGTCTTCGTCTCCTAGGGCGAGACTTCGGTCCGCCACGACCTCCCCAACGCCAATTGACCGACGAGGAAGTTCGAGAGATCAAGAAGTTTTTGGAACCAATCCTTGAGGCCGAGGCGGCCCTCGGCCGTTGAATTACCAAACCCACCCGCACTCAGAATCGTTCACGAAAGGGTTCCGTTCAGATAGCGTCGTTCGATCTTGGCCGCGACGGTCCCGATTCCATAATATCCGACTGAGATTTTCGCGACATGCGTCAAGAGATCGTACGCGCGCCATCGATCCCATCCGAACTCCGATTCCATCCAGAGAATCAGGTATGCAAATGCCTGGGCAAGGGAACGCTCCATCGGCGCACCACTGGCAACGGCCATGATTTCCGAAGGAGATTCGATCCGAGGGCCGGGAATCGTTTGCCCTTTGCGAAGGTTCACAGTGAGGGTAGTTTCTGCCGGCATCTCCAGACCGGTTGCCGAGAGTTCTCCGTGACCCATCGCGGCATGAGCATCTCCGAGCGAGAGGAGGCCTCCTGGAACGAATACGGGTAAGAGGATGGTATTACCTGGGCAGGTTTCGATGAGATCCATGTTGCCGCCATGCGGACCTGCCGGTGCGGTTGTCGGAGATCCCCAGTCCGGCGCCGTTCCAAGACACCCGAGCATTGGGGTGTAGGGAATGGTGATGGTGTCGCTCCAGTAGATCAGATCATCACGGATGGGACAAACATGCGTCCCGTGTGGACAGTCGCTTCCGAGCCACTCACAGAGTTGTTTCGGGTCGGCGGTTCTCGTGGCACACTGGCCGATGGTGGGACGGATTTGGTGGATGGTCACCGCCAGGGAATCGCCTGGTGCCGCACCTTCGATCCAGATTGGTCCAGTGAGAGGATTGCTGTAAGGCATTGCTTCCTTGTCGCGGCGATCGGCATTGGTCCGGATCTGACCCGAGAGGGCATCCTCCGACGCCACCACCAGCGTTTCGCCAGGGGCAATGCGAAGCCGTGGTTGGTGATGACGGCTAAATTCATAGTACAGCGGGCCAATCGGTAAGTGTTTCACGAGACTCCTCAATCAGGATGAACGCCGAAGCTTCAACGGCATAGACTGCCATTTGCGATCAGCATAGCAAGGCTTCGTCGCGAATGCCGCAATCAACCCACTGGATGTCTCGTCGAGACCATCGTACGATTCCGTTTTGGGTCGTCGTTCGAGAACTCTGGACAATTGAATGGGAAATTGCTCATGATTGTGTTCTTGGTGATACTCCTTCTGACTCCAGGGCTTCTCGACCCCCCCAAAGACGATCAGGGCAATGGTGCAGAGCAGCTACGATTCACCTCAGTCGACCAGGAAGTACCGTTTTGCGTTGGCAGCAGACACTGGCTGACCTGGGAGTCACCAGAGGCGCGAGGGAGTTCCCAGGGCCAGTTGATGTTCTCTGCGGATGACGGTGTCACCTGGGAAATGATCGAGAAGGTTCATTGGGAACGTGGGGAGTTCGTCTGGACTGTCCCTGATCGGGTTTCCGATGCCTGTCGCCTCCGCCTCGATGTGGAGGGGGGACCGAACGTGTCGATTCGATCGACACGATTTCGCATCAAGGCTTCGCGAGAGGTTCCCTCGTATCGTTGGGTCGAAGTGACGGATTCGGCACCCTTTGCCGCAAGAGATGGGGCCGGAGCGTTGGTGTTTCAGGGAAAAATGTGGCTGCTGGGGGGATGGAACCCAGGCGATAAGACCCATTTCCCGAGGATCTGCAACAACGAAGTTTGGTCAAGTGTGGATGGAAAGAACTGGCTTCTTGAAAAACCGAATCGCTTTCTCGATCAATCGTTCGATCCCACTTCCGAGTGGGAGGGACGCCATACGGCAGGTTATGCTGTTTTGAACGACATGATGTGGATTGTTGGAGGTGATGTGAACCAGGGACACTATCAGCATGATGTCTGGAATAGCAAGGATGGGCGCTCATGGAATCATGTGAATGCTCAGGAACCGGTACCCTGGGGACCTCGAGCACTCCACTACACCCTGGTTTATCACGATCGGATCTGGGTGATAGGTGGGCAGACGATGCCAGGATTTGCCCCGTCGGAAGAAGTCTTCTATGGGGATGTCTGGTTCTCGGAAGATGGGGTCCAGTGGAGTCAGGTGATTCCGCAAGCCCCGTCCTGGGCTCCTCGAGGCATGATCGGAGGCTCAGCCGTTCACCGTGATCGCATGTGGATTCTTGGTGGAGGCACATACGACACGCCCCAAACACCCTCGCGAAACTATTACAACGACGTTTGGAGTTCGAACAATGGTATTCATTGGACATTGCACACCAGTCGAGCACCCTGGGCCGCAAGGCAGTACCACGAAGTCGCCTCGTTTGATGATCGTCTCTGGGTCCTGGAAGGGTTTTCTGGGAGCAACCGGAACGATGTTTGGTATTCGGAAGATGGCGTCAACTGGTATGAGATGGAGGACACACCCTGGGCTCCTCGTCATGCGGCCAGTGTATTCGTGTATGACAATGCGCTCTGGGTGGTGGCGGGCAACAACATGAAACCGGATGTCTGGAAACTGGTCCGAGGGCAATAAACACCTTCGGATCAGGGCCCAATACGGAATCAGACAAAGCATCACACTCTTGAGTGCTGGTAAATCTCGAATCGTTGAAGAGACTGGCCATGATTCTTGATGTTCATAGTCACGCCTGGGAATTCCCAGACCATTTCAATGATGACTTTCGTCTGCAGGCAAGCCGGGCAAAGGCCGGAGAGGCGCTTGACCTGACTGTTCGATTTGAGGATTACCAACGCACGTCGGTTCCCGAGGTGCGCACCATCGTTTTTGGTGGTAAAGCCCGGCTGAGTGGTCTCTGGGTCGATGATCACTACGTGGCTCGTTATGTCGCAGAGCATCCTGACCAACTCTTTGGCTTCCTCTCACTGGACCCCACGCAGCAAGGATGGGAAAAGGAGTTGCACGAGGGACATCAGACCCTTGGGCTGCGGGGGATCAAGTTGATGCCCATGTACGCGGGATTCTCACCAGACGATGATCGGCTCAATCCACTTTGGACCTACGCCACTAAACACCGGCTTCCGGTTCTCCTGCATACTGGGACAACCTTTGTGTCTCAGGCGCCACTGGACTGTACCTTGCCTCGATTGCTCGATCGGGTGGCAATTCGGTTCCCCGAAGTCAAAATCATCCTTGCGCACCTGGGTCATCCCTATGAGGGGGAATGTGTTGCGGTGATTCGGAAGCATCCCAATGTGTATGCCGATCTCAGTGCGCTCCATTATCGACCCTTTCAGCTGTACCACAGCTTGATGCTCGTACAGGAATATGGGGTTTGGTCAAAAATTCTCTTTGGAACGGATTATCCCTTTACCACGGTGAAGGCCACCATCGACGGATTACGTGGTCTGAACCAGATGCTTGAGGGGACCCAGCTTCCTCGACTCGACTCGCAAGCGATTGAACGGGTGATTTTCAGAGATTCGCTCCCGCTGCTGGGATTGGATGGGCCGAGTTAAGTCGGGCGAACCCTACTTGATTCGAATCGGCGCGTTGACTGGAACACCAATGCTGATCATGTTTGTCAGCACAATCCTCCTCGTGGACTTCGTATCGTCACCGCCAGGACCAGATCACACCCGATAACATCGAGAGAGCGGATCAATCAGCTCTTCGGTTTGGATCGGGGCCCTATCCGACTGAGGAACGAGGGAGATTTTCTGGTATGAGAGTGACGCCACGCTTCCAACGATGCAGGATCATTCCCCTGGCAATTTTGGCGATGCTGCCGATGGCAGCTGTTACGAACGGGATTGCCTGGAATGACAGTTACGGCACGGCTCTTCACCAATCGGCGCAATCAGGAAAACCGATCCTGGTTTCGGTCTCGTCGCGAGGATGTGGCTGGTGCCGTCAACTGGAACGAACCACATTCCGGGACCCGAGAGTTGTTGAACTGCTCAACACGCAAACCGTGCCGCTGAAGATCGACGCGAATGATCCTGCCCACGAATCGTTGGTCGAAGCACTCGGCCTGCAGGCGGTTCCGACCCTTGCGGCGATCACTCCGGATGGTCGGATTGTCGCGAATCAGGCAGGGTATCTTGATGCGAGAAAATTTCTTCACTGGATTCGTCCGGTGGTCGGACCGACGAGATGAGATTTTATTGATACCGGGCCGGGTCGGGTCGGTTTCCGACCCTGTCCGGGGTGGAATCGTGATTCCGACGATTTCCCGACCACTTGAGACAAATGCGATCTGATCTCCTCACCAAGGGATTCGCTCCATGCTGCTGAGTTCAATTGGACGGACGCTTGAGGTACTCGACACCCCCGCGTTGCTTCTGGATCTGGATGCATTCGAGGCGAATGTCCAGACCATGGCCAAGCATCTTGCCTCGCGAAACGTGCAGTGGCGACCGCATGCGAAGGCATTCAAATGTCCGGCCATCGCCCATGAGCTTCGAAAGTCAGGCGCTATTGGTGTGACAGTGGCCAAGGTCTCTGAGGCAGAGGTGATGGCCTCGGCCGGGATCGCAGACATCTTGATCGCTCACATGGTGGTGGGGCCGTCGAAGGTTGCTCGGCTCGCTGCGCTGCAACGTCATAGTGATGTGAAGGCCACGGTGGATCATCTCGACCAGTTGGAACCGATGGGATCGGCCGCGGTGAGGGCAGGGGTGGAGGTGGGAATTCTGGTGGATGTAGACTTGGGAATGCGACGGTGTGGTGTTCGGTCGGCGGAAGCGGCTGTCGAACTGGCGCATCGCGTCTCAGATACGCCGGGACTGCGTTTTGATGGTCTGATGGGATACGAAGGGCATACCCTGTTCATTCCCGACCCGGACGCCAAGCGACACGCGATTGGGGAGGCGATCGGTCGGCTCCTCGCTGCGAGTAAGGCGGTGGAGGATGCCGGTCTTCCTTGCCGGATTCTCTCGGCGGGAGGTTCGGGGTCTTACCAGTTCACGTCAGATATTCCGGGGATCACCGAACTTCAGGCCGGTGGGGGGGTGTTCGCCTGCCGATACTACACCGAGATTTGCCGGGTCGAGGGGCATCAACCGGCCATTGCGGTGCTGGCAACAGTGGTGAGCCGTCCAGAAGCCAATCGGGCGATTCTCGACATCGGCCGAAAGTCGATCAGTGATTTCCAGACACCACCGGTGCTTGCCGGGCATCCGGGATGTCAGGTTCTGGGGCTCTCGGCGGAACATGCAACGGTGGAAGTTGCCTCGGATGAGTCGCTGCGAATTGGAGAACGCGTGATGGTGATTCCGGGATACAGCGACTTTACCTTTGTGCTCCACGATCGCATCCTCGCACACCGAAACGGCATGGTCGAAGCGTGCTGGAACCTGCTGGGTCGAGGAATGCTCCAGTGATCGCTCAGCCGGTTTGGTGCGGAGGAGATTGCAGGATCCCCTCAAGAATCTGAGAGGGACGGCCGTCGGTGATCCGATGCTCGCGACCGTTGGCACGATAGATCAATTGCTCGTGGTCGAGGCCGAGAAGGTTCATGACCGTGGCCTGGAAGTCGTTCGGGGTGACGATGTTCTCGACGGCTCGGTGGCCCACCTCGTCGGTGGCGCCGTAGGTCATGCCCCCTTGAATTCCACCGCCTGCCATCCAGATGGAGAAGCCCTGGCCGTTGTGGTCACGTCCGGCCGAGTCGTCGAGTGCGCCCTCGGTCACAGGAAGCCGTCCGATCTCACCTCCCCAGTGGACGAGGGTCGTCTCCAGCAAGCCTCGTTGTTTGAGGTCCTTGATCAGGGCGGCAGCGGGTCGGTCGGTCCGTCGGCAGATGGCGGGTAACGAGGATTTGATTGTGTTGTGGTTATCCCAGGGCTGGCCGCCGAGGAATAACTGGACGAACCGCACACCTCGTTCGACAAGCCGGCGGGCGATGAGGCATCGCGTGCCATATTCGCGGGTGTCGTCATGATCGAGCCCGTACAGCCGCTTGATGGACTCGGGTTCCTCGGAAACATCAAGCGCTTCCTTGGCTGCGACCTGCATGGACGCGGCGAGTTCATAGCTTCGGATTCGGGACTCGAGGTCGGCCTCTCCGGGGTGTTGCTCCAGGTGGCGCTGATTCAATTGATCGAGGAAGGAAAGGTTGTTTTCTTGAACGGTCCCTCGGAGGTGAGCCGGAGGGTCGAGGTTGAGAATGCGGGGTTCCTGAGGACGCAGGACGGTTCCCTGGTACAGGGGGGGCATGAATCCGCTGGACCAGTTATGAGAGCCGTCGACCGGCTGGCCACCGGGATCGGAAAGGACCATGTAGGCGGGCAATTCGTCCGACTCGCTGCCAAGGCCGTAGACGATCCAACTGCCCAGCGTGGGGCGCCCGGTGATCCCGGCGAGGCCGCCATGAAAGTAGCGGATCGAGACCTCGTGCCCATTGTGTCCGGTGTGCATCGACCGGATCACGCAGAGATCATCGACCACTCCGGCAATCTCGGGAAGCAGTTCCGAAACCTCGGTCCCGGACTCGCCGTGTTTCCGAAAAGTCCAGGGAGAGCCAAGCAGTGTCTTGCTGGCACGATTGACAAAGCTGAAAGCTACATCCCCGCCGTATTCCTTGCCGTGCAGGCGGGAAAGCTCGGGCTTCGGGTCGAGCAAGTCAACGTGAGATGGACCACCATGCATGAAGAGTGAGATCATCGCGTTCGCCTTGGGAGCGAACATCGGGGGCCGAGCCGACAGGTTGAGGGGCAGATTTTCGTTCGGCTTCTGGGGAGACTCGGCCAGGACACCGTCCTGCTTGAGCAAGGATGCGAGGGCGAAAGCCCCCACTCCGAACCCGGTGTTTGCCAGAAAGGCTCGCCGGCCCCATCGAGACGATTCAGTCCACATAGAGAAACTCGTTTGAACTGAGGAGTTGATGGCAAAGGTTGGCGAGCACGGCCCGCTCGGGCCCCGACTCGGCCTGCTCGGGATGGATTGCCGCTCGCTGAGCCGTGACAAACTCACGAGCGAGTTGAAGCTCTTCCGGCGAGATCGATCGTTGATAGGCAAGCGACCAGGCATAGGCAATCATTTGAGCCATTGTAGCGCCTTGATCACCGCGAAAGCTGTCACCCTCATTCCAGCCGGTCGCTTCGATCTGATCGGTTGCGAAGTCAGAGGGAGTCTCGGCAACCAGTCGATCAGCCATGGCCTCGGCTTCGCTAACCACGAAAGGGCTATTCATGAGCATCAATGCCTGGGGAGCAGAGGTGCTCAGCGTCCGACGGTCGCAATTGACATCCATCAGCGGAGCGTCGAAGGCGGTCAGAAATGAGACCGGCTGAGATCGTCGAACCTGCAGGTAGATGCTTCGTCGGGTCGAATTTCCCTCGGGAATCGCCTCGCCAAAGGTTCCTTCAACGGTGGGAATCGGGGGGCCGAAGGGTGTGAGGTCGAGCCTGCCACTGACGGCCAGAATGCGGTCTCGAAGAATCTCCGCGTCGAGTCGTCGGACCGGAAACCGGCCGTAGTAAATATTGGAAGAGTCAACGACGTCGAGTGTTGGGTCATGGCGGGAAGACTGTCGATAGACTGTCGACGTCATGATCAACCGGTGCATCGCCTTGAGGCTCCAGCCCTGGCGAACCAACTCGGTCGCGAGCCAGTCGAGCAATTCCGGATGTGATGGGAACTGGCCGAGGACACCGAAGTCGCCGGGAGTCTCAACCAGTCCTCGACCGAAGTGGTGCATCCAGATCCGGTTCGCAAGGACGCGACCCACTAGAGGATGCTCACCGTTGACCAGGTGACGGGCGAAGGCGAGCCGACGGCCGGAGGTGGGCAGGTTCGGGTCATCGTCCGGGATGTCGAAGCGTTCTCCCTCGGGGGCGAAGACGGTGAGATCGCCAGGGCCGACAGGATCGAGCGGTTGACGGTGGTCCCCTCGGTGGAACACGCGGGTTTCGGGCCGAAGGTCAGGAACCTCATCAAGCACCGAGATGAACTCTTCGACTGGTTTCTCGGCCCGTTTGGCGGCAACCTGCTGACGGTCGGCGTTCAGCTCATCGGCCGCTTTCGGATTGTACTGGTAAAGCGTACCCGCAGAGATATTGATGCTTGGGTTGGCGGCAAGCAGGGCCTTCTGTTCCTCGCTTCGCTGATCGGCCGGAGTTTCGAAAGCCTCGCGAAGGGAGGCTCGACGATCCTCGGGAAACTTCTCCAACTCCACGTCGAACGCTGCGGCGATGAAGACACGAGTCTTTTCGTCGAGTGCGGTCTGGAGACGATGGGCTTCGGCTTCGATCTCCTCGGAATGTTGCCGTTCCTCGTCGGTCAAGAGTGAGATGAGGCGCTGCGAGGGACGTCGCCATTGTTGGGGGTTGAGGGCAGGTTCGAAGATCGCCCGAAGACGGAAGTAGTCGGCCTGAGGAATCGGGTCGTAGCGGTGGTCATGACACTGTGCGCACCCGACAGTCAGGCCGAGCATTGAGGAACCGACGACCTTGAGCGTGTCGGCCACAACCTGATTGGAGTCGAGAGCCAGATCTCCATCACCGGACGAGGTGGGGTCGGCGACGGTTCTCAAAAAGCCCGTGGCGGCGAGCGTATCTTGCTGACCGGGTGTCAGGTTCGACCAGGGCCTTGGAACCAACTCGTCACCGGCCAGTTGCTCAATGATGAACTGATCGAGCGGTGTATCGGCGTTGAGCGATCGAATGACATAATCCCGATATTTATACGCATAGGCTCGGGGAGTGTCATGCGAGCCGTTGCCATCCGAATCGGCATAGCCGGCCACATCGAGCCAGTGTCGCGCCCATCGCTCGCCGTAGGCTGGGCTATCGAGCAAACGGTCAATCATGCGTTCGTAAGCGTGAGGATCGGAATCGTTGAGATAAGCATCCAATTGCTCTGGACTTGGAGGTAATCCGGTTAGATCGGCACTGGCGCGACGGATCAAGGTGAGTCGGTCTGCGTCGGGAGCGAAAGAGTCATGCCCCAGGGCTCGGAGCCGGTCGAGAATGAACGCATCGATCGACGTGCGAACGCGATCCTCGGAGGCGAAGGTCGGGGGCTCATGACGGCGAATCGGTTGGAAGGCCCAGTAGGAGCGTTCCTCGGCGGTGATGCCGATGCCGGGTGGGATTGATTCGGGTTCGTCGCGTTCGGTGGGAGCACCGACAGCAATCCACTGTTCGATCAGGGCGATCGATTCGGGAGGAACCTTGACCTCTCCCGGAGGCATCTCTGCATCCTGCATGCGAATGAGCAGGAGGCTCTCGTCGGGAGCACCCGGCACGAGCGCGGTTCCGCTTCGGCCACCGGCTTCCGCAAAGCGCTTGAGGCGAAGATCAAGACCGCCTTTGAGTTCTTCCTCGCCGCCGTGACAGTCCAGGCAGTAGGCCTTCAGGATTGGGCGGATCTGATGCTCGAACGTCAATCTCTCGGGAGACTCCTCCATCGCCATCACCGGCCTGAGCGAAAGCACCAGCACCAGGGCAAGAGTCGGGCGGAGGAGAATCATACGTCATCCCCATTGAGACACGACCGTTGAGGGGGGTGGTTCCGATGGCCAACGACGGCATCGGCGTCTCCCGTCCGGGTCGTACGCTGCTTCGCTGTTTGATTCTTGTTCAATTCGGACCTGAAATACAATCCCGATTCTTCAAAACGACCCCGTGAACGGAGTCGCGGCGGAACCGTTGAAAGATGCAGGATGCCGCAGGAATTGCCGTGTTGAACAAAAGCCAGGTAGCGGACGGAGAGCGACTTAACCAATCCGGGGGGCGATAGGGAGCTGTTGCCGCCAGTCGTCCTGGTAAGGGTCGGAGAATAGGAGCTGAACCAGCTCGGCGCGGTTTGGATCGGAGCGGAGCAGGGTTTGCAGCGCGGTTTGGCACTGGGCCAGTCGGGGGTCATTCGTAAGGCGATCGCGGTCCGAGGCGCGGTCAATACGGTCGAGTGCCGCGGCAAGATCGAGAATCCTGGATCGAATTTCGAGGAAGTCGCGATCGAGCACATCGGACGCCGAGCGGGACTGAGACATGACCATTCCTCCTCGCAAGCTCTGTGGAACAAGGCCGTACGCAGTCTCTCAAAGGACAGAGCGGCACGCAATTTGTCGTCGTGTCGCGTGCCCAAGATCACCCCGGAAAGACGCTTGCGTCGTATCGTACCGCTTGTCGTGGTCGATCGGAGTGGTATGGTAGTAGGTATTGGATCGGTCGATCAGGCGTCCCCGGCGCGTTGCGTGCGCCGAACCCGGTCGCCGGACTGATTATCCTGGAGATGACTTCCATGACCCGGTTCCTCCGCCCACTCACGTTCGGAGGGCTGATTGCCCTGCTGGTGAGCCTTGGGCCAATGACGGCCCAGGCCAGCGGACTCGGGCTGTTCGGTCCGAGAGAGACCACCTACATCACTCCGATCGAAACCGTCTCGGTGGTCCCAACGGTTTCGTCGTATGTGATTCCGACGACGTCAGTTGTGTCGACATCGTACCTGGTTCCGACCACGTCCGTGGTGTATCGCCCAGCACGTTACACACTGGCGCCAACGATTTATCGCCCAGCGTCGACGACCGTGTTACCGACCAGCTACCTGGTGGGCAGTTCGTTCCTTCAACCCACTCGATACTACACGAGCGATGTCGTTGCCACATCGTTCGTACCGACTTCGGTGCTCTCCGCGACGCGGTTTGTTTCTCCCTCAAGCGTGGTTTACCCCTCAAGCTTCGTCTACCCGTCGAGCATCGTGTACCCGTCCAGTGTGGTTTACGATGCTCCGATCATTGACTCGGGCGCCCCGATTTACGTGGATCGTCCTTCGGCCCCCGCGGTGACCTCAGGGCCCCAAGGTCAGTCGGAACCGGGCCTGTCGATCGAGCAGAACCGTCAGCGGGGCAATCCGCCGGGCGTCGGTCGGGCACCCGCCCTGGAGAACCAGCCGATTGATCCTCGTCCCGAGCCCGAACCCACGCCGAGTGAGCCGGCTCGCACGATCGAACCTGAGCCGCTGAGTCCTCCGGATCTCCCGGCTCCGAGCGATGACGGGTCGATCGAGGGAATTGGTCCCTTGCCGTCGCTGCCGTTTGAAGAGTTTCGGGAATCGCGGCGACCGGCCTTTTCGGGAAACGTGCCGGGATCGACCCTCGCCGCGGCCACCCGACTGGTTCAGGGACGCGTTCGTGATGAAGACACCGGCCGACCGGTTGCCGGGGCGGTGGTAAGGTTCTCCAACACGATCGCGACCTTCGCCGAACGTCAGGCTGTGACCAATGATCGCGGTGAATTCCAGCTTGCGGAATTCCTGCCCGATGGCGACTGGTCGATTGTCGTCTCCGGAACCAACGGGGAGGCCCCGACCCGGACTTACCCTCTGATTACGGTCATGAGTGGCCGTATCTACGATCGACTGGGACGTGATTATTCGAAGCTGGTACTCGATTACTGAGTCATTGAGTGCTCCTCGCCGGGCCTGGAGACGAGTTCCGGCCCGGTTGCACCAAGCACAAGGGACGGCGCTGGTCTGAGGCCAGCGCCGTCTTTCGTTTTCGGATTCCATGAACGAACCGCCCCTCCGGATCTGTTACCTGGTCGCCTATTTTCATCCGTATGCCAGTGGTGCGGAACGACAGGCGCTGGCTCAGGGGGCCGAGCTTGCGCGACGGGGCCATTCAGTGCGAGTGGTGACCCAAGCAGTCCGCGGCTCGGGGCTTCCCCGGGATGATCTGGTTCAGGGAGTCACCGTTCATCGGTGGATCGATTCGGTGCCGCTTGGCCCGCTCTTTGGCCTGAGCTTCGTCTCGGGAGCGGTTCGAGCGTTACGAACACTTCGCAACACATTTGATTTGGTCCACACGCACCAGGCCCTTTGGGAAGCGGTTGCCAGTGGAGTGGCGCGCTCCGTGATTGACCGGCCCACGCTTGTTCAGCCGGCCAGTTCAGGGTACTTCGGCGAGGCGGAGGAACTGGAACGAACCCGCGGATTTCCGGTTCTCAGGCGGTTGATTCTCAGAAATTCGGCGTTTGCGGCCATTTCCCTCGATCTCGAAACGCAGTGGCGAGCCCTCGGGGTGCCGGCGGATCGAATGTTCCGCATGGCGAGCGGGGTCGATCCCTCAGTGTTTCATCCGGGCCCGAGTCTCCTCGAGGCGCACTTACCACCCAGGCCCCGGGTCATGTTCACGGGAAGGCTTCATCCTCAGAAGAACCTGGATTTGTTGCTGAATGCCTGGGCCGAGGTCGCTGCGAGTCGAGCCGAGGGCCACCTGATCTTCCTCGGTGGCGGCCCGGATCGTGATCGACTCTCAGCCCGAGCCGAGGCACTCGGTCTGGTCGATCGTGTGCACTTTCTCGGCCCGGTGAGTGATCCGGCCGCCTATCTTCGGGCAGCGGATGTGTTCGTGCTTCCCAGCGTTGCCGAGGGGATGAGTAATTCGCTTTTGGAAGCCATGGCGACCGGATTGCCCTGTATCGCCTCGAAAATCGGTGGGAATGTGGACTTGTTTGAGGTGGGCCCTTCCGGCGTGTTGGTGCCTTTGAACGATCCTCGCGGATGGGCTGAAGCCATCCGCTCGTTCCTCGATAACCCCGACTTTGCTCGGACCCTCGGTCAGCATGCACTGCAACGGGTGGAATCGGAATTCGCTCTACCGATCGTCGTGGATCGCTACGAGGAGCTTTATCGAAAATTGCTTACACGATCACGTAACTGAATCGTGTGGCAAGGGATCGAGCAGGTCAGGGGCCTCAAGATCGTTCGGGTTGGAGGAGGTGTCGGCCGGCTCGTGGCGGTCGATCAGAATGGCGACGGTCATATCGCCAAGGACGTTGACCGTGGTTCGGCAACGGTCAAGAAACCAGTCGATGGTGAGTAAGATCGGCAAGGCTTCCACCGGGACCCGAATCGCGGCCAGGATCAAGGGCATCGTCACGAAGCTTCCCGAGGGAATGCCACCCGCGCCGATACTGGCCAGAAGTGTCGTCATCATCACCACGATGAGATCGGCGGGGGCCAGTTCCACTCCGGCCGCCTGAGCGAAGAACAACGCGGCCACAGCCTGATACAGGGCGGTTCCGTCGTTGTTGAAGTTCGTGCCGACACAGGCTGCCAGTTGGCTTGACGCCCGAGAGATGCCAAGGCGATCGATGAGCGATCGGAGCGTGATCGGGATCGTCGCGGCCGTACTCGCGGTGCTGAAGGTCATGGCGATCACATCGGCCGATCCTCGAAGGAGGCGAAGGGGTCCGAAACGAGCCAGCAGGCCGAGTTCCATAAGATACCAAATCAATTGCACCGCCAGGCCCGCCAGGACGACCCCTACGAACCAGCCAAGCCTGATGAAGAGGCCAAATCCTTCACGAGCGATACTGATCGCCACGACCCCGAAGACCGCCACCGGCACGAGCGCGACGACCCAAAGTAGAATCGTCATGAGAACCTCGAAGCCAACCGTCACCAGATCGACGATCGCCTGGTGATTCTGCAGGCCGCTGCGACGCTGCTGATCGCGAATCTTCGCCAGGGCAATCCCCACGGCGATCGTTACCAGAACGAGCTGCGCGAGGTTGTTCGTGGCAAAGGCTTCGCCGATACTCCGGGGGACCAGTTCGAGGAGGATCTGGGCTACTGTCTTCTGAGGGGCAGGTTCCCGAGGGGCAGGGCGGTCGATCAGGGCGTCGATGAGCCTGGCATCTCCGGGTTCGATAGCCTGACTGCCATCGAGCATGGCCCCCTCGCCAGGTCGGACGATCATGGCAATCGCCAGGCCGACGACCATGGCCACGGTGGTGTTGAACATGTAGTAGCCCATCATCCGGGCCCCTTGAAGCCCCCGGATGTCGTTGGTGACAATTGCCGTGAGGATCGCCAGGACAACCAGAGGCGCAGCCATCGCGCCGAGTGCCCGGATGATTAACTGGGGAGCCAGATCCAGCCCGGTGGCGACAGCTCGAAGCAGCAGTCGGAACGGGCCTGGGATTTGCTCGTACCAGCTCGCATCGACGCCGAGGAAGAGCCCGGTCGGGATTGCCAGCAGGACCGCCAGGACCACCCAGAGGTAAAGGGGCAACGTCCGGAATCGTGCCGCCTCTCGGACGACGGGAGAAATGGGCTTCGGCTCTGTCATCCGCACTCGGCTCCACGATCATCTGGGAGGCGCACCCTCAAACCGGACGACGTTGGCCGATCGGCCGATCGACTGTCAAGAGGGGACCCCAGTCTCATGCGATGGAGCTTCGCCTTCGGATCGCTCGGAGGACACCCCGGAGTTGCCGAGCCTCGCGTCCGCGGTTGATAATTCAAGAGAGCAATACGGCACGCGATGGCCGATCGCCCCGAAACCCCGGTCCTCTCGGGAAGAAGGAGTCCGCATGACCACCCCCGACGACGGCAATCCGAGGCCACCTCGGAATCCCCGACGAGGTCCTCAGCCCCTTCCTTCGTCGGATCTGGACGATGCAAGCACCTTCCGTCCCACTCCTGGCCCCTCATCCGTCCCGCCAAAGCGAGGAAGTCGAAGGCCCGAGGATGATCGGAACCCGGGGGATGCGTCCGAGATTCCTCGATCGCGCCGGGCCGCCCCCTCGGGTCGCGCATCGTGGATGGAACGGATCGTGTTCGGCTCGGTTCGATCGACGGACCTAGCGAGCTTTTGTCGACAACTGGGCGGATATCTGGATGCGGGTGTCGACCTGCTCCGCGCGCTCGGAGCGTTGGAAAAGCAATTTCGGGCCACAGCGTTGGGACCGGTGATCGCCCGACTGCAGACTTCGATTCGACGGGGAGACTCCGTCTCTGAGGCGATGAATCGGGAGCCTCGGACCTTCGATCGCATGATGCGGAGCATGATGCAGGTTGCCGAGGCTCGGGGAGGTATGCCCGAGGCCTTGAAACAGCTTTCGAGGCACTATGAGAATCGAGTCCGGCTGTTTCGAAAAGCGCGATCGGCCATGATCTATCCGGTGTCGGTCGTCCTGATCGCAGCAGGTGTTGGCTGGCTCTTGACCGTCTTTGTGTTGCCGCAATTTGTTGAGATTTTACAGGACATGACGCGAGGGCGGGGCGATCTTCCAGCTCCGACACAAGCCCTGGTCGTCCTGAGCAACTTCATGCAGGGAGTGGGTTGGTGGCTGGTCCCGGTTCTCGCCGTGGCTGCACTGTTCGGGATGCTTCGTGTCTACCGAACCTCGGCCGGTAAGGAGTTGATGGACCGATTTGCGCTTCGATTGCCGGTGCTCGGCACCTTGTTGCGGACGCTCGACACCACGCGATTCGCCCGAACCCTCTCGACGTTACTGGAAGCGGGCGTGGATTATGACACCTCGCTCCGCCTGACGAGCGAGGTCTTGCATGCGGCCCCGATCCGTCGGGCCGTCGATCGGGCTCGCGCCGAGGTGATGGCAGGGACCGAGCTCAGCGAGGTGCTCGACCGGAGCCACCAGTTCAATGTCGATGTGATTCAGGTGCTTTCCTCCGGAGAAGAAACCGGGAAAATGCCTGAAGCACTTGAGCACCTCGCCGACGACTACGAGGAACAGGCTGAGCGGATGGTCTCGAATCTTGGTCAGCTGGTGCAGCCGATCCTGACCATCGGAATTGGCGGGATCGTCTTCTTCATCGTGGTTGCGTTTGTGATGGCCTACATCTCGGTCATTACCAACCTCGCGTCGGGCCTGTAAATGAACGCGGGGCAGGGCTCCGTCCGGATGATGAGGTTATTCAGGGGAAGTCACGTCGAGGGGAAACGGGAATCGGAGTCTTCCGATAGGCCACGATCTGCAAGATTGGCCTTTACGCCAGGCCGATTCTTCACTATTTCAAGAGCACGAAGATCGCACCCCGCCGAGTTACGACGACCGTCGACACGGGGCAAACGGACCTGTGGCGTCGATCCGCTCGAATTCGATTTCACTTCTTCGCGACCGATGCTCCAGATTCGAGGGTTTCTCGCCTAGCCGTCCTGGCCTGACCATAACACGGTCAGACTAGATCGCCCCTGATCGGTGATTGTTGTTCCGGTGTGGGCCGAAGGATCGGACGCGATCAGCCGCGACCAGAACCGCAAGCCGAGGAGACTCTTCCCGGCGTTGTGGAGCCTGTGCTCGAAGTCCTTCAAGTTCCGGATCCAATGGGGTCGATCCAGAATCTTGCTGGTCAGAAACGCCAGGCCGGGCGACCCATGCGGAGGGCGAGTCACGATGACCTTGGCAGTCTCCGGACTGATCCACCCGACGGCCGTGATCGGTCCCGACGCGGAGATCGCTCCCGACGTCCGGATCGGCCCTTATGTCATTATTGAAGGTCCGACTCGGATCGGGCCGGGCTGTGTGATTGAAGGCTACGCTTGCCTCAGCGGCCCGATCGAAATGGGCCGCGAGAATTATGTCGGCTACAAAGCCGTCCTCGGCAAAGGGCCTCAATCTCGGACGTATCGGGGAGAGCCGACTCGCCTGATCATTGGCGATGGCAACTCCTTTCACGATTACGTAACCATCCATCGAGGGACGGTCGAAGGAGGCGGCCTGACGGCGATCGGCAACGGGAACATCCTTCGTCGAGGGGCACATCTTGGTCACGACGTGATCATGGGCGATTCCTGTCTGCTCGAGTCGGATGTTTTGCTCGCCGGTCACGTCCAGATCGGGGATGGCTGTGACTTGGCCAGCCACGTTGTGATTCAGCAACGGGTACGAATCGGGCGGCTTGTTCGCTTCTCCGGACTCGGCGGGAGTACCAAGGACGTGCCTCCGTTCGTGGTGCAGGAAGGCTACAACTGCATCACCGCCCTTAACTTGCAAGGGTTGCAACGGATTGGAACGCCTCCTGCGGTGATCGATGCGTTGGGTGAAGCCTTCCGAACACTGTTTCAGGAAGGTCGCAATCAGGGCGAAGCCCTGGAGCGGGTGGAATCGCGACTCGGATCGATTCCCGAAGTTCAGGAAGTCCTCGACTTTATCCGAGGAACCCGGATCGGCATCAACCATATTCGCAACGAAGAGCGCCGCAACTGGTGTGCCTGATTCGTGTCGAGCAGAGGGAGGAAACGCGGGAACGGAACGGAGTACTCCTGAAGGCCATTCCCGCGCTTTCCTTCAACGTCACGAGCCCTCGTGTCTGATCACAAAATGATCAACATAGCGGTGCGTTGACAGGCCAGCTGGTTCTCTCGATGATCAAGTCCGTCTCGATCGCAAGGGGACCCAACACGCACTAACAAGGCGTGATGGCGTTTCGCTTCGATTGCTTCGCAGCTTCATGACGCGACACCTTGGAGGATCAGGATGGCAACCGTTACTCGGTGGCTTCTCGGAACGGCCCTGCTCGGGTCGACCTTGCTCTCGACCGCGACGGCCTCCGAACTGAACGCCTGGAAGGCTGGTCTGGCCAAGGTCACGATAACCCCCGAACGCCCGATGTGGATGGCGGGTTACGGGTCCCGGAGTAGCCCGTCCGAGGGGGTCTTGCATGACATCTGGGCCAAGGCCCTGGCCCTCGAAGACCCACACGGAACCCGGGCCTTGATGGTGACACTGGACCTCTGCGGGATTGACCGCGAGTTCTCGATCAGCGTTCGGGAGTCGATCGCCGATCGCTACGAGATTCCGATCGACCGCATCGTGCTGGCCTGCTCGCACACCCACACCGGTCCGGTGGTGGGGACAAACCTGATCACCATGTACCCACTCGACGACGAGCAGAAGCATCGGGTCGAATCGTACACCGAACTGCTCGGCGAGATGATTGTGGAGCTCTCAGGAGAAGCACTTAAGAACCTGACCGAGACACGCCTTTCCTGGGGACAGGGAGAGGCCGGATTCGCGGTAAATCGTCGCGAGAATGATCAGAGCAAGGCGGAGGAACTCCGCGCCGAGATGGCACTGAAAGGGCCCGTCGATCATGACGTGCCGGTGCTCTGCATCAAGGACTCCGACGGAACGGTCAGAGGGGTCGTCTTCTCCTATGCCTGTCACTGCACAACGCTCTCAGAGAACTCTTATTCCGGCGACTACGCGGGTTTCGCGATGATCGAGCTGGAGCGTGCGTATCCCGATGCCGTGGCCTTGTTTGTGGCCGGATGTGGAGCCGATCAAAACCCCTTACCGCGCCGAACCGTCGAACTTGCCGAGAATTACGGAAAGCAACTTGCGGACGCGGTGCGTCGGACCGTCAAAGGACCGCTCCGCCCGGTCCTCGGTTCGCTGCGATCAGCCTACGAGGAGATCGACTTGCAATTCGCGCCGATTCCGGAGCGATCGCAATGGGAAGCCGAAGCAAAGGCCGATCAATTCGCCCTGGCCAATCGGGCTCGCATGTTTCTGGAACGGCTCGATCGCGGGGAGTCGCTTCCCGAATCGTATCCCTACCCGGTTCAGGTCTGGAAGCTCGGCGATCTGACCTGGTTCTTCCTGGGAGGAGAGGTGGTGGTTGATTACGCACTCCGGATGAAGCGAAATCTCGGTCCCGACACCTTTGTCTCAGCCTACTGCAATGACGTGATGGCATACATTCCCTCGCTCCGAGTACTGAAGGAAGGGGGCTATGAAGGGGCGGGAGCGATGATCTACTACGGTCAGCCCGGTCCCTGGGCCGAGGATGTCGAGGAACGGATCATTCATTCCGCGAACGAATTGCTCCACGAAACGAATGGAAATTGAGTCGAGAAAATGGGTGAGTGGGGCAATCACGTCCTGAATTCCCTTGGGAATCGGGTTGATTGCCCAGTCTTCGAACGATTCCCATTTGGCCAGGCGGCGGTGTCGAGGTCAGTCTGGATTGATCGTGGCTTCGATCGGTTCGGCTTCGATCGCTCGTCGTCCGATCCGATCAAGAATCCGGCTGGTGCCGAGCGTCAGGGCGAGCGTGCCACAGAGTAGACTCGAAGCAACCAACACCGGCTCGACGCCAAACCACTGCGAGAGCCTCCCAGTAACCAAGGCTCCCAGCGGCACAGATCCCGAGAAGACCACCATCCAGACCCCCGCCACACGTCCTCGAAGCTGATCCGGGACGTCGAGTTGGACCATTGTCTGGATCGAGGAGCTGAAGGTAATCGCGCCGAATCCGGTGCCGAGCAGACAAAGCATCGCCACGGCCATCGGCCACCACGACGGGCTCCTGGAGCCCAGAAGGCCGGGTAGAATCCCCGCTCCAGCAAGGGCAAGGGCGAAGAGGGCCAGTCCTCCGACGATCAAATCTTCTCTCCTCAGCCGTCCACCGACTCGGGCGACGATCAACGCTCCGGCCACCGCTCCCAGGCCGCCACAAGCCAGCAGAACTGAGTAGCCGAGGGCGCCGGTTCCGATTGAGTCGCGGGCGTAGGCTGAGAGCATCGCGTTGTAGCCCATCCCCGCAATCCCAAAGAACGCCATCAGGCCGAAGAGAAGGGCGACCCGCCGATCCTTCCGCAGATAGGCGAACCCACCGAGCACGTCGGACGGTCCTTGCCCCGACCGAACATGCGGAGAGTGCCGCTTTGGGATCGACAGGACCGCCGCGATCGCCGCCAGAAAGCTTAGCGCGTTGAGCACGAAGGGGGAGTTCTGGCCAAACCAGGCCAGACAGACCCCCGCAAGCGCAGGCCCTAGGACCCGAGACGCGTTGAACAGCCCCACATTCAAGGCGATCGCATTGCCGAGATGCTGCCGTCCGACCAACTCGTAGAGAAACACCTGACGGGCCGGCATTTCGAACGTGTTTCCCACCCGAGCCAGGGCGAGCAGAGCGATCAGGTGCCAGAGCTTGATCACCCCCGTCGTGAACAGAGCGGCCAGGGTGATTGCCAGCGCGAGCTGGATGAGCTGGGTAGTCAGGACCGTGGATCGCGGATTCGTCCGATCCGCCAAGGCTCCGGCAAACAGTCCTACCGCCAGGCCTGGCAACAGGTTCGCCGCCTCAACCACCCCGAGCCACCAGGCCGATCGAGTCAGGTCGTAAACGATCCAGTTGACCGCCGCCGCCTGCATCCAGGTGCCGACGAGACTGATCCCGTGCCCCATGTAAAAGCGTCGATAATGGGGATTCTCGACCAGCGCTTCGAAGGTCCTCCCCCGCCAGAGCCGACCTGATTCCGAGCGGGAGGCGGCGGCCATGAGGACTCCGTGAGGGGGCACGTCTCGGGGCATCGTCAACGATCACTGAACCCTCATTATCGGCCCGAAGGCTCTGTCCGACAATCGTTCCTAAAGTCATGGATTGGGGAGTCGGCGCAGAATGACTCGCGCCTCGAAGTGTTTCCGAGGTCATTACGTGGCGGAACGTTTCCCAAGAGAGCGAATGACGTCGCTTCCCGTCATGATCGCGATTGCGACAAGGTAGGCAAGCAACGCCATGGGAAGCCATCGAACTGCTGCAGCCATCGGGACCACTCGGGCGAGAACCGGGAGGAGTCCCACGATCGAACCGGCTCCCCAGGCAATCATCGCATCGAAGCAAATTCCAGGAGCGGGACCAGGCCAGGAAGTGCGATGCCGGAGCCAGGCCGCCGTGAGCACGCCGAGCATGGGCGCAACCATTCCGGCCGTCAGGTCGATAACTAGAGGGACATTGGCAGCCAGGCCCGTGACCATCAACGGATAGGCGACAACCGCTCCCACCACTCCCCAGGCCCAGCGCCGGGGACGCTTCCGGATCGACTCCAGTCGGTTGCTGTAGGCATACGCCGCATACACGGCGGAGGCGAGCGAACCGAGGCCCAGCACGATCAAGGCAATCCCACCGAGGATGCCTCCGATGCGACTCTCCAGGACAGTTCCAAGTCTGTACGCTTCGGGATTCCTGGGAAAGGGAACGAGGGGAGGAGCGAGTTCGGCTGCATCAGGGTTGGCGAGGAGCAAGTCGTTCGAGTTGGCTCCTGCCTCGGAGCCTTGATCCATCGCATCCCGGCCGATCGAGCCGGCAACGATCAGCAAGGCAATCGTCGCAATGATCGTCGAGGCCAGGCCGACCCCAACCGCCCCTGCCTTCCGCACGTCGCTCTCTCGGTTGAGCGTGGCTCCCCAGTTGACCGCCTGACTGGAGACGATCGCCGAGAAACCGAAGACATACTGAACCATGCCCCAGAAGGCAGGACCGGTGGCCAGTCGGGCGGCGTTGATCGGGTCGGCGGCGGCGTCCCGGTAGCTTGGCAGGCCGGGAATCGACCAGACCATCGCTCCCGCGTAACTGAGAGCGATGAAGATCGGATAGACGATCATCAGGGCTGCGATCCATCGGATGAACCGGGTGGAAACCAAAGCCGCTGACACGGCCCAGAGCATCGCGGTCGCGGCGTAGACCGTGCTCTGGGTGATCGGAGAGCCGATCGGCCCGGCCCGGAGATCTCTCGGATTGATCAGTCCGGCGGCAAGCAACCCTCTGAGATTGAACTCGACGGCGTAATGGACCGCGACGGCGAACCAGGTCATTTGCACGAGGCCGAGCAAGAGCCCCGGCACCAACGCCGAGCCACGAATTCCAAACGCAGCGCTCGCCACCACCATCAACGGCTGGCGAGTTTGCAGTCCTTGCAGTGATGGTCCAAGAAAGAGCAGGACACACGCCAGGAGCCCACCGATCGCCGCCCCCGTGATTGCTGGTACGAGGCCACCCACGGCCAGAGAGGTCGTGGCGATTGCATCGGTAAATGCCACCCAGAGATAGCCTGAAATCAAGGCCCCCGCGACCCGAGCCGACCAGGGGTCTCGGTCGGTTGACGGGTTCTGCAACGCCCTTTGCAACCGGGGGGGCCAACCAACGTCTCTGAGGTTCATCAGGAATTCTCGTGCAACGCTCGATCGTCAGCAACGCAGCGAGGGCAGGGGACCGATCGCATCGACCGTGCTCGGTCGAAACGCCGGACCCTGCCCCCGCGGACGCTCAGGAGATGGGCAATCGTCACATTTCGGCCGGACCCACGACACCACCCGTCATCATCTCCGACTCCTCCTGATCCGTCACAAGGATCTGCGGCTTGTAGCCACCCTGCGAGCGATAGTAAAGGATCAGGAGCATGTAGCTGACGAACATGATGCAGGGGAAGATCGCCACGGTCATGAGGGCGTTCTTCTTGGCTGCCTCGCGAATCGCGGCGACTTCGGCCTGCTGATCGGGCGGGAGCTGGTCAATCTGCTCCTGAATCAATGGCCGATAGGTTCCGAAGACGCTGATCCGCTCCTCTCCGACCACCTTCTCAAACACCGTCGGATTCGTGGCCTGAAGCTGTTCGACCGCCTCCTTGTCCTGGATATTCCCCAGCAGCGGGTTCCCGAGCACACCGACGGAGAGCATCCCGACGCCGGCGATCGTGTTGAGCGTCATGGCGCCTCCCTTGGGATACTGCTCGGCCACCACGCCCAGCATCGTCGGCCAGAAGAACGTCTTGCCGAAGCCGTACAGGGTGGCGGCGGCGAGAATCATCAACCCGCTCGACTTTGAGAGGAAGACCAGGCCGCAGGCGGCCAGCAGAGCGCTGACCGCCAGCAATCCGAGCGGGGAGATCCGGTGCACAATCGGCCCGGCGAAAAATCGGAGGATGAGCATAATTAGTGACGTATAGACCAGGACCCATCCCGGGTTCAGGTTGAACCGGGTCATTTCCGGTTCCATCAGCGAGGTGATCCAGCTGTCGGTCCCCAGCTCCGTCGTTGCCAATGGGATCATGATCAGCAAGAGGAAGATGAAAATTGGACGTCCCGGAGCGTGCACATAAGCCCCAAAGGCCCCGGTCATCACGGCCACGATAACCAGCCGGGCGATCAGAATGTTCTGGTCGCTCATCCCCTGGAACAGCACGCCCGACTCCATGAAGACCCGGGTGATCTCCCAGACGAGCATGATCGAGACGATGAGCGCGCCGATGACCCCGACCTGCTGCAGCATCGCCTTGTAAGAGACACCCGCCGCCACGCGCTCAGACACAGGGAACTTTTGCGGGAGCATCAGAACCCCGTAGGCGATGACCGGCAAGAAGACGAGGCCCACCTTGTACTGCCAGCTCAGCCCTCCCATGGCGATTGTCAGGATGCCACCCAGGACCAGGCCGCCCGGCCAGCCGGCGTGCAGGATGTTCAGCCACTTCGTCTTCGCGTTCGGGAACAACGTGGCGACCACCGGATTGATCACTGCCTCCACCGTCCCGTTCCCCAGCGCCATCACAAACGAGCCGATGTAGAGCACCCAGTAGCCACGGATGCCCAGGCTCTCGGTGAGCGGCTTGGCGAAGAAGAGGATCAGGGCCGCCCCCAGGTGGGTGGCGAAGGCGAAGGCCATCGCCTTGCCGTAACCGATCCGGTCGATGATCAGGCTAAACAGGACGATGCTCACCGCGAACGGCCAGAGGCCGACGCCGAAGATCTCCCCCTTCTCCGTCTCGGTCAGGCCGAAGTCGGCCTGCCACTCGTCCATGATCAGCACTCGGGTGATAAAGGCGAACGCTGTGGCGATCAACGCAATGAAGCAGGACCAGAACAGAAACAGGTCGCGTGACCCGACCTTGGCGGCGCCTGCGGCGTTCGGATCGTCGTGGTGGCTCATGCAGTCAGCTCCCTGGAGGCTCAGGAGGGCGTCGATCGTCCCGGGAGGGGGCTGGTGATGCCCACTTCGGCTCAACGGTCACGATGTAGGACGCCCCGTCCCGGCAACGAGTTCGGGAAAATGGTCTGGCTCGGCAACTTCATACCCGAGCAGACCGGTACAATCAATTGACCACCCGGCTTTCAGCCGTTTCAGAGAACCGTATCAACCGATCCGGCAAGCAATTCAGCACCAATTCGGGCGAGTTGAACCGACGATCGTGTCCTGAATTCCTTCGAATGGAGGAATCTCACAATGAGCCGTACCCGTATCGCCGCCTCCGATGCCACCCCCCCCCGTCGCCGAGCCCGATGGGTCAAACGGTGCGTCTGCTATGCCTGGGCCTCTCCCACGACCGCCGTCGGGCTGACCGCCGGGGTACTGACGCTTTGCTCAGGAGGTCGGGCTCAGATTCGTCGAGGAGCGATCGAATTCCACGGCGGCTTCTCGCATTGGTTCCTTCGTCGGTGTGCCGGGGCCGCCGCCATGACGCTTGGCCATGTGATCATTGGACGAGACACCCACTGTCTCGACGGCTGCCGAGATCACGAGCAGGCCCACGTCCGGCAGGTCGAACGCTGGGGTCCAGCGTTTCTTCCTGCCTACCTCCTGGCGAGCGGATGGGCCTGGGCTCGAGGCCAGCATTATTACCTCGATAACTGGTTCGAACGGGATGCTCGTCGAGCCTGTGGCGATCCCTGGTGACCCATCGATTGCCTGGAACGTCAGGCCATTTCTCGCAGAATCGCGCCGGACCTTACCCCCCCAACAGGGTTTGGAGCAGCCCTCGTTCCTTGGTTCCGGGTACGACGATCCGGTCGCCAGGAAAGACCTGGTAATTCGTCGTGGTGTCGCCGCGATCTCGGATCGCTTCCCAGTCGATCCGCAAGACGACATCGGGCTGGCCAAGGGTTTGGGGGCGGGACAGGTAAGCTTTCTCGGGGAGACTGTTGGGTCGTAACCCAGCCTGCAAGATCGCCCGAAGCACGGTTTCTCCACCAGTGTAAGGAATCGGTCCCTGATTTGAGACCGCACCGATCACGTAGTAAAACTTGCTGCGGGATGAATTCGCGAGGCGCACCGAGACCTCGATCGGGTCTTCGGGTGTGTTCCCTTCGCGAGCGAGACGCTCTCTCAAGCGTTCGGTAATCACTGCCTCTGCCTGTTCCAGTGTCAACCCAACAACAGGGAAGACTCCTCCGAGGCCGAGGTCGATGACGCCATCGGGCTGGACTGTCGCAATCCGCTGGGTCAGGTCGATCGACGTCGGTCGAACGATGATCTCCAGCTCATCGGGTGGCTCGATCACATAGGGTGGGAGAATGACCTGGTTCAGCTCTCGGGGCTGTCCCAGATCGACGACCCCATACTGAGGAATTCTCCGTTCCTCCTTGCGTTGCTGCAAGGAACACCCGGAGACGATCCCCAAGATAGCGAGGCCGGTCACCACGCCGAACAGAACGTAACGATACGATGAGCCCCCGCGTCCGATCATCGGACGACGCCTCCCTGGTCGCGGTGCCAATCCCTCGGCGAGTCATCTCGGATGCCAGGCGCCATCCCGGCCGGCAATACTCATCTCTCCTGTGCTCAGAGAATCGGCGAAGGGAAGGCTCCGGCTTGATCGAATCTCGGATTGACCACCAGGGCCGAGCGGGATAGGGTGCGACGTCCCCTCCGGTTTTCGCCTGCGGTTCCGGTCAGGACTGGTCCGGATGCCAGGGCGGCGACTCAGGAAGAGTGCCGCTTGAAAGGGCATCGGAGGGGGTGGTCTTCCCGGCCAAGTCATCGCGAAGGAGTGCGTATGCCGGGCCCCGCCTCTCGGGTCGTCTATCTTGGGCTCGACGGCGCCACCGAAGCGGTTCTGCGGCCTGCCTTTGATCGGGGCTGGATGCCGAACCTTCAGGCGCTCTGGCGACGATCGGCGACCGGCACGCTCTGGTCCTCCGAACCGATGGTTACGCCCGTCGCCTGGACCTCGTTCCTGACCGGCTGCCATCCCCCGACCCACGGCATCCACGAGTTCCACTATCTCGACCCGGTCGATCGGACCATCTTACCCAACCATGCCGGTCGGATCCGAGTGCCAACGCTCTGGGATACCTTGTCGGAACGTGGGCACGAGGTTGTCAGCCTCGGCCTTCCGATGACCTATCCCCCGCCCGATGTTCGGGGACTGGTCGTCGCCGGTTCCGACGCTCCCGGCTTGCAATGGGCCTTTGCCCAGTGCCCCGACTTCGGGGAGGAGATTCTTCGCGATCTCCCCGGTTATTCCCATAAGGTCCTCTGGAAGCGCCGACCTCGATCGCTTGAAGAGCTTCGAGCCGTCTCTCGACGCAACCAAGAGGTCTTTCGAGCTCAGGCCGAAGCCGCCGAGCGAGCCGACGTCCGGTGCGACTGGACCGCCTTGATGGTTCATTTCCATAACCTCGACGGCATTCAGCATCGACTCTGGCCCTATCTCGACCTCGACGAAACGGCTGAGCAACAGCCCGAATGGTCGGTCGAGGTCGTCAACTGCCTTCGAGAACTCGATCGGGCCGTCGGACGATTGCTGGAACTGGCCTCGCGACGCAATGCGGCCGTTATTGCCCTTTCCGACCATGGATTCGGTCCCTGTCGGGCGCTGGTTGACGTCAACGGCTTGCTTTGCCAGGCAGGGCTGCAGCGGAGATTGCCCTACGGAACCCGCCTCTCGTACCGAGTTCGTCGGCTCCGTGATCGCTTCGATCGATGGCGACGCCGACGGACTCCGGATGGGACCGCCCGCCGAGGCCCTCGGTCGATCGAAGGAGAGGTTGGGTGCGACTGGTCGAAAACGGTGGCGTTCGCTCCGTTTGGTCAACTCTGCGGCTCAATCTTCCTGAACCCGAAGCTGGTGTCTGGTTCCTCGGCCGCTTCCAGGGTGATTGCGGAGATCATCGATACCTGCCGAGCCGCCGAAGACCCGGAGACGGGCCAACCCCTCTTTGCCGACGCGTTCGACGTGGCCGAGCGTTACAACCTCGATCCGGCGTCAGAGGGCTTGCCCGACGTCCTTGCCCCCTCGACCGATGGCTACCAGGCCATGGCCAAGTGGGACCCATTTTGCCGGTCGTTGCTCCGTCCCGATCCGAACCTGCCGGCCACGCACCGGAACGATGGCGTGCTCGCGATCGAGGCCCCTGGAATCCGTCCAGGCATGCGGCTGGACGCGGAGTTGCCCGACGTCGCGCCGACATCGCTCTCCATTCTTGGCCTTGCCATCCCCGACGTGATGGAAGGCCGGGTTCTTGATGAGGTTCGGGATCAGTCCCGAGTCC
Organism: Tautonia rosea; assembly: GCF_012958305.1. NCBI lineage: Bacteria > Pseudomonadati > Planctomycetota > Planctomycetia > Isosphaerales > Isosphaeraceae > Tautonia > Tautonia rosea. Next base: position 136,825 of record NZ_JABBYO010000005.1, on the reverse strand, counting down.
AGACTACGGCTGGTACCCCCATTCCGAATCAGTCGGCCCTTGATTGAGCGGATCCGCCCTTCGATTCTTCTCGTCGACTTCCGTAAACCGATCTTCCCAGGACCGAGCCCAATGGACGCCATCCGAAAGACGATTCGAGATTTCCTCCTTCTGGAATTTCTTCCAGGAGAAGATCCGGACGAACTGACCGACCAGACGCCGTTGATTACTGGCGGTGTGCTCGACTCAATCAGCACGCTGCGGCTGGTCGTCTTCCTGGAAGAACAGTTTCAGGTGAGCCTTGAAGCTCATGAGGCCGGGGTTGATCACCTCGACACCGTCGAGCAGATTGCCTCGCTCATTACTCGCAAAAAGGCCGCCTGATCTCAGGCTAACACGGAATCAGAGGGGGGTCGTTATCCCCCCGGCAGGTCGATCGTCCTGGACGACTCCCGAGTCTCGGAAGAAACCGGCCAACTCGGCAGTGAGTTGGCCGGTGCCGTCCATGCGGGGCACCTTGTGCTGACCTCCGAGTTTTCCTCGCGATCGCATCCAGTCGGTGAATGCTCCGGATCGAACGGAAGAGAGGGCAGGCATTGGCAAGCCGACACCCTCGACCCGATGCGCGGCGTAGTCGGCATTCCGTCGGCTCAGATCTGCATCCAGAGCGGTGCGGAAGGCATCAAGGGAGGTCGGCGGAGTCGAAAATTCGACCAGGAAGTGATGGTGGCCGAGCGACCCCTGGAACACTGGGCCGGCGTGCCACTCTTGCACGGCTGCCCCTGTTTGCTCGGCAGCGAGGGCCATTGAGGCCTCAATCTCCTCACTGATCAGATGCTCTCCAAAGGCTGAAAGCGTGTACTTGGTTCGTCCGGTGAAGCTCAGGAGAGGCGGGTCGAGCGACTCGAACCGCACCGTATCTCCAACCACATGCGCCCACATGCCCGCGCAGGTTGAGAGCACGATCGCGTAGTTCACCCCGAGTTCTGCATTGGCGATCCAGTGGCGGGTCGGGTTGGGGCGATCGAGTTCATCGACCGGGACAAATTCGAAGAACAGGCCATTGCGCACCAGAAGCCGAAGCAAACCGGTTGCTTGATCACCGTAGGCGATGAACCCCTCGGAGCAGGGGTAGGTTTCCTGAAGGGCGATGCGATCGCTCCCGAGGATCCGATCGAAGGCCGGCCGATACGGGTCGAATTTCACCCCGCCATGCACAACGACTTCAAGCGTCGGCCAGACCTCGGCCACGCTTCGAGCGCCACTGCGCTCCAGGAGGCGCTCGAAGAACATCAGGAGCCAGCTTGGAACACCGCTGATCAGGGTGATCGGCTCGGAGCGACTTTGATCAACGAGCGTCGAGAGTTTCCGATCCCAGTCCGTTTCATGGGCAAGATCAACGGGTGGAAAAGTATAGGGACGAAGGATTTCGCTGACCTCAAGAGACGCAATCGCGCTGAGGTCGCCTTGCCGAACCCCTGGGGAGGGCATTTCCAGATTGGTTGATCCACCGAGGAAGAAGATTTTCCCCTGAAAGATTCGGGAATCGGGGCGAGATGCCATGAACGAACCGACCATCGCCCAGGCCGCCGCCCGATTCGATGCCAGCATTTCACGAGAGACAGGAATGTATTTTGTGGCTCCCTGGGTCGTTCCGCTGGTCAGGGCGAAGTAGGGGATAAGTCCCGGCCAGGTGACATTGCGGAGCGTCGGATATGAGTCGGCGAGATAATCCTTCCAAAGCTGTTCGTAGGATCGCAAGGGAACCGCTCGCTGAAAGGCATGGACGAGTCGGTCTGGGGATCCTTTTCCTTCGCGACGGATGGATTCGAATTGGTGATCGAGACCGAACCGCGTGTCGCGGGACTTTGTGAGGAGTCGATTGAGTTGCCCAGCCTGATCGGCTGCTGGATTGACGGTCCGGGAAGATTCCGAAACCTGTGCCGCGGTTCGGATCACCCGGTTCACGACCGACTTGATCGGTGGAAGGCCAGCGATCCAGGGCAGGGGGGACAATACTCGACTCATCGGATCAAGAGGTCGCGGGTTAAGAGGCCGAATCGCCCGCAATCGCAATGATGCGTCGAGGCCGCTGAAAGGTGCGTGGAGTGAGTTAATCGGCGATGGGCTTCACGCCCCGGCAGTAATAGGCACCGGCGGGGGGGATGTTCCGGGGCTCGAAGGTGAATCGAACCTCGTCAAAGAAACGTTGGTAGAAACGATAATACACCCAGGGCATCTCCGTGATCTGATTGAAGGTTCCCGAGGGTTTCAATACCTGCCCGACCATTCGGAACAGATCACGCTGCAAGTCTTTGGGAAAGGAGGGAACGGGCAATCCCGACACGATCGTATCGGCGCGCTCGATCCCACGATCCTGGAGCATCGAGGGGAGGTCTCGAACATCCCCTTCGATGATGTCAAGGTTGGGCCGGGGTGGGAACCGATCGCGGAGAACCTTCACGAAATCGGCGTCTCGTTCGAGGACAAGCAGGCGGCATTCGGGATGTGCTCGTGTCACAAGTTCCTGGGTGATCGGACCCGTTCCGGCGCCGAGTTCGATCAGGACTCGGGCCTGGTCCCAGTCAATATTCCGCACCGTCGTCCGGGACAACCAGGGACTACTCGGTGCGAGGCTGGCGATGGCCGTTCCGTGTCGGAGAAACTTGCCAAGAAAGAGAAACGAATCCTTCATGGAACCCCGAACCAAGGACGAAAGGCGACATGCTCCGTTCGAAGTGTCTGCCTCGATCCGGAACACACGGGAAGAACACGAGATCCTCTGGACCCGATTAATCAGAGCGGTGTGACGCCCCGAGATTTCTTCATGACCCGGCCGGCGCTCAGGGTTGGTGGAATCGAATCGAGCCGGTCCTTGAGGAATCGAATGACCAATTTGTTGACCAGTCCGGCTCGCTCGATCTGAGGGGCATGGCCACATCGTGGAATGACAATCTGACGGGCCCTCGGCATCCCATCGGCCGCTCGGATCGAACCGGGAATGTCGGCGATGATCCGATCATCCTGGCCCCAGATCAAGAGCGTCGGGTGCGGAACCTGGGTCAAGAGGGTACCGACCGAGTGCCCTACGGTTCCCCGAAGCGTTCGCAAGACACCTTTCTTCCAACGGCGGTCCTGGAACTTTTGCTCGATTGCCTCGACGAGTTCCTCTCCGGCAAACTGCGTCTTGAAGAAGACCGAGCGGACGAGGGAATCGTAATCGCTTCGGCGAACCCCGTCCATGATCGGTAAGTTTTCCTCACCATGAAGGCCGGAGGGACAAATGAGCACCAATTTACTCACCTTGTCCGGATGACGGGCGGCATAGGTGAGAAGCACCTGCCCGCCGAGGCTCGATCCGACCAGGTGGTAAGGCGGTTTCTGGACGAACTCGTCGAGGTACCGAGCGAGACGATCGGTCAAGTAGCTAATCGTCACCTCGCCGCCGGCATCGATGTGACGGTGGAGATCCTCGCCGTCGTAGACGAGCAGTTCGGGAACTTTCACATCGAAATGACGTGACCAGGAATGCCGGTTGGCAAACCAGCTTTCGGATTGCTCGGCAAGTCCGTTGACCAATACGAGGGGATTGGAACGCCGATAGCTCCGGAGAGCCAGGGGCAAATTGAAAAAATGGCGCCCGTTCGTCTTCATCGGATCAGTCGACTCTCGGATGCACGAGGGGAAATCCGGCCGGGAAAGGGCCGAGGGGCCTGGGCAATCAATCCGGAATTCCCGAAACTCCCGGTGTTCAACTCCCAGGACTGGAGGCACAAGTCTACCATACGACATCCGAGCCTCGGCAAGGTTTCCCCTGCCTTGTATGCATGACTTTTTGATGAAGGATTCATTCCTCCCGGATCAGGAGCGAGCACCCCACCAAGGAATGCTCACTCTGCAAACGGAATCCCAGAGGGGTCTTGGCGGGGGCGAGGGCTCCGAGTTGTCCCAATTCCCGAAACGACTCAGCGAGAGGATCTGGTCTGATGCGAGTGTTCATGGCAGGGGGAACCGGCTTGATCGGGTCCCGCCTGATTGCAGAACTGGTTGGCCGAGGAGATCAGCCTGTGGTCCTGACCCGTCGGGCGTCTTCCGTTCGGGAACGACCCGAATTCCGGCAGGTCGAGGTTGTGCAGGGCGATCCGACCACGAGCGGTTCCTGGCAAAAAAGCGTGGACGGTTGCGATGCCGTCGTCAATCTCACCGGACACAATCTCTTTGCCAAACGATGGTCGCCCGAGGTAAAGCGCCTCATTCGAGAGAGCCGAGTGCACTCGACTGAGCACCTGGTCTCGGCCGTTGAACAGGCCAAGACACGACCGACCGTCTTTGTTCAGGGTTCGGCCGTCGGCTACTACGGCATGACCGGAGATGAGGAACTGACCGAATCTAGCCCCGCCGGATCGGACTTCATGGCCGTGATCTGCCGCGAGTGGGAAGACGCGTCCCGATCCGTGGCCAATGCGGGAACACGCCTGGCGATCATCCGCACGGGGATCGTGCTGGCAAAGGGCGAAGGAGCACTTGGAGTGATGACTCCTCTGTTCAAGTGGCTCCCCGGAGGTGCGGCTCCTGTTGGGAGTGGATCGAATCCGCTCGTCCCGGGAACCGGAAAACAATGGATGAGTTGGATCCATTTGACGGACATCGTCGGCCTGATTGTGCTGGCGATCGACTCGAACGAGGCTCAGGGACCGATCAATGGCACCGCTCCGAACCCGGTGCGCAACATCGAGTTTTCGAGGGAACTCGCCCGAGTGGTCCACCGTCCCTTTCTGCCGATCGGCCCCCCCGACGTGATGCTTCGCACCGTCCTGGGTGAGGTCGCTCAGGTCGTCACCAAGGGACAACGCGTTCTGCCGGCCAGAGCGGTTGAACTCGGCTATCGCTTCGCCTTCCCCGAACTGGCCGGAGCGCTTCACGATCTGCTCAGCCCTGCGTCCAGTGAGACATCGCACGGAGCCTCGGCAGCCTCCTGAAGTCTTTGCCACGACCTACGGACTCAGCCACTGGCGAGGATGCCGACGATCAAACCCGCTCCAAATGCGAGACCGAGGACACCCAGGAATAGGAGCAAGGCTCCGACTGCCGATCGCTCGGCCAGCCGAGCGATCGGCTGAAACCAGGACGGGAAGGTCGGCGAAACCTTGACATATTTCACCTGAGGTGGTGGTGGCGGAGCAGGTGGGGTCGGTGGAACCTGAGCCGGTTTGACGGTGGGTGCAACTCCGACTGCCGCATTCGCGGATCGCCTTCGGACAAGGGCCTGAAGCGCCTCGGAGGCGGCGGCGGCGGTCGGATAACGCTCCGAAGGTTGCTTCGCCATGAGGCGGGCGAGCACCTCCACCAGCCGATCGGGAAGATCGGGCCTTAACTCCTTGACTGGCACCGGTTCCTGATTGATCCGGGCAAACATGCGATCAAGCGGAGAGTTTCCGGGATAAGGCAAGCGGCCGGTCAGAAGGTGGTACATCGTGCAACCAAGGCTAAACAGATCGCTCACGGGCGAGAGCTCTTTTCCCATCGCCTGTTCGGGAGACATGTAATCCACGGTGCCGACCGCGACCCCGTCGGCCGTGGCGAAGGCGGATTGATCGTCGGCCTCCATCAAGGTTGCCAGTCCAAGGTCGAGGACCTTGATGGAACCGTCGGCGCCTAGCAACAGGTTCGACGGTTTGATGTCTCGATGCACGATCCCCTGATCGTGGGCGTGCTGCAATCCCAGGGCGGCCTGAGCGATATAGCCGACCAGTTCCGCCGCAGGGATTCGGCCTTTGGATCGAAGCCGCTGCCCCAGGCTATCTCCGGCAACGTATTCCATTGCGATGTAAAGGATTCCGCGATCCTTGTCGGCGTCGAAGGCACGAACGACGTTCGGATGGTCGAGCTTGCCGACCAGTCGCATCTCGCGCTGAAACCGGGCGACCACCCGTTCGTTGTTGCTGATCTCTGGCGCGATGATCTTCAAGGCTGAGACCCGGTCCATCATCCGGTGCTTCGCCTTGTAAACCCGACCCATCGAGCCGGCTCCGAGCTTCTCCAGGATGACGTATCGCCCAATGGTCAACGAACCGGGGCGGTTTCCGAGCAGACGCTTGGCCTGGTATTCTGTCAGCAGTTCATCCGCAATCAGTTGCTGGGCCAGGTCGTTCGCGTCGATCGGATAGTCACCGGCAAGGACCTTCGAACGAATCTCAGCCAGCAGTTTGTCCGAGACGATTGCCGCCCGCTTCAGGGTGTCGAGAAAGTCGACGGGCACATCACTCTCAGATCGTGGCCGATCGCTCGTTGCCATGACGCGGAGTCCCCGGTGGTTTTCGTCGATGGAAGCGTTGACCACTCGTCCCTCAAGCACTGACAAGACACTAACATACGACTCGGGTCGAAACAATTGATTCGGGCGGGGAGAGCGCTGGTCGTGCCCCCTTGTTCCCGATGGTCCCGATCGAGTAAAACCGCTCATTCACGACCCGTTCTGGCAAACCGAACGGTCCAAACCGCCGGGCGAGTGCTCGTCGGCCCTCCAAACCCTTCGGCTCGTCGGCTCCCGATCCCGGAAGTGCCGAGCCTTTCCCGCGTTGTGACGTTGCCAGAGAGAGAGACGCCCATGTCGGCCGCTGCCGATCCACAGGCCGCACTGAGAAACTTCGTCAAAACCCACGATTTCTTCGTTGGTATTGACAGCGACGGTTGCGTGTTCGACACGATGGAGGTCAAGCACAAGGAGTGCTTCATCCCCAACATCATCAAGTTCTTCGGGCTTGCCGCCGTCTCAAAATATGCCCGAGAAGCCGCTGAATTTGTCAACTTGTACTCGAAGCATCGCGGGATCAATCGGTTTCCGGCCCTGACCGAGGCACTCGATCTGCTCGAACGACGCCCTGAAGTCAAACGCCGGGGGGTCAAGCTTCCGGAATTGCGCGGTCTACGGGATTGGATTGATCGGGAGTCGAAACTGGGCAACCCGGTCTTGAAGGCCGAGGTCGAACGGACCGGAGATCCCGATCTGACACTCTGCCTCAAGTGGAGTGAGGCGGTTAATCAAACCGTGGGCGAGATGGTTCACAATGTCCCTCCCTTTCCGATGGTTCGAGAGTCGATGGAGGCGTTGAAGGGAAAAGCCGACGTGATGGTCGTCTCGGCCACTCCGGTCGAGGCCCTGACCCGAGAGTGGGAAGAACACGATCTGGCCCAATTCGTCGGCCTGATCGCCGGTCAGGAACTTGGGTCAAAGAAGGAGCATCTGGGACTGGCCGCGGGAGGCCGTTACGCCCCCGATCACATCCTGATGGTGGGTGACGCGCCGGGTGATCGCAAGGCCGCCGAGGCGAACGGGGTCCTCTTTTACCCGATCAACCCCGGCTTCGAAGATCAATCGTGGCAACGTTTTCATGACGAGGCGCTCCCTCGGTTCTTCAACGGCACCTATGCGGGCTCGTACATGGCTGAGCGTATCGCCGAGTTCGAGGCCCTGCTCCCTGAGCATCCGCCCTGGGAGTCGGCGTCCTGAGCCGTCGAATCCGTCGTTTCATAACGATTGCCGTCACAGGGAACACGCGCAATCAAGCCCCCTTGCGAATCGTCCCCGACGAAAACCCACGACTCCGCAAGACTCCCGGCTGCCCGGTCGGAACCGCGATGAGATCCCCGAGCATCGGCCGAGGATCGCCACACCCTGAGGTGCCCCAATGCCCGCGTCCAACGTTGTCGTGGCCCAATCCGGAGGCCCGACCTGTGTGATCAATAACAGCCTCCGCGGGATCGTCGAGACCTGCTTCCGCATGCCGGAGCACTTCGGCAAAGTCTTCGCAGGTCGGTTCGGGATCGAAGGGGTGCTCAAGGAAGAACTGATCGACCTTTCGGCGTCACCTGCCGAGGAGATCGCGCTATTGCGCACGTCTCCGGCCGCCGGAGGGATCGGCACCTGCCGATACAAGCTCAAACCCGGGCAGGATGAGGATTTCGCCCGGGTTGTTGAGGTCCTCAAGGCCCACAACGTCGGCTATTTCTTCTACATTGGCGGCAACGACTCCCAGGATACCGCCCACAAGGTCGCCCAACTCGCCCACGAGAAGGGGCTCGACCTCATCGCCACCGGCGTGCCGAAGACCATCGACAACGACCTGGGAGATAGCGAGTTCACCCTGCTCGACCACTCTCCGGGCTATGGCTCGGTCGCCCGCTACATGGCTCAGTACATCCGCCAAGTGAACGAGGAAAACGCTGGAAGTTGCCCGGCCGACCCGGTGATGGTCATCCAGGCGATGGGACGAAAGATCGGCTACATCCCCGCCGCTGCTCGCCTGGCTGACCCGAATCGCGAGATGCCGCTTCAAATCTACATGGCTGAGTCCAAGGTCAGCCTTGAACAACTCGGTCAGAACGTGGTCGAGACGCTCCGCGAATTCGGTCGCTGTATCGTGGTCGTCTCCGAAGGGTTCGACGTGGGCGACCTGGGTGCCTCTCGTGACACCTTCGGCCACGTCCAGTTCAGCGCCAGCCAGACGACTGTCGCCCAGGTCGTGACCAATTACGTCAATTCGCTTGATCTCCCCGTGCCCGGCAAGGCCCGCTTCCAGATTCCGGGGACCGACCAGCGCAACGCCATTGCCTACGCCAGTGTGGTCGACCTCGACGAGGCCTACCGGGTCGGTTGCCACGCAGTCGCCGTGGCGCGAGACGACGGCAACGGCTACATGGCGACGATCCTTCGTGACCGGACACGAGGCGGCTACAGCGTCACGTATGATAAGGTCCCGCTGGAACAGGTCGCTGCCAAGGATCGGTCATTCCCGGACCACTGGATCGCACCCAACCGCATCGACGTGACCGACGACTTCGTCGAGTACGCACGCCCCTTGATCGGGAGCGACTGGGTCAGCGTTCCGCAGGTTGACGGGCTCGCGCGGTTCGCCAAAATCTCTCAGGTGCTCGCCCCGAAGAAACTCTCAACCTACGTCCCCCAGACTTACCGCCGCTGATCCCGATCGCCGTTCTATCGCTCTCACAGACCCCGATCGACCCGTCAGATAGAGAACACTCCGATGGCCACTCCCACCGCCGATATCGGCCTCATTGGCCTCGCCGTCATGGGCGAGAACCTCGTCCTCAACATGGAGGACCACGGGTTCACCGTGGCGGTCTACAACCGGACCACCAGCCGGGTTGACGCGTTTCTGGCCGATCGGGCGAAAGGGAAGAAGATCATCGGCTGTCACGGCATCGAGGAGTTGGTCGCCTCCTTGAAATCGCCGCGCAAGATTATGATCATGGTCAAGGCTGGTGCTGCGGTCGACGCGGTGATTGACCAGCTTGTCCCCCATCTGGACAAGGGGGATATTCTGATCGACGGCGGCAACACACATTATCCCGATACGACCCGGCGGACCCGAGCTCTGAAGGAAAAAGGGCTCCAGTTTATCGGCACGGGTGTTTCAGGTGGCGAGGAGGGAGCGCTGAAAGGCCCCTCGATTATGCCTGGAGGCGATCCCGAGGCTTGGCCGCACGTCAAGCCGATCTTCCAGGCGATTGCGGCAAAAGTGGACGGCGGCACCCCGTGTTGCGACTGGGTCGGCCCCGAGGGAGCGGGCCATTACGTCAAGATGGTCCATAATGGGATCGAATATGGCGATATGCAGCTCATTTGCGAAGCGTATCACTTGCTTCACTCCTTGCTCGGCTTCAGCGCTGATGCCCTGCACGAGGTCTTCGACCGGTGGAACTCGGGACCGCTTGACAGTTATCTGATTGAGATCACGCGCGACATCTTCGGCTACCGGGATCCTGAGTCTGGCAAACCGATGGTCGACTTGATCCTCGATACGGCCGGCCAGAAGGGAACGGGCAAGTGGACCGTCGTCTCCTCGGCCGACCTCGGCGTGCCTCTCACCTTGATTGCCGAGGCAGTCTATGCCCGTTGCCTCTCGGCCCTGAAAGACGAGCGCGTTCGAGCCTCGAAGATCCTGAAAGGACCGGCCGACGCGGGTTACTCGGGGAACATCCAGCAGTTTGTTGATGACATTGAGATGGCACTCTATGCCAGCAAGATCATGTCCTACGCCCAGGGCTTTGCATTGATGAACGCCATGGCAAAGGAGTCGGGGTGGACGATCGACAACGGCAAGGTCGCTTTGATGTGGCGCGGTGGCTGCATTATTCGAAGCGCCTTCCTGGGGAAAATCAAGGAATCATTCGATCGAAGTCACGACCTCGACAACCTGATGCTGGATCCGTACTTCCACAGTGAGATTGAGCGAGCTCAGAACGGATGGCGGCGGGTCGTCTCGGTCGCCGTGAGCCACGGCATCCCGATCCCTGCCATGAGTTCGGCGCTTGCCTACTACGATGGCTATCGTTCCGAGCGCCTTCCGACCAACCTGCTGCAGGCTCAGCGCGACTACTTCGGGGCTCATACCTACGAGCGCATCGACCGTTCCCGGGGCGAGTTCTTCCACACCAACTGGACCGGACGCGGCGGTACGACCGCTTCGACCAGCTATAACGCTTGATCGACCGGTTCACCTGGATCGCCCAACCCGTGGGGGCAGTCATCCGTGGCTGTCCCAGGCTCGGCTCGCCCCATCGCCTCCCTCGACAACCCGGTCGCGACATTTCCTCGATCGAACCGGGCCGGAATCCTCATCAATCCTTCATGCCGGTCGGATAAGATCATTCGGTTGGTCCAGGTCAGGGTTGGGTCGGCGATGATCGGCATCGAGAAGGGACAGTCTTCATGCGTCAGTCTTCCTGGATTCTGGGGGTTCTATTCGCAATCTGGCTCGCCGGGGCACACTCGGCGATCGGGTCGGAGGTTAAGGGAGGTTCAGACGAATCGAGGACCGTGGTCGTTTGGATTAGCCTCGATGGCTGGCGAGCAGATTATCTGGACCGTGGCGCCTCACCCTTCTTGAACGAACTGGCACAGCAAGGGGCAAGTTCCCAAGCCTTGATTCCGGTCTTCCCCTCGCTCACCTTCCCGAGCCATGTTTCACAGGCGACCGGAGTGGGTGTCGAGCAACACGGTATTCCAAGCAACAGCTTTTATGATGATGAAACCGGGTTGTTCTACCGCTATCCGGGAGATGCCGCCTTGCTCGAGGCCGAGCCGATCTGGCTCACCGCCGCCCGGCAAGGGCTGAGGGTGGCATCGCTCGATTGGACCCTTTCTCACAACCAGCTCGGGCCCATCCGAACAGACTATTTCGACCCGGCGTTCGATGGCCAGCTCTCCGACTCAGATCGACTCAATCGCCTGCTCTCGGTCTGGCGAGACGATCGCGGTGACGAACCACTTCGGCTCTTGCTCGGCTACGGGAGCGGTCTCGACAAGGCGGGCCATTCCTACGGTCCCGATGCGCCGGAAGTGAACGAGGCAATCCAGGAGATCGACAAGATTCTCAAGCATTTCCATGCGGATTTACTCGAACTCTGGCGTACGAAGATGTCACCGGACGATCAACTCATTCTGCTGATCACGACCGATCACGGTATGTCGACCGTGACGACCATGGTCGATCTGGATCGGTTGGCCGGTGTCGAGCGTGCTCCCGGAGTCGTCCGCCTGACAAGCGGCAACGTTGGACATCTCTTCTTCACGGAACGAAATGACCCGGATCGTGAGGGGAAAATTGATCGGCTGATCGAGCGCGTGAACGGGTTCGACTTTGCTCGTGCCTACCGACGTGAGACGCTGCCGCAAGCCTGGCAGTATCGTCACCCGACTCGGGTGGGAGACATCGTTGTGGTGGTAGACACAGGGTTTGCCTTCGCCGGGAGAGGGTTTGACTCCGCCGACGGTCGCGTCACAGCGCCGGTCAACGAGGTTGACGGCCCCCTTGGGATGCACGGTTACGACCCAGTGACTAACCCCGAAATGCTCGGTGCGGCCATTGTCTGGCGTTTTCCCGAACCGATTGGCGGTCTTGATCTCGGCCCGGTTCACTCCCTCCAGCTTCATGCCACCGTGGCCCGACTTCTGGGCATTGAGCCAGCCGAAGGGGCTCGGAAGGATGGGATCGACCTTCCTCCTTCGCGTTGATTACGCGTCGAACTCCAGCCGCACCTCCCCTTCCTCTAGTTTCAGTCGAGCCGCGAATGGTTTCCCGGCCCTGGACTTGAACCCCTTGAGTATGGCGGTTTTTCCCTGCGTGATTAGCGTCCGGGCCGTCCGGGCCGTAATCCGCTTCCCGGAAATCGACTTCCAGATCGCAAACGAACAGCCTGACTTCCAGGCTCTGCAACCGAACGACTTGGGTTGCTCGACCACGTCGGCTCCGCATCGAGGGCAAGGACCGAGGGAGATGGTGGCAAACGTCCCCTTCGATTCATCCTCTGGAGCCGCCTTCAGAGCGTTCAGCCGTTTCGAGGCCCTCGATCGTGGGGAAGCCGACGTTCGAACGAGCTGACTCGTTTTTTCGCCAAAACGCTTGGGGAGCTTGTAAGGGACAGGGATCGCAAGCAACGCTCCCGAATCGGCGAGCCTTAGCAGAGCAGGCCCGGAGGAGGGCAGGGCGATTGCCCGAGTGAGCACCCGGCGCTGGAGGAGTTCTCGGATCTGATGCTCATCAAGTGGCACACCTTCAACCTCTTTCCAGAGAACGAAGGTACACCCCGCTTTCCAGGCCGAGCAGCCATATCCCCGTTTTCCTCGGATGACCGGACATCCGCATCGAGGACAATCGCCCAGGCGAGTCGAGTCGATCGGTTCCTCTGGTTCATTGCCGACAATCGATCGAGTGAATCGAGCAATCTCGCTCATGAATTGGTCAGGAGCGAGACGGCCGCGTTCGATCTCCCGGAGCCTGGCCTCCCAGTCACCGGTCAGTTCAGGAGACGTTAAGAGGGGAGACCGGATCGAAGTGATGAGAAATCGTCCAAGATCGGTTGCGGCCAGTGTCTTCTTGTCGCGGACGACATAGCCTCGCGTCAGCAAAGTCTCGATGATCGAAGCCCGAGTGGCAGGAGTTCCCAGCCCACGCTCCTTGAGGGCTTCCCGGAGTTGTTCATCCTCGACGAACCGTCCCGCGGTTTCCATGGCGGAGAGCAAGGTTGCTTCGGTATAGGGTTTCGGGGGAGTGGTCTCCCCACGCCGGACAAAGGGATCGTGCGGTCCTGACTCTTCCGGGAGAAACTCGGGAAGGTTCTGTTCCTCCTCATTTGCGTCGTCGGTCTTCCGAGGGTAGAGAACCGTCCAGCCGGGATCGACGATCCGCACGCCTCGAGCTCGAAACGGAACGTCGGAAACCGTCGCATTGACGACCGTGACTTCCTTGATGCATGGCGAAAAAAAGACGGCAATCAGGCGAGTGACGATCGCATCGAAGACCTTTGACGAGGCAGGGGGGAGTGATCCCGGGGCCTTTCCGGTTGGGATGATGGCGTGGTGGTCGCTGACTTTGGCGTCGTCAATGATCCGACCATTAAACGGAAGGGACGAGAAGTTGAGCGAACCGACGGCGTCGGGCTTGAGATTGCGAAGCTTCTCCAGGATTCCAAGGAGCTTCCCCTTCATGTCGCGTCCAAGATGGCGCGAGTCGGTCCGGGGATAGCTGATCAGCTTTGCTTCATAGAGAGCCTGGGCAGCCTTCAGCGTGTCGTCGGCGGAGAGCCCATAGCGGCGGTTCATGTCGCGTTGCAGGTCGGTCAGGTCATAGAGTTGGGGAGGCAGCACACGCTCTCGTTTCCGCTCCACGCCGAGGATCCTCAGGGGTTGATTCCGCACCTGATTGAGCAACTCATTGGCGTCCTCCTCGGTCTTGAAACGACCGCCCGTGTGTGCGAAGGTCACCTCCCGGTAGCGGGTCATCAGCTCCCAGAATGGCTCGGGACGGAACGTTCGGATTTCTTCATCTCTCTGCACGATGAGCGCCAGGACAGGTGTCTGCACTCGGCCGACGCTCCAGAGAATACCGGTGGATCGCTGACGAACCGTCTGAAATCGCGTGGCGTTGAGACCGACGAGCCAGTCCGCCTCGCTCCGGCATCGCGCAGCCGCATAAAGAGCATCGTAGTCAGAGAGCGGACGGAGTCGATTGAATGCGTCTCGGATCGCCTCTCGGGTGAGGGAGCTAAGCCAGAGGCGTCGGGCTGGTTTATGGGTGCAGCCAGTCAATTCGAGGATATAGCGGACGATCAGTTCTCCTTCCCGACCGGCGTCTGTCGCCGCGATGATCTCATCGGCGGCTCGGAGCAACTTACGAACCGTGGCGAGTTGCGAGCCCGCCCCTCGCTCGGCGATCGCCTTGAGTTCAAACCGATCCGGGAGAATTGGCAATGTTTCAAGCGACCACTTTTTCAACTGAGGTTCATAGTCCTCCGGCTCCTTCAAGGTGGCCAGATGACCAAGAGCCCAGGTCACCTGATAGCCGTTGCCTTCGAGATAACCGTCTCGACGACTCGATGCGCCGAGGAAGGCGGCGAGATCGCGGGCGACCGACGGTTTTTCGGCAATGACGACGATCATGTCCCCCTCGGCTTCAGAATCCTTCGGCATCGAGCAACCAGTCCAGGAAGGACGACGTTCGGCTCATTGAGTCTGACCGATTGTACACGCACGCTGGAGGGAATCGATACGAGACGCTGGAGTTCAGGCACGAGGATCGGATGTTGCCAGATCACGATCGACGACGAATCACTCCCGAAGCGGAAGGGAGCATTGGCGAGCAATCGTCATTACAATCGAGCGGTCCGGGACGGTCGCCCACTCGAGGCCCGAATCCCCGGAACGACGGGCAAACACACGTTGATCCGAATCGGAATTGCGAACCGTGCAACTGGAGGAATCATGATCTGCAACGCGACCCTCTCTCGCTGGCACGTGGTGCCGGCGGTCGTCCTGATGATGAGCACCGCGGCGCAGGCTCAGCCGCAGATCCCGGATGATGCCAAGATCGGTGGCTTTGCCATTGGCTGCCAGGCCTACACGTTCAACCGCTTCACGGCGTTCGAGGCGATCGAGAAGACCGCCCAGGCCGGTGGCAAGGTCATTGAGTTTTATCCCGGCCAGGCTCTCAGCCCTGACGAACGCAACCTCAAGGTCGGACACGACCAGCCCGAGGAAGTCATCGCCAAGCTGAAGTCGAAGCTCGATGAACATGGACTGATTGCCGTCAACTACGGAGTGGTCGGTGTCCCGACCAATGAGGATGAGGCTCGGAAGGTGTTCGAGTTCGCCAAGGCAATGGGAATGAGGGCGATTACGACCGAATCGGTCGATGCCATCGACATCCTTGAGAAACTGGCGAAGGAATACAACATCGGCGTCGCATTCCACAACCACCCGAGCCGTCCCGATAACCCTGACTACAAGGTCTGGGATCCGAATTACATCGCCGAACTGGTCAAGGATCGGGACTCGCGACTCGGAGCCTGCGCCGATACGGGACACTGGGCTCGCTCAGGGCTCAATCCGGTAGAATGTTTGAAGATTCTCAAGGGTCGAATCATTAGCTCTCACCTCAAGGATCTCAATGAGATGGGGCGATCCGGCCACGACGTACCCTACGGAACGGGCGTCTGCAATATCGCAGACGTGCTCGATGAGTTGAAGGCCCAGGGATTCGAAGGAAACATTTCGATCGAATACGAACATGACTGGGAAAACAACGTCCCTGGCGTGGCACAGTGCATCGGTTTCGTCCGAGGCTACACACGCTGAGTCGTAGAGTTTCGACGACGTCACATTTTCCACCTTCCCTCCGAAGTGGCTGCCCACAGGGGTCCAGCCACTTCGATCTCGGTGAAATCATCAACCCTCGGGCTCTGGAGCGACGCGAATCTCCAGGTTCATTTCGTCACCGATCGCAAAGAGCCCATCGTTCCACGAGGTCTCGGCCAGTTCGGGGGGGACGACAATACTTGCGGACATGTTAAAGAGAGGAACACCCCCGAAGGGGGCAGATGTCGTCTCGGTTTCCATCGACTCGATGCTGATTCCTTGGGTCGACAGATGGCGGGCAACCCGGTGGACGATTCCTTCGTGGTCGGCTCCTTCGACCTCGATCCGGAAACCTCGCCACCCGGAATGGGCTTCGGCATAGGGCTGTTCGGTCGGGGTGATGGTGAACTTGTAGCCGCGAGCAGCCAGTTTCTCCAGCCCTCGATGCAGCTCCGCATCTTGAGACTCAGGCAGACTGACAAGCATCAGGACGGCAAACTCACCGCCGAGCCGGGCCATTCGGCTTGTTTCCACGTTCCCGCCCTGGTCGAGAAGGATTCGAGTCAACTCCTCGACGATTCCGATCCGGTCCGCGCCGGTGAGGGTAAGTATCACATGCCTGCTCATCGACAGTCCCCCGTCGCATGCTTGCCTTCGCCGGAAACTTTGGCCAACATCCATCGAGCTTAACTCGCTCCTGGTCCCGAACAAAACGGGCAAGGAGAGGATTCCCTTGACGGACTTGCCCCAACCAGCTCAAACGATTCGGAGCCCCTTGATGCGAAATGTACCCGTTTGCGTGACATGGTTCTTCGGCCTCTGGGTCCTGTGCGTCGTAGAAGCCGTTTCTGAGGAACCGAGCGGGGAGACCCGTACGTATGCCAATCAACTGACCCCGCTAACCGATCCGCAGCCGATTCTCGCCGATTTTCCCCAGTTCGTTGCTCCCATCGAGGAATCAGCACGCTTCGAGGCTCCGGTGCTCGTGGACGATCCCGAGGCGGATCTTGACGTGAGAGCCTGGCGATTCTCGTACAATGCGAGAGGGATCATCGAAGTTCCCAACCACCTCCGGAGCGATCGGACCGCGATTGTGGTCGTTCACCCCTGGGGAGTCGACGACGGGCAAGGGTGGGACACCCCTGAACCGGCTGGGGCTGCGTTTCAATGCACACCCGTCAAGAACGCAATCGCACTCGATCACGCCAAGGAGGTCATCAATCCGTTCTTGAACGCCTGGAGGGACCGAGTCGGCGCCGTCGTCTACAGTCTTCCCGGCACCGAAGACCCCATTCGGGCCAAACTCTACCGATCCGTCCGTGGCACCCCCTCGGCTGACGATCGCATCGAAGGCCAACGGGAACTGACCGCCACACTGCGATCCTTTGCCTACCGGGGGAGTGCCTTGCCAGAGCAGATCACGGTTTCGACTGAGACTCCCACAATCGACTACTTCCAGCAGTTCCGGGGACTCGACGCCGGGCCGATCTACGACCCGCCCGGGTTCTGGGAGCTCCCTATCCCCGTCATGAAGTCCATCGAGGTTGATCCGAACGACGTGGTCATCTATGACGGAGAAGGGTACGACCTGCTTCGAGATTTTCTTCAATCACAAGGGATCCGGCACGTCCTCCTCGCCGGTTATAATACCGACATGTGCGTGTGTTCCACAACGGCTGGGCATGAGAACTTGCGCAAAGATTTCAACGTCTTTTTGGTCGGTGATGCTACCCTTGCCACGTTCCCTGCGAACCCTCGCCCTAGCCTCGCAACGAATGCCGCCGTCTCCTTTGCCGCGCTCGACCTGTTCATCACACAGGTGTCCTGGATTCGACCTCGGGACAAGACCCTCTCATCCGATTAACTTGGCTCTCTTGAACCGATGACCCAAAGAGTGTTGTTATGATCGACCGACGGCAATTCCTGGCCGAAGCCACCGCCCTTTCCACACTCGCGAGCGCCGTACCGAAGACCCGAGTCCAAGCACGAGAGACCGAGCCAGGACAGGCGATGGTGGCGATCACGCTTGACCTCGAGATGTCTCGCCAGTACCCGACCCGCGACCAGTTTCATTGGGATTACGAGAAGGGGAATCTGGACCGGGACACAAAGCAATACGCCGTGGAAGCCGCCCGTCGGGTCGCCGATCGCGGGGGTAAGCTCCACTTCTTCGCCCTTGGCCAGACGATGGAGCAGGAAGACGTCTCCTGGCTTGAGCAGATCGCCGAGGCCGGGCATCCGATCGGGAACCATACCTACGATCACGTCAACCTTCTGGCCACGGAACCCGGAGCCATCCAGTTCCGATTTCAACGGGCTCCTTGGCTGATCGAAGGTCGTACCATCGAGGAGGTTCTCCGCGAAAACGTTCGGCTTGCCGATCGTGCCCTGCGCACCCGGCTCGGCATTGAGGTGGCCGGGTTTCGAACTCCGGGCGGGTTCCACGAAGGGATCGCTCAACGGCCCGACATTCAACGCTTGCTAATAGACCAGGGCTATCGTTGGGTCAGCAGCAAGTATCCTTCCCATTCCTCAAGCGAACCCGGCACAGCCCCCGATGATACCTTGCTCGATGCGATCGTCAACGCTCAGGCCGAAGCCCAGCCGTTCCGTTATCCTTCGGGCCTGATCGAGATTCCCATGAGCCCGATCAGCGATGTCGGCGCGTTCCGGACCAGCCGGTGGCCGCTCGATGCCTTCCTTGAATCCCTCCGCCGCTGCATCTCCTGGGCGATTGATCGAGGGGCGGTCTTCGATTTCCTTGCCCATCCCTCGTGCTTGCTGGTCGAAGACCCTGAGTTCCGATCCATCGACTTGATTTGCGATCTGGTCGACACCGCGAAAGATCGGGCCGCAATCGTCGATCTGCAGACCATTGCCGATCGTGTTGCGGTGTGAGAAGGTCTGGCACCTCAGCTCGGCGTTTTCCCGGGGAGGGTTCTCGTGGTAACCTGAAATTGAACGCACACAAGGCTTCCGGGGCTCCGTGGCCCGGGTCAAGCGTTGCCCTTCGTACGTTGCGACGACCTCACACCTTGGTCACTCAGGAGCAAAGGGCATCATGGATTACATCGACCCGCATATTCACATGGTCAGTCGGACCACCGATGACTACAAGCGCATGGCGCTGGCCGGCTGTGTGCTCATTAGCGAACCGGCATTCTGGGCCGGATTTGATCGGTCAGGGCCGGAAGGGTTCCGAGACTACTTTCGACAGCTCACGGCGTTTGAACGAAAGCGGTCCATGGCCCACGGGATCGAGCATCGGACCTGGCTTTGCATCAATGCGAAGGAGGCTGAGGATGTCGAACTCGCCCGCGCGGTCATCGCCATGATCCCGGAATTCATCGACAACCCCGAGGTGCTCGGCATCGGCGAGATCGGCTTGAACAAGAACACGCCGAACGAGGCGACCGTGTTCCTGGAACATCTCGACGTCGCCGCGAAGCTTGATGAACTGGTACTCGTCCACACGCCGCACCTGGTGGACAAGTACAAGGGGACCCGGATGATTCTCGACATGGTCCGCGAGTACCGCGACACCATCGCTCCGGAACGAGTCTGCATTGACCACGTCGAAGAGCACACGATCAAGCCCGCGCTCGACGCCGGCCACTGGGTCGGCATGACCCTCTACCCCACCACCAAATGCACCCCCGCCCGTGCCGCCGACCTGATCGAGGTCTACGGCACCGAGCGGATCATGGTGAATTCAGCCGGCGACTGGGGTCACAGCGATCCCCTGGCCGTCCCGGAATTCATCTTCGAGATGCGTGCCCGGGGTCACGACGACGCCACCATCAAGACTCTCGTCTACGACAATCCGCTCACCTTCTTCTCGCAGTGCTCGCGGTTCTCGTACACCCCGAGGGCTGCACAGGGAGAACCCTCGGCGGTCTGATCTGCGATCCAGGGACGAATCCAGGAGCCTGACGAGGGTGCTGATAGCTCGAACTCTTGGGATCCTCCGATTCGGGGCCCACGGGATTCACCATGACCGAACCCTCGAATCCGTATTCCCCCCCGACGACCCACCCGCGCGATGATCGCGACACCGTGGGTCGCAGGTCGTCGAGGCTCGGGCTCGTCCTCGCCGTTCCCCTCGCACTTGCTGCCCTTGCATTATTCGGGTTCTTCGGCTTCGGCCTGATGTTGTTCGTCTCGGCGGAACTCGAAGGCTTTGGCATCATCTCCCATCCCGACGCGGCCGGGATCATGCTCATGGGGTCCTTTGCGATCCTTGGAGTCATGTCGCTTCTTTTCGCCGTTGCGGCCCGTTCCTGCCTTCATATGCGTTGGAGACGGGCTGCAACCATGTTCATCCTCAGCCTCGCCCTGACCATCGCCTTCTTCTACTGCTTGGTTCTCGTCGGTTCCTTCTCGACTTGAATCTCTCGCGAGGCTCCGTCGAGGTGTCACGCCGGATGCGGCTTCCCGACCACGATCTGTTGACGGAGAACTCACCGCCTGAGCAAGTCGAGCACAAGGCGGACGACCTCGGAACTGGAGCAGGGGCGCTCCTCATTCACCGTGATCATTCCCGGCTCGGAGCAGATGAGGACGCCGATGTACAGGTCGCTCGGCGGCGGGGCGCCGAGGGAGCCTCGGACATGGTCGGGGTTCAGTAACGTCGAATCGCCAATGGGAATGGATGACTCTGTCACAACGACGGGTCGTTCCTCATCAGAGATCCACCACGACGGGGCAAACCAGGAATCCGGGCAGGCGACAAGGACGACATCGCCGGCCCTGGGATGATCGAGCCCCAGCAGGTTCCGTTGTTCGTCTGAGGCAACCACCAGCGCCACGCCGTCACTGTGAGCCCCGGAAAAGGTCGAGGCCACCGTCCCCGCGACGGAAGAATCATTGAAATAGATGTGGCAGAGTTGATGATCGGCCAACGCGAAGGCCGGGGAATGTGCGAGATCGACACCGAGCCCCCCAGAGGGCAGGGTCTCCATCTTCAGCAAACCGAGATCGCGCAGGATGCGGTTCGGGTAAATGGTCTCTGTCACCGGTGTGACAATCGACTCGGTCACGGCGACGACGGCGGTCCCTTCAGGAAGGGACTTGAGAAAGTCGGTGAGCATTGCGTCAAGCGATCGGATCGCTCGACCGGCGTGGCGGCCATCGGGGCCATAGCGGCGGGCAATTTGACCAAGGTAGGGGACGCGGACGACGGCCAGATCGGGACGTTCGTCTCGGATGATCTGAGCGGCGCTTTGGAGCACCCAGGTGCTCGCCGGCTCGAAGGTTGGTTCGTCGGTCTGATCCTCCTTCGGGAACGGACCGAGCGCGGTTTCCAGTCGTTCCTGCAGTGTCTCGGGGACGGTGTGAAGCTGGCGAGGGCGATCGACCCAGGCCATCAGGTCCACGTCGGCACCTCGGGTGTCTGGAGTAAACCAGAGCATCACCCGGGCGTCGGGACGTTCTTCGCGGGCCATGTGCCAGAGTTTCCGACCCAGGACGGCCGAGTCGGGCAGGGGAACCGTCACCACGTTTCGGGCAACACGGTCCAGGAAGATGTTCCCAATCAGGCCATGTTCCCGAGGTTCAAGGCCCGTCATCAGTGTGGCGAACGCCGACGACGCCAGCCCCGGGAACGGCGGAACCGCCGAGGTCATTGACCCTCGGGAAGTCAGGCGTTCCAGCGATCCGAGTCCCCCGGGTGTCACATCCCGACACCGAAGCTGGGGAATCGTCAAGAGCACGACACGATCAGACATCGTCACCTCGGCATCTTGCTCAGGAAGGCCTCGACGATCGGTTGAGGACCGACGCAACCTTCAGAGGTTCTCAGTCTTGCACCAGACGAGTCGCGCGTCCAAGGCCGTGATTGATTCCCGATCAGCATCGGCTCCCTCGCAACCTTCCCCTCGCAACCTTCTGGTCAGGTCGAGTAAATCCATCGAGCCGCCAGCGAGGCCGGAAGCCAGAGCGCTGCCACGGCCAGGGCCGAGGTCGGCTCTCGGACGCAGGCCAGAACCCCCACATGGAGCCAGATTAAGGAGAGGACGCCGACCTTCACAGCCCGTTGCAACGTCTCGGGCCTGGGTTCGAGAACGGCTCGACCACTGGCCCAGAGAATTCGAGACGAGACGAGGGCGAGGATCACGATTCCGAGCACGGGAACGCTCGGGCGGTCGGTCCAGGGGCTCGGGAACGATTCTGCGGATAACCCTGCGCCGAACAAAGCGGTGATCCCGACTGACTGAAGCAGCAGGCCCGAAGCCGAAGCCGCTCGGCGGCCGACTTCCGTTTCAAAGCGACTGATCCAGGTCACTCCGACGATGAACACGGTCATGGCTGCCGCGACCGTCCAAGCGGCCGGGCCGCCGAACTGGGGGGCCAGGCTCATGCCGAGGAAGACATTCAAGCCCCGGCAAAGTCCCATCAGTTCAGGACCGAGGATCGTTCGACGCAGTCCCGCATCGTAAGCGACCACGCAGGTGATGAGCCCCCCTGCGACGATTGCAGGTCGAACCCCAACCATGCTGGCAGACATCAGCCCCATCGCCATCAAGCACACCGCCAGGCCGACCGCAAACAGTTTCGACACCTTGCCGGAGGGCAGAGGACGGCCAGGGCGTTCGACACGGTCGAGTTCCAGGTCGAAGACATCGTTCAAGGCGATCCCCGCCGCATAGATCGCCATCGAGGCAACGACCAGAGGCAGCCAGCTGTCTGCATCGACCAGGAGCCCGCCGACGAGCAGCCAACCACTCAGGCTATCGGCGGCGGCCGTAAAGACGTTCGGGAGTCGAACCAGTTGAAAATACGGTTTCAATCGCATGGAAAGGCGGTTCATCCGGCACCGGCAGGGGTCTCAACCAGGGGCCGCAGGCGCTCAATCGCCTCCCGGGCCGCCTCGTCGGGATCGTCGACGAAGGGGTAGAGTTCCACCGTCACCCAACCGTCGTATCCGGTCTTTCGGATCGCCTCAAAGACTCCCGGAAAATCGATCGCACCCGTTCCGGGGACAAGGTGATGATGCACTCGGGAGGCCGCGATGTCCTCAACGTGATAGTGCTTGGTGAGATGGGCGAGCTTGGCGATTTGAACAGGCAAATCCTCGGCCATGCAGTAGGCGTGCCCCACGTCAAAGTTTAGGCCAAGCGAGGGGGAGTTCACTCGCTCGGCGACTTCAAGATACTGATCCGTAGTTTCGAGCAGGAGACCTGGTTCTGGCTCGATCAGGAGCAATACTCCGCGATTTCCTGCATGTTCAGCCAGCGGTTTGAGCACCTCGACGAACAAATCGATCGCCTCTTGCCGCGACTGGCCCGGAGCGATCGGGCCGCCCGGCTCGGTCGTGATATGGGGAGCACCCAGCTCCGCACACAGGTCAAGTGATCGTCGGGTATGATCAATCCGAACGCGGCGGTATCCCTCGTCAGTCTCAATGAACGAGGGATACCAGTAAGGTTGCCGATGGTCGGCAATGGCGTTCATCATGAAGGCGTTGACGTTCGAAAACTGGAGCGAATGCCGCTGCATGCTCTGAACGATCGCCTGCTTGGTTCCGTCGAGCAAACCCGCCGGCCAGGCGTGGGGAACATCGGCCATGAGTTCGAGCCCTTCGTAACCGAGCGCAGCAATCCGCTCGGCAGCTTCGTCGAAGGGAAAACGCATGTACGCATTGGTGCTGAACGCCAGTCGCATCGACGCCTCGCTCGGCCGGTTTTGCGATCCGGGCCTGGGTGGCCGGTCATTGAGCGGCTATTATGACCAGGGTGAAGGTCTGCTTCAACCAGTCCTCCGACCGAGTTCAGGAATGGAATTCTGTTCCTGAGGCGTTTGATCTGCAGCGTCTCGAGTGCTCGGAGCGTGTTCAACCGTCGATTTCGATCGTGTCACCCTTTGTCCCGCTCGGAATCTTATGGATATTACCGCTCATGTCGTGTCTCGAATCCGGCCTTGCAGTTACGTTCCGTCACAATCCGCCCGAATGGAGTTCGAGATCGTCGGGACCATGGAGCCCGACGATTATCTTCGGCGGCTCCAGTCTGGCTGGCGTCGATTCGGTCGGACCTTGTTTCGTCCTCGCTGTCTCGGATGTACAAAGTGTCGCTCGCTCCGGGTTGATGCCAGCCGATTTCGGCTCGATCGGAGCATGAAGCGCGTACGGGCGCGGAACCTCGACTCCCTGGAGCTCACCATTCAGGCCGCCTCCGGTCTTCCCGATCCGGAGGTCCTCGACCTTTACGATCGCTACCATCTCCGGCAGCAAGAACTCCGGGGATGGCCCAGCCACGAACTCGACGCCCCCGAGGACTTTCAGGACGCCTTTCTCGATAATCCCATCCCGACCGAACAATGGCTTTATCGGATCGACGGCCGATTGATCGGGGCCGGCTTCGTCGATGTTCTTCCCGGCGCGTTATCGGCCATTTATTTTGTCTACGACCACGCAATTCTCAACCGCTCCCCGGGCACGTGGAACATTCTCCGACTGCTTGATCGAGCCGCCGAACAGGGACGGAAGCATGTCTACCTTGGCTATTTCGTGGCCGAGTGCCGATCCCTCTCCTACAAAGCTCGGTTCCGGCCCAATGAGGTGCTCAATCCCGACGGCACCTGGATTCCGTTCGCACGCTAACATCTCACCCCGACTCGGATTGTCGGACAAGAGTCGGATTCGAACTGTTCCTGACTCTCGTGTCGTATAGAATGATTCGCAGGATGACCGCCGATCCGGATGCAGACGATCCGCTCGCAGGCAGATTGGGAGGCAGCGCCATGGCCCTGGGCACCGAGCCGCAGCAGCAAGGCAGGATGCTTGACTACGAGCAGTTTGTGGATCATCAACTGCATCTGACCCGTTCTCGCATCCGAGCAACCGAAGTCTTCACCGCCTTGGTGGTGATGATCACCGGCATCCTCGGCCTGCTACTGCTGGAGATCGTCCTCGATCACTGGATCGGGCTTCCGTGGTCGGTCCGGGCCGTGATCCTGTTCGGAGCCCTGCTGGGTGGCGGCTACGCGTTCGTTCGGTACGTGGTGCGACCCCTGCTTTCTTCGGTGAACAGTTTCTACGCCGCCTGCACGATTGAGGCATACGACGCTCGATTCAAAAACAGCTTGCTCAATTATATTGACCTGCGTCGCCATCGGGCCGAACTGCCCCCTGCGGTCCTTCGCACGCTGGAAGCCCGAGCCGTCCGAGATCTGGCGGACGTGCAGGTGGAAGCGGCGGTCGATCAACGATATCTCACGAAATCGTTCTACGCCCTGGCCGCCGTTGTGGTCTTGTTCTGCCTCTACGTGGTCCTGACCCCAAAGAACGTGCTCGACTCGGCGCGGCGTGCGCTTCTCGCCGATGTCGCCCGGCCAACGAATACGCGGCTCATCAACATTAAACCCGGAGATGACGAGGAACTCTCTCGTGTCGTTTCTGGTTCCAATGTCACTTTCGAGGCCGAGGTCGACTACCGAGGCATTCGTCCAGACGAAGTTCGCCTTCATTACAGCAGCGATGGAGGAGAGTACTTCGCTTCGACAAGTCTTGATGAAGGAGAGCAACGCTACGACCCCTGGTCGGTCACTCTCCGCAATGTTCAGCAAGATTTGATCTATTACCTCTCCGCCAACGACTTCGAGACGAAACAGTACCGCCTCACCGTGTTGCCCGCTCCTCGGGTGGTTTCGGTCGTCCACGACCTCGATTTCCCGGATTATACGAGTGTTCCCGATCGAGAAGGGGTGGAGGGCGGCAATATCCGGGCGCTCGAAGGCACGATGGTGACGGTCCGCGCCACTACGAACCAGCCCGCCCGAAACGGTAATCTTGACCTTGGCGCGTTGGGGACGTCTCGCCTTGTCGTTTCCCGAGACAACCCTCAGGAACTGACCGGCCGGTTCAAGGTCGAGGAGAATGGGTCATACTCCATCAAATTCGAGACGACCGAGGGGCAGTTGAACCCCGAACCCGTCGTCTACGACATCGAGGCCCTTCCCGACCGCGTCCCCGAAGTCCGCTTTATCCAGCCCGAGCCAGAGCGGATCGAGGTCCCGAGTAATTCCCGGATCGCGCTCGCACTGACCGCCTCTGACGACTTCGGCCTCTCCTCAGCCACTCTGCACCTGGAGCGTGAGGGTGCCGCCATCCTCGACCCTCAAGATCTGCTGGAAGGCAAGGAAGCGTCTCGATCCCTTGATCACGTCGAAGCGCTCGATCTCGAGGCAATCGGCGCCCGTGCTGGTGATCGACTGACCTACTGGGCCGAGGTTCGCGACAACCGCTCCCCGACTGCCCAAGAGGTCCAGACGAGCCGCCGCGTCCTGGAGATCATCGATCCGATCGAGGAACCGGAATCACCCAATCCTAACGAACAACAGACTCCTCCTGAGGATCAACCTCCTCGTGACGGCTCGGGGCAGCAGGAGCCTCCTCCTCAGGATCCCACTCCTCCCCGTGACGCTCCAGAGGAACCCGCCGGCGAGCAACCCGAATCCCCACAAGGTACCCCCCCACCCGACCAGCAACCCTCCCAGAATGGTCAGGGCCAGGGTCAGCAAGGCGGGGGGTCTTCCGGAACCGAGGGGCAAACTCCATCTGATCCCTCTCAACCCAAGAACTCCGACGGCACCCCCCGCAACGAGCAATCCCGTCCCGACGACCGCCCGCTCTCGCCTGAAGAGCAGGAAAAGCTCGACCGCATGCTCAACGCGCTCGATCAGGATCGTCAAGAGCCCCCCCCCAACCAGGGCGACCAACGTCAAGGCGAAGGTCAGCAAGGCGACCAGCGTCAGGGCGAAGGTCAGCAAGGTGACCAGCGCCAGGGCGAAGGTCAGCAACGTCAAGGCGAAGGTCAGCAACGTCAAGGCGAAGGCCAGCAAGGTGACCAGCGTCAAGGCGAAGGTCAGCAAGGCGACCAACGTCAAGGCGAAGGTCAGCAAGGCGACCAACGTCAAGGCGAAGGTCAGCAAGGTGACCAGCGCCAGGGCGAAGGCCAGCAACGCCAGGGCGAAGGCCAGCAAGGCGACCAGCGCCAGGGCGAAGGTCAGCAACGCCAGGGCGAGGGTCAGCAAGGCGACCAACGTCAAGGCGAAGGCCAGCAACGCCAGGGCGAAGGCCAGCAAGGCGACCAACGTCAAGGCGAAGGTCAGCAAGGCGACCAGCGTCAAGGCGAAGGTCAGCAAGGTGAACCGAATCAGCCCGGAAGCCAGCCGGGCGAAAGCATGGGCGATCCTCAAGGGGAGGTCGGCCAGGCGAAACTGCCTCCAAGGCTTCCGGAAGCGAAGGACCTCAGCGAGCCCCCGCCCACGCCGGACGGTCCCCCCGAGGTCGGTCGCGAAGCTCCCATTCCCGAATCCATCGACGCGAGGGACCAGAAGCTTCGTCGGATCCGCGAAGCCCTCCAGGATGAGGACCAGACGCGAAAGCTCGAAGACCTCACCGGAATGACCCGTGAGGAGATGTCTCAGTTCGTCGAACGCTTCTCCGGACCTCCCGAAGGCCCAGCGGGCGAAGGGCGGGAACTGGAAGTCGATCTGGAGTCCCAGTCAGGGACGATCGACCCAAATCGGGTCGTTCCCGACCCGCTCTCTGGGGTCCGGCAGAGCGATGGGGCGAGACGCTCCCAGGGCACCGGGGTCAACGATAACCTCGGCATGAGCCGACAGGGCGGCGGAACTCCACCGCCTCCTCAGCTCCGGAAGCTCGTCGAGGCCTACCAGCGTCGGCTCTCCGACACCAATCCCCCCGCGTCGGAGGGTCGCGGCAATCCGGCCCCAGGGCGATCGGGGGGAAATCCCTGAGGCGTGCCGCGGCCGCTCTTCCGACGACCTCATCACCACTCGATCAGACAACCATGTCGAGAAGGCCGGAGGCGGTGTCCCTCCGGCCTTCTCCCATGACTCCCCACCCTGACTCGATTCCGAAACCGGCAACCCCTTGGTTCCACATCTGCTCCTTCGTGTTAAGATCAGATGATCTTACTCGTCGGTCAACGCCGGCCGGAGTTGAGTTCGATCCTTCATCGCCCGACCCCGACATCGGAAACCCTCTCCCGATGATCGCTTCGCTTGAGCTTCCCCGACGTTACCTGATCCCGTTCGACCCAAGAGACCTGCCCCACCATTTCGCCGATGTCCTGATCATCGGTGGCGGACTGGCCGGACTCCGCACCGCGCTCGGTGTCGATCCGTCGGCTCGAGTCCTCGTCGTCACCAAGGACCAGATCCGAGAAAGCAACAGCACCTACGCTCAGGGCGGCATCGCCTCGGTCCTCGATCCCGAAGACCACTTCGATGACCACGTGGCCGACACGCTCGCTGCGGGCAAGGGACTCTGCGATCGGAACGTGGTCGAAACCGTTGTCCGAGAAGCGCCGGGCCGCATTGCCGAACTCATTGACTGGGGGACCGTCTTCGACCAGGTCAACGGTCAGGTCGCCCTCGGCCTCGAAGGAGGTCATTCCCACGCTCGAATCGTCCACGCGCTCGGAGACGCCACCGGCCGAGAGGTGATGCGGGCCGTCGTCGCCCAGACTCAGTCACGCTCGAATGTCCGGATCTGGCAGAACAGCTTCACCATCGACCTCCTGACCTTCGAGGGCCGATGCCGAGGAGCCATCGTCTGGGACCGCCGCCGAGGACCGTCCTTGATCTGGGCCAGGGCCACCCTCCTGGCGACCGGAGGGGCCGGGCAGCTCTACCGAGAGTCGACCAATCCCCCCATCGCCACCGGCGACGGTCACGCTCTCGCCTACCGCGCCGGGGCCGAGTTGCGTGACATGGAATTCATCCAGTTCCACCCGACGGTCCTCTACATTGCCGGATCGTCTCGCCATCTCCTGACCGAAGCCATCCGAGGCGAAGGGGCCTACCTGCGAGACTGCAACGGCCACCGGTTCATGCCCGAATACCACCCCGATGCCGAACTCGCCCCCCGCGACGACGTCTCACGCGCCATTGTCGCCCAGATGGCCCGCACACAGCACCCGTGTGTCTTCCTTGACCTCTCGCACCTTGATCCCGCCCTCGTCCGCCGACGGTTCCCCAGCATTGACACGCTCCTGCTCGGGTTCGGCCTGGACATTACTCGGGATCAAATTCCCATTCGTCCCGGGGCCCATTACATGATCGGCGGCATCACCGTCGACCTCGACGGCCGGACCGACGTCCCCGGCCTTTGGGCTGCGGGCGAGGTCACCAGCTCGGGCCTCCACGGCGCGAATCGCCTGGCCTCGAACAGCCTGCTCGAAGGCCTCGTCTACGGGGCCCGAGCGGCCGAGGACATCAACCGATCCCTCCACGGTCCCATCCCCTCCCTCCTGGAAGTTCCTCCCATCGCCGTCGATCGCCACGAGGTCGCCCACGAACCACTCGACCTGGCCGACATCCGCAACTCGCTCCGTGCCCAGATGTGGCGCAATGTCGGCATCACCCGAGACGCCCGAGGGCTCGACGAGGCCGCCCGCCAGGTCGCTTTCTGGTGCCGATACGTCCTCGACCAGAGCTTCGACAACCCCGACGGCTGGGTCCTTCAGAACATGCTCACCGTCGCCCACCTGATCATCGCCGGGGCCTCGGCCCGCGAGGAGTCGCGAGGCACTCATACCCGCCGCGACTTCCCCGAACCTCGGGTCGAGTGGGAACGACCCGTCTCCTTCCGTCGTCCCCGACTTCCTGAAGACTCTGCCCCGATCGATCCGGCCCTCGTCTCCTGATCGTTCGAACCTGGAGTTTCGCATCACGTGACTTGAATTTCGATCGATCCGTCGGTATCCTAGTCGTTTTGCCATGCCGGTCTTCACCGTCCGGTCACGTGCTTCGACCTACGACTTGGGTCACTCCGACCATGATGAAGTGTTATCAGGCCAAGGCCAACGAACTGGCCCCTCAGTGGTATGTCATCGACGCGACCGATGCCGTTGTCGGCCGTCTTGCCGCCCAGATTGCCCCCATCCTGATGGGCAAGCATCGCCCGACCTATACCCCCCATATCGACACGGGTGACTACGTCATCGTCACCAACGTCGACAAGGTTGTCTTCACCGGCAACAAGTGGCAGCAGGTCGTCTACCAGCGCTACAGCGGCTACCCGGGCGGCCAGAAAGAAGAAGTCGCCTGGAAACTCTTCCAGCGCCACCCCGAACGCATCCTCTACGAAGCCATTCGCCGCATGATGCCGAAGTCCAAGATGGGCCGGCACATGATGTCGAAGCTCAAGCTCTACGTCGGCGATCAGCACCCGCATCAGGCCCAGCAACCCATTCCGCTGGAGCCGAAACTTGGCCGCCCGACCGCTTCGGGAGCCATCCTCGCCCCCGAGCCCGCTCCACCCAAGCCGAAGGCCCGAAAGGCCACCAAGCCCAAGACTGAGCGACCGGAGGTCGAGCCCCCGGTCGCGTCCGTCGCCCCTCCGGCTGAGGAAACGACCCCGACGTCGACCGCGGCCACCGAGACGACCGACGTCACGGAACCGACCAAGACCGACGAGAAGTCCGAGTAACGCTCGGCCTTCGCATCCCACAGTTCGTTGTCTTATTGATCCGAATCCACGGAGCATCTCGCCCCGGAATCTTCCCGGGGAGCGCCAAGGAACCCCGAGACGATGGCCACGGTGAATAATCCGTATACCTGGGGCACCGGTCGCCGCAAGACGGCTGTCGCCCGCGTTCGCATCCGAGAAGGCACGGGCCAGTACCTTGTCAATGGCCTGCCCGTCGACGAGTACTTCAACACCGAAACCGAACGGGCCGACGCCCGAGCCCCGATTCATGTCGCCGATCTCGGCGGCCGGCTCGATGTGTTTGTCAACGTTGGCGGCAGCGGCAAGAGTGCCCAGGCCGGTGCGGTGATGCTCGGACTCGGTCGCGCCCTCTCCGCCTACCGAACCGACCTTGAGCCGCAACTGCGCGACCACGGCTTCCTCACTCGAGACGCCCGAATGGTCGAACGCAAGAAGTACGGCCACAAAAAGGCCCGCCGCAGCTACCAGTTCTCTAAGCGTTGATCGAGCACCTCGCGTTGGCCTGATCTTCTGCTTCGATTGCGGCACACGACTTTTCGACCCTGGCGAGCCAGTACTGGCTCGCCAGGGTCGTTTTTCATTGGGATCGTTCCCCTCAATACGACGCTGCATCAGTGAGAGGCTGCGAGTCGGGGCTGACGCGATCAGTGCTTCAGGCGGAATCTTTGGTTGAATCCAACCGCCAAGACCACCACAACACCCAGCACCAAGCCCTCAATCTGGCTCGGCTCGATCCCTTCGACCACCAAACCCGTCCCGTTGATGACGATCCGGATGAGAACCAGACCGAGGACCGTCCCTCGGATCGAACCGACACCGCCGGCAAGGCTACAGCCTCCCACCACAGCCGCCGTGATCGCCGAGAGTTCGTAAGCGAAGCCCATCGTCGGGTTGGCCGATCCGGTATTGCCCAGAAACAGTACCCCGCCCAGGGCCGCAAGAAGTCCTGAGATGGCGTACGAAACGGTCTTGAGCCTCCTCGTCGGCAAGCCGCTGAGTCGAGCGGCCGACTCGTTCCCTCCCAGGGCATAGAGGTGTCGTCCCAGAACCGTCTTGCCCATCATCAGACTCAGGAGCCCGGCGACGACCAGGAACAACGGAATTGTCACCCAGTACTCGCTCCCCAGCACCCGAAAGGTCCGATCAGAAACCGTGATGCTCCGATTCTCGCTCAGGATCATCGCCAGGCTTCTTAATCCCGCCAGCGTGGCCAAGGTCGCGATGAACGGGGGCAGCTTGAACGCATTGATCAGAAACGCGTGACCGGACCCGATCGCCAGCCCCAGAAGAAGCGAAAGTGTCACCGAGGCCACAATTGTGCCGATCGGTACACTGGCCGAAGAACTTTCACCGGAGGAGATCCCCCACAGAACGGCCGCACCTACCAGCAGCCCAAAAACCACCGCCCCCTTTCGCAGATGCAGCACCACGCCTATCAGGATGGCGAGGCTCGATGCCGCCACCACCAAAGCCATCGAGGCCATCGAACCATTGCCGCCCGATCCCCAGCCGGTCAGCGCTCCTGCGGCTAACCCCCACACCAGGGCCGCCGCCGATGCTCCGGCCTGCTCATCCGCACCTCGCCGCAAGCCGAACACCAGAGCTGCTAACGCCCCAATCTCAACCAGGGCCACCACCCACGAGCCCGGATCCCTTGGTCCCGAAATCACACCGACCCCCGCTGCGATCACCGCAGCTGGAATCGAGCCCGTGATCAAGAGGTTTGCCCAGCGTCGGATCTGGAGATTCAAGCCGATCCACCCGAGCAACGTCACGGAAGCCGCGACCAGGATTCCGGTCGTCCAAGGCCCGGCCTCTCCAATGCCGGGCAACCACGAGGTCATGAGCTTCGCCGCGACCACGGCCGAGAGTGCCACCATCGCACCGATCGACAGATCGATCCCCCCTGCAATGATCACCACGGCCACCCCCACGGCAAGCACGCCGAACAGGGCAGTCACATGGAAGAGCGTTTGCAGGTTGTAGGACGTGAAAAACGCCCGAGGGGTCCCCGGCTCAAACAAAAAGCTCGGACCCGGCGCCACCACGTAAATAAGACCCACGACCGCAAGGATCGCCCCGACCAGCCCAGCTTCCGAGTCCCGCAGCCAGGCCAGGACTCTCAAGCCGGTCGGGGAAGCGTCCGGGGACGGTTTCGCCTCGTCGCTCATGTCGATTGCAGTCCCTTGCTCTCCAGCCACGAATTCATTTCGTCGATCGTCAGAACGTCTAGCCCTTCGTCGCGCAGTTCCGAGACGGGAGAATCGGTCTGCGGAACCACGACCCTGACCCCGGTATCGCGGTATTCCCCGTCCGGGAGAATCTCCGCCACCGTGGCCTCATCCTCCTCGATCAAGGCCTTGAGTAATTGAACGCCGAGCCGCCCCATCTCGTAAGGATTCTGACAGATGGTCGCATCAATGTTCCCAAGATTCAGGTGCGGACGGGCCGCCTCATCGAGGTCGAAGGTCACAACCGTCACCCGCTCCCTCACCTGAGGTGAGTTGGCCATCTCCTCGGCAATTCCTGTTGCGTTGTACGAGTATAGTCCGACCAACGCCTCGAGGTCCGGGGTCTTCGACAACGCGCTCTGCACATTCTGCCGAGCCCGGCTGTGGTCGCCGCCGTCTTCCCAGGTCTGGGTTCGTTCGAAGGCGTCGCCCGCCCCTTCGAGCACACCTTCCTCGCGAGCCCGAGCATTCGCCGCCGAGGCCGCTCCGACAAACATCGCCATCTTCCCACCTTCCGGACGAAGCAGGGCGAGGGCCTGACCGGCAACCCGGCCGGCCTCGGCATTGTTCGTGCCAATGTACGCCCTTCTGGCGCTGGCGTGGGACGGGTCGACATCCGAATCGATCGTGATGACCACCTTGCCCGCCTTTTGCAGGTCGTTCATGGCATCGATCACACCGGGGGCATTCGCTTCCAGCGCTGAGATCGCCACGCCATGCACGTCCGGCATGCTCAACACCTCTCGAAGCTTGTCGATCTGCCCCTGCACCTGACCATCGTTACGACGCAGGCTAACCTCCGCCCCAAACTCGGTGCCGCCGTCCTGCATCCCTTTCTCGACGGCGCTCCACCAGTCGGAATTGGTGTTCGAGATGAAGATCAATCGGGGACCGTCTGGACCAATCACCGCGGTCGCCTGCCCCCCGGAACCCCCTCCGCCACAACCTGAGATAACTCCTCCGAGGGCGACGAACGCCACCCAAGCGAGGCATCTCCGTGGGATGCCATTCACGACTTTCTCTCCCCTGACAAGACTCAAAAAGACGTGCGAAGCACCGCCCCGTGGGCAAGTCCCTCCGTTGCCTCATCTTAGCCGCGCTGGGGAACCGGCGAAACGGCCCGCCGCCCGTTGAGACCGAAATCGCAAAGGGTACAGAAGATCATCCTTCCGTGGTACACTGGAGATATCATTCAAGATTCGGAGTAAAGCTCGGGGGTCGGTCGCAATGCATTGGACAGATCGGGTCTACGGGGAATCGGCGATTACCGACCCCGATCTGCGAGCGCTCATCGCATGCCCAACCGTCCAACGGCTCAAGGGAATCCGACAGGCTGGTCCGTCAGCTCTGGCGTTCGCGTTCAAGGCAGTCACGCGATTCGAACACAGCCTGGGGGTCCATCTCTTGCTCCGTCGCCTCGGGGCTGACCGCCGTGAACAGGTCGCCGGGCTCCTGCACGACATCTCGCACACCGCGTTTTCTCACGCGGTCGACTTCCTCTACGAATCCGACGAACAAAACCATCACGAGTTGATCAAGCCCTCATTCCTCAATCGCCCAGACCTGGTCGTGGCAATCGAGCGTCTCGGGTTCACCCCCGCCGACTTCTACGACGACGCGATCTATCCCCTCCTGGAACGGCCTCTGCCCTGGCTCTGTGCCGACCGAATCGACTACTTCTTCCGCGATAGCCTGGCCTGCGGTGTCTCGACCCCCGAGGCCGTCTCCCGAATGCTCGCCGCGCTGGACGTGATCGATCAAACGATCGTCTTCACCGAGGTCTCCGCCGCTCGGGAAGCAGTTCATCTCTTTGACATCATGAACCGGGAGTGGTGGGCCAGCCCCACCGAAGCCTATATTTACAACGAGTTCGCCATCGCTCTCCGCACCGCCTTCGATGCCGGTCTCCTCGTCGAAGACGACCTCATGGCCGACGACGCCCATGTGCTTGCCAAACTGAGAGCGTCGGGCGATCCGACCATTACCGATGCCCTCGACCGGATCGCCCACTTCGACCTTGATTGCCTGGTCGATTACATTCCCAAGGTCACGCCGAAGCTCCGATGGCTCGATCCACCGGTCAAGGTCGGCTCATCGTTCCAGCGATTGTCTCAGTTCTGACGAGCGACCGCGCGATTACTCTTCCTTGGTCTGCTCAATGACTTCAACGAGTTCCGCAATGCTCTCATAAGCGTCCTTCGCGGCGAACACGAACTTGATGTTCCTGGCGACCGCGTGAAAGCCCTTGCTCACCCCCTGACGGAGAGGTGAAGTGGCCGTTTTCAATCGATCGATCTCGGCCGTATGAGCCCCGATCCGACGATTCAGGATCTTCGTCTTGCGACGCCCCTTTGTGAGCACGTCCTGCTGAGCGGTGTTGATCAGATCTTGCTTCTCCAGAATCCTCGCCTCGGCATCCCAGCGGTCAATGCCCTGAAGCGCGGGAGGAATGGCGACTCCCGCCGCAACAGTGCTTCCAGCCTTGACTCCTTCCTTGGCGGCTTCCTTCCCAACCTCGGTCGCCACCACCAGCCCGACCCCCTTCGCCTCCGACCCTTTGGCCCAATCCTTCACAACCGAGTACGTCACCCCCGTCACAAACGGCGTGATGAACCCCAGACCACTGACCAGGCCAGCCCCGATCATGAACAGGTCGGCACCCGTCTTCACCGTCGAAAAATACCTGATCCAGTACGACGCAAGCTGAATAACCCCATCATTGATCTCACTCGCTTGCCCGATTGTCTTCTGGATGTGATTTAACGCATCGGCACGGACACCTTTCAAACGGTCGAGATACTCCAACGCAGACCCCGGCCCCTCAGCACATTTGCGAATGAATGTTGACAACATACGATCGACGTGTTCATCTGCTCGCGCCTTAATGTCTACCGGCTTGCCCTGCACGACCACCGCCATCCCGGGCTTGTTCCAGAACATCAGCACATTCAGTAGTACACTCTCGTCAAAGTCTTTCCACTCGACTCTCGTAAATGCCTCCTCAGCCATTGCGACCCCGACACTTCGGAGAAAATGAGCCACCCGATCGAGGTCAAAGAGGAGCAACGGCACATTCGTCTGCGGCAACTTCGTCTGAAACAGTTCCGGGGAGGCAAGATCCTCGTGGGTTCCCAGGGCCCCAGGTGTGTCACCCGCCAGGCACATGGACACATTGGGGTCGGCGGCATCAAAACGACCCAGAGGTCCCGGCGTCCGGGACGCCGGATACCTCTCATTCAACCCTGTCATCTTCCGCTGAGATGTGGACATGAACGCGATCCTTGCTTGATCGTCAATCAACGGCCAACCTCTGACGGTTCAGATGAAGCGTGACGGATCAGCCGCCAAGTGCCTCGCGCACCACCTGAAGGGCTTTCTCGATCGCCTGAGGAATCGCCTGGGGATTCTTCCCTCCGGCCTGGGCGAAATCCGGACGGCCACCGCCACCGCCACCCACCACCGGAGCCACCTGCTTCAGCCAGTTGCCCGCATGAAGTCCCCGCTCGACCAGGTCGGGTGTCAGCCCCGCGGCGAGGATGACCTTCCCCTCCGACGCGGTGATCAGCAACGCCCCCAGCCCGGTCTCGACCTTGCGCCGGGCCACGTCGATCAACTGACGAAGTTCGTCGGGGGCAACCCCCTCAACTGAAGCGGCAATCACCTTCGCCCCGCCGATCTCCTGAACATGTTCAAGTAGGGCATCGGCCGAAACCTTCGGCGTTTCTCTGCGTTGGCTGGCCTGCTTCTTGAGCGTCTTGATCTCCTCCAGCAGCGCCGAAACCCGATCAGCCGCCTGCTGTACGGGGACCTTCAACGTACTGGCGACGGCCGCGAGCGCGTCCTCCTCCTGACGCACGTAATCGAGTGCCGCCTTGCCCGTCAGGGCGACCACGCGACGGGTCCCGGCCGCAACCGACTCCTCGCCAACGATCTTGAACAGGCCGATCTGGCCGACGCTGTCCAGATGCGTGCCCCCGCACAACTCTCGGGAGAACTCGCCCATCTCCACCACGCGAACGACATCCGGGTACTTTTCTCCGAAGAGCGCCATCGCGCCAAGTTGCTTGGCCTCCTCAAGCGGCATCGTTCGCCACTGAATCGCCTCGCCCCGTAAAATTCGGTCATTGACCGTTTCCTCGATGGCTCTCAGCCGATCGCGGCCCACGCCTTCGGGGTTGGCAAAGTCGAATCGCAGCCGGTCGGGTTCCACCTTACTTCCCGCTTGTTGCGCATGCTTGCCAAGATGTTCATGCAAGGCATGGTGCAGGACATGCGTGGCCGAGTGTGCCCGGCGGATCGCCTCCCGCCGGGGGGCATCGACGCGGGCCCTCACATGTTGATTCACGGAAACCGTTCCGTCATCGACCCGGCCAATGTGCAGAATGAATCCCCGATCGCGCTGGGTGTCCTCGACATGGAAGCGGAACCCGTCACCCTCGATGATCCCCACGTCACCAATCTGCCCACCCGACTCGCCGTAAAAGGGCGAGTGATCGAGCACCAAAGCCACCGGATCGCCGCTGCCCGCGGTTTCCCGATCGACCAGGCGTCCCTGAGCGACGATGCCGATGACGGTCGCGTCGGCCTCGGTCGTCTCATAGCCAAGAAACGCGCTGCCGGCGTGATACTCCTGCTTCAGCGCATCGAGCGGGCCGGTCGCAAAGACGGCCGCGGCAGAATCCTGACCGGAGGTCTCAGCGTGCTTCTGACGCTCTCGCTCGAACTCCGGCATGTCGACAGCCAGGTCTTGCTCGGCAGCCAGGCTCTCGGTCATCTCAATCGGAAATCCGTACGTCGAGTGCAGACGGAACGCCGCCGCGCCGGAGATCACGTCCGACCCTGCCGCCTTGGTCTTGCGAACCGTGTCGTTATACAGTTTCAAGCCAGTGTCGATATTTCGGAGAAACTGCTCCTCCTCCTCCCGGACGACGGTCTGAATTCGGCGGACGCTCTCGGTGAGCTCGGGATAGGGGCGCTTCATCACCTCAGCGACGAGCGGAATGATCTCGAACAGGTACGGCTCCCGACGCCCCATCAGGTAGGCGTCGAGCACTGCTCGTCGGAGCAACCGACGGACCACATAGCCCTGCTGATTCGGTCCCGGCTGAACGTTCTCAAAAATCGTGAACGTAAGGGCGCGAGCATGATCCGCCGCACGCCGGATACGGATTCCGTCGAGCGATTCGGCATCATACGACTGCCCGAGCACCTCGGCCACCGCGGCCACGAGCGGCGCGAAGATATCCGTCTCGAAGTTCGTCTGCACCCCTTGCAAGCACGAGGCAGCCCGTTCCAGCCCCATGCCTGTATCAATATTCTTGCTCGGCAACGGTTCCAGCTGGTTCGGCCCGACGCGGTTGAACTGCGTGAACACGAGGTTCCAGATCTCAACCTCTCTGCCGTCATCGTAGTGATAGAAGATCTCAGAGCAGGGGCCGCACACGCCGTTCGGGCCGTGGGTCGGGGCACCGGCGGGCCAGAAGTTGTCATCCTCCCCCATTCGGGTGATCCGGTTGGCGGGGACTTTCACCTCCTTGTGCCAGATGTCGTACGCCTCGTCATCGTCAAGGTAAACGGTAATCGTGAGCCGATCCTTCGGAATCGAGAGGTTCTTGGTCAGGAACTCCCAGGCCCAGTGGATTGCCTCTTTCTTGAAATAATCGCCGAACGAGAAGTTCCCGAGCATCTCGAAGAACGTCATGTGACGGCCGGTCTTGCCGACGTTCTCAATGTCTCCCGTTCGGATACACTTCTGGCAGGTCGTCGCACGCTTGAAGTTTGGGTCGCCCAGGCCCATGAACTCCCGCTTGAACTGATTCATCCCGGCTGGGGTGAACAAGACGGTCGGGTCGTCTCGCGGAACGAGCACATCGCTCGATCGGCGCTCGCACCCCTTGGATACGAAAAAGTCGAGATAAGCTTCGCGGAGGTCGTCGGTGGTCATCGGCGGTGGGCCTTGGGCCGGATCGGGCCGCGGAAAGGACGGGGAGCGGGGCTCCGTCACGCGGCGGCCAACGTCGCGCAAGGCCCCGACCGCGCCGGAACATCGTCAGGCGGCGCGTCTCGATGCGCACCAGAATACCCGAAAGCACGGCGTGGAGGCAGCGTCAGCCCGCCCCTCTTGTACGACGATCCCAATCACTCGATCTGGGACGCTCCTCCGTCCGGCCCGATCATGATTGGACCCCGATCGGTGCTCAGCCGAACGTCCTTGCCGTTCAAGGGCTTGACCGCCTCTCGAAAGGCCCGTGGAGTCCGAACCGCCTTGCCGTCAACCTGAGTGATGATCTGGCCGACCCGTAGGCCCGCTTCCTCCGCCGGAGTCCCTGAGATCACCTCGACCACGCCAACCCCACCCCGAGCCATCGCCGTCAACAGTTCATCTCGGGGAGAGATCACACTCGGAAAGTCGATCCGGAGGCCTCGCCAGGCTTCACTCTTGGTCGTGGCAATGATCTCTCCTTCGATCGGGAATTTGGAAAGGACGACTTCCTTGATCAAGACACGACCATCGCGTCGGATGGTCAACTCAACCGGGTCACCCACTGGCAGCGGATTCACCGCTCGCACCAGGCCATCGAAGTCAGTCACCGGCTGTCCGGCCACTGCTTCGATCGAGTCTCCCTGAAGTAATCCTCCCTCGCCGGCCGGAGTCCCCGGCTGGACCTCTCGGATCATGTTCGAGGGACTGCTCAGCGAAATGCCAAGGAAGCCATATTCGACCTCCTTCCCTTCGATTAAGGCATCGAGCGCGTGGCGGCCGAGCGCGTCCATCGGAATGGCATAGCCAGCTCTCGGGTCGTACCCGACGGCATTGGCCGAGGCGGTCGTAATGGCCATCAGCTCCCCCTTCAGGTTCACGACCGCGCCACCGCTCATGCCGAGGTTGAGCTTCGAGTCGAGCTGAAAGAGGGTCGAATAATGCTGGAGCATCGTCGGTACGACCTGTCCGAAATCGTTACTCGGCGCGATCAATCGACGAGCCGAGTTGGCCAGAATCCCGAAGCTGGCCGACGCTTGCCCGTCCCTCGATACATTGTGCGAATTCCCCAGCGCAACGAGAAACGTACCCGGACGAAGCGTCGACGCGTCTCCAATCGGGATAGGGTCGGGAAAGGCACCTTCGGCAAACGGGGCCATCCCCCCGACCGGAGCGATCACCGCCAGATCGCTTCTCGGATCGGCGGCGATGATTTCGGCCTCAAACGGATCGATCCCTTGAACCCGAACGAACAACCGTTCTGCGCCCGACACGACATGGTAGGTCGTCAGGATCTGCCCCTCCTCGCCCACGAGAACGCCCGACCCGAAGTCGTAGGAAACATAGTCCGAGGAAGCGGGGCCATCGTTGCGCATGCCAAAACCGTCGATGAACACCACACCGTTCGGGTTGTTGGGCGCTCGCATCGCGTCTCGTCCACGGACGGCGAGTGTCGTGCCATCCTCAGACTTCACTCGGTCGATCGTCACGACCGCAGGGCGAGCTTGCTCGATGGCATTGGTGACCGCCTGTTCCAAAGCTGTGATGACGTCGATCGGCTCAGGAGTGTCCTGAGGCATCGGAACGAATGGTACAGGCAGGGCAAGCAGGGCGGAGGCGAGCAGGTAGGTCATCGTGCGATCCGATCGGCAGGAAGGAACGTCGTCCAGAGGCGGGGATGACGGCGGTCGGGTCGACCTTCATCCCCATTGTTCCCGCCTCGTCCCAGATCGACAAGACACAGGCCGAAGCTGCCCGATGAGGACAGCCCCGGCCTCAGTCCGACGGTCACTCCTCTGCAAAGGCTTCGGACTCATCATCAGAAAGATCGCCGTTGTCGCCAGGCGCGGCATAGTGAGATTCGGCGGGGTTGTGCTTGGCCATGATTCGAGCCGTGATCTCCTCGGAAATCGCCGGATTGTCGCGAAGGAACTGCTTGGCGTTCTCTCGCCCCTGGCCGAGCCGAGTATCGCCGTAGTTGAACCACGAGCCCGATTTTTCGATGATCTTGTCCGCGATTCCCAGGTCCATCAGGTCCCCTTCGCGGCTGATCCCCTGGTCATACATCATGTCGAACTCACAGACGCGGAACGGTGGCGCGACCTTGTTCTTGACAATCTTGACCTTCACCCGACTGCCAACCACATCCTCGCCGTCCTTGACCGAGCCGATCCGCCGTACGTCGATCCGGCACGAGCTATAAAACTTCAAGGCCCGGCCCCCCGGCGTCGTCTCGGGACTCCCGAACATCACGCCGATCTTTTCTCGGATCTGATTGATGAAGATCATCACGCTCTTGGATCGTGAGACTCCACCGGTCAACTTCCTTAAGGCCTGACTCATCAATCGAGCCTGAAGGCCGACATGGCTGTCGCCGATCTCACCCTCAATTTCGGCCTTCGGCACCAGGGCGGCCACCGAGTCGAGCACGATCACATCGACCGCGTTGGACATCACCAGCATCTCGGCAATCTGAAGCGCTTCCTCGGCACTGCTCGGCTGACTGACCAGCAATGATTCGATGTCGACCCCCAGGCGCTTGCACCACGACGGGTCGAGCGCGTGCTCGGCGTCGATAACCGCCGCAACCCCTCCGGCTCGCTGGGCGCTGGCCACCGCGTGCAGGGCAATGGTCGTCTTCCCACTCGACTCGGGACCGAACAGCTCAATGATCCGACCGCGGGGCAACCCCTTGCCGCCCAGGGCCAGGTCGAGCGACAAAGCTCCGGTCGAGATCCCCGCGATGTTCAGATGGCTTTGCTCGCCCAACCTCATAATCGCCCCGGCGCCGAACGACTTTTCGATCTGGCTGATCGTCGTGTTCAACGCCTTTTGCTCGGCAGAAACCGTTGCCGCCGCCTTCGATTCCGCCGCCGCACTCGCACTTGACTTTCGGGCCACGGCATGGCCTCCCCTGGAGATCAATTGACGGATCTCGCCCCTTCGTTCCTGTACGCAAGGACACCACTCTATCGCGCCGAGGGGGGAGAAGTCAAGGCGATGTTGCAGCCAAAGGCGCAGATCGCACGACCCGATAGATCGGCCCTCTGGGTGTCAGCTCCGACGCCATTGTGACAACGGTTTCGACCGGCAACGGTCCGGCCTTCCACCCTTGAGACTGCTCACACACTGCTGCCAGATTCGGTGAGGGACCTCGACCCGCTTTCGATCGCCCAATCGTGACGTGAGGATGAAACCGACCATCGGCCGGAGGCAACCCGACCGCCTTCGTTGCGGCCACGACGGACCGTTGCAGATCGGTAAGCAACTCAAGCGCCTCCCCTGCAAGCCCGACCCAGAGAACCCGAGCCCGGGTTGGGGTCGGGAACGCCCCCAACCCCTGCAACTCCAGGAGGAACCGGGGAATGGTAGCGACGGCCTCGGCAACCGCGTCACCGATCCGGTCAAGTGCCCTCGTCGGCACGTCACCGAGAAACGCGAGGGTCAGATGGAGGAGCTGAGGGGCCGTCCACCGCAGGCCCGGCTGAGACGCGCGCAAGTCTTCTTGAAGTCGCTCGACGGCGAGACGGGTCGGCTCGGGAAGCTCAACGGCAAGGAAGGTCCGGGTCATCTCGCTCAAGGCTCGTCTCCCCAGTGAAACCCGGAGGACGGGAGAAACTCGCCTCGGATGGCAGGCCAGGTGAGACCAGCCGTTCCGATGCGACGGCGATCAACCGAGCAGCGTCTCGACCTCGTCCGATGCCCCGTAATTCGCCCGGTAGCGCTCGACGAACTCGGCGATCGAGTAGGAATGCTCTTGCGGACCCATGTGCTCCACCGCGTGAACGGCCGTCAGAGCGGCGATCCGACCGGTGGTCGGCCACGAGAGGCCGCGGGCCATGCCCGTGATCAGACCTGCGCGGAAGGCGTCGCCCGCTCCGGTCGGGTCGATGACCTGATGAGGCTTGGCGGGGGGAATGTCGTGGCTCTCGCCGTCGGCGACGATCGTCGCGCCGGCCTCCCCCTTGGTCACCACGGTGATCGGCACTCGCCGGTGTAGTTCTTGCTCGGCCACCCCGAGCTTCTCGGCCATCATGCCGAACTCGTAGTCATTCCCGATCAGAACCTTCGCTCCCTTGCACCCTTCCTCAAACTCCTCCTTCGACATCCGAGGAATCTGCATCGAGGGGTCGTACAGGTAAGGGATGCCTCGCTCGGTGCATTCGGCGGCGTAACGGGCCATCGCCTTCGGATCATTCGGCGCAATCACGACGAGATCCTGATCCGAGGCTCCGAACTCAATCGGCGAGACTGCCGCCGCGTGCACCATCGCTCCAGGATAGAAAGCCGTAATCTGGTTGTCCTGCAGGTCGTTATTGATGAAGCAAGAGGAGGTGAACTCTCCCGAGTGCGTCTTCACCCCGGCCAGGTCCACGCCATGCCGTTCGAGCCACGTGTGGTACTCGCCAAAGTCTTCTCCCACAGCCCCAACCAGCACCGGCCGGTTCCCGAGCAGGGCGAGATTGAAGGCAATGTTCGCTCCGGTTCCACCGCGCTGTCGCTTGAGCGAATCCACCAGGAATGAGACGCTCAAGACATGCATCTTCTCCGGCAGGATGTGCTCCCGGAACTTGCCGGGGAAGACCATGATGTAGTCGTAAGCGATGGAACCAGTGACGAAAGTGCGCATGATTCGATGTTCGGCCTTGGTGCAATAACAACAGCGGAGAACGGAAGACACGTTCACTCAACGAAGCAGAAGCCGACGCTCAGGATTCGGCCAGCATTGCCCGCGTCTGAGCAATCCGGTTGATACAGGACTCTCGGCCGAGGATCACCAGGCAGTCGTACAGGCCTGGTCCCACTCCCTGGCCAGTCGTGGCCACCCGGACGGCGTTGACCACCTTGCCGATCCCTTCCCCCTGAGCCTCGGCGTACCCTTTGATCCGAGCTTCGAGGGTCTCCAGATCGAACGGCTCCACCTCGCCCAGAATCCCCTGGACGGCTTCGAGGATCTCGGGCACCCCTTCCTTGCGAAGCCGCTTCTTCACGGCGTCAGGGTCGTAGCTGATTTCCTCGGAGAAGAAGTAACGGCCCAGCTTGATAATATCCGACGCCACCTTGAGTCGATCGCCAAGGGCCTCGATCACCTGGGTGTACCGCTCAGTCTCTGTCTCCGATACCTCGGCCGGAACCTGAAGGAATGACAGGATCTCCTGATCCTCCGCCGCAGGCGGGTCTTCCTTTCGG
Organism: Tautonia rosea; assembly: GCF_012958305.1. Lineage (NCBI taxonomy): Bacteria > Pseudomonadati > Planctomycetota > Planctomycetia > Isosphaerales > Isosphaeraceae > Tautonia > Tautonia rosea. The sequence goes on along the minus strand of NZ_JABBYO010000005.1, from coordinate 93,311 downwards.
TCTTTCCGTCGACGGCTCCAGGCCACGAATTCGTCTGCGTGCTGAATGTAAGGGGCGGTCAGGTGAACCTTGCGGTTCAGCTCAGCCACTTTCATCCACTCCCCTTCGATCCAATACAGCTTGTCCGGGTCGTGACTGGCGGGGGAGCTGTTCACGCGATCGAGTGAGAACTTCTCGATCAGGTCGGCTCGGGAGAAAATCTCGGTCGTCTCGTCGTAGCTCCAGCCCAGCCGAGCAAGGTAGTTGAGCATCCCCTCGGGCAAATACCCCTCGTTGATGAACTCATGCAGCCCCACGGCTCCGTCCCGCTTCGACAGTTTCTTCTTTGAGCCCGGTGCCGCCACATACGGCACGTGAGCAAACTGAGGAAGCGGATAGCCGAGGGCTTCAAAGATCAGGAGCTGCGGGAACGTGTTCGTCAGATGCTCCTCAGCCCGGACGACGTGGGTGATCTTCATCTCCGCATCGTCGATCACGCTGGCGAAGTTGTAAAGCGGCGATCCGTCGGGGCGAACGATCACAAAGTCGGCCACCTCATCGGTCTTCATCTCAACCGGCCCCTTGATCAGGTCATTGACCACAAGATTCTGACCGAGTGGGACCTCGAAGCGCAGGGCGTACGGGCGCCCTTCCTTCTCGAATTGTTCGAGTTGGTCGTCAGTCAACGGTTTTCGACGAAACCGGTAGGCCCGTTTCTCGGCCTCCGCGGCGGCCTTGTCGGCCGCGCGTTCGGATTCGGTCGAATAATCGCGATAGACCCGTCCCGACGCAACCAACCGCTCAGCGGCTTCCTTGTAGAGATGGCCGCGTTGCGACTGATAGTACGGACCGTGGTCGCCCCCGATCTCGGGACCTTCGTCCCAGTCCATGCCCAACCAGCGAAACCCTTGAAGGATCAGGGAGACCGCTTGTTCGACGTGCCGCTGCTGGTCCGTATCATCAATCCGGAGCACGAACTGCCCCCCGTGATGTCGGGCGAGCAACCAGTTGAACAGGGCCGTGCGAACCCCTCCGATGTGAAGGAATCCGGTCGGGCTGGGGGCAAATCGGGTCCGAACGCTCATGGACGGGTCACTACGGATCGTGGCCGGGGCGGGTTTGTCGACGTGACGAAACCGGGCACCACCTTAGCGCCGAGACCTTCGCCTTGTCAACCGGGGCCGCATCTCGGCCGACCCATCACGGTCGGGCTGCCGGAGCAACACTGCCGGAGAGCAGACGGTCATTGTCGCTTGAGACGTGCTTTTCGTAGCCAAGCTCATGCAAGACTTCCAGCACCTCGCTCCAGGTGGGGAACATGCGGCCGCTTCGCCGCTTGTATTCCTGCATGGCGGCCATGAACTCGACTTCTTCAGGAGAATAGTCTCGCTCGCTGGTCGTCGGGTCGATCTTGCGTCGCCGACCGCTCGTCTGACGAGCCGCCGAGGCGCGTCGGGCCTGGTCCGACGCATGGCGATCGGTCCATTTGCCCATCGACTCGATCTCCGATGGTTGCGTGGCCGCGGCGATTCCCTGCGATCGTTCCTTAAACATGGCTCGTCCCTCTCGGATGCAGCCCCGTACCTGACTCGCAAGGAGTCAGCTTCGGGGGAACGCGGTGGCTGAGGAGGTTCTGGTCCAATCGTCTGACATTCCCAGGGGCCTGCCGTTCGATTCCCGCCGATGATGCCGTGAGTCCTCAGTCTCCTCGAATTCGACCATACGACCCGATGCCGTACTTGGCACCCGTTGCGCTCCGATTCCTTCCCGACCGACTGAAATTTCCACTGGCACCCGGGAGGAACTCACCGTTCGGGGAAGACTTCAAGGTCCTTCGTCCCTGAACATCCCCCCGATCCGGCCCCAGTCGCTCTCTCCGTTCATCGTGATCGGTCATCAAGAACCCTCCGTTCACCAGACTCGGCGTATGTGTTGGTCTTCAATGCAACGCAACGCGCAGGCCCTCTCGGGAACGGCCAGGGGAGGCGCCGTCAGCGCAAACCTCCTCGTCGTTCGGTCCCAACCCAGGGATCCTGGCAACGCCCCACGGCGATCGTTCAGGGTCGTCCCTCACGACGACCTCGGACAAATCAACAACGCCATCGGCCACACCACCAGGTGACCATTGGATTCCGGTCACCTGAAGGGTGTTCCCCAAAGCTCACAACCCCAGGATGTCTGGGGTGTCGGTCGGTTTCCTCGGCTCGGAACCAATGGCGCCCACGGTCTGAGGACGGCGATTCCGTGCTTCGGTCAGTCGAGTGACTCACCGTTCCAAATGCTCAGCACAGGAACCTGCTGGCGCTCGCATTCGGCGTTGCTTTTTTTTGAGCAGCGTGGATCGGCGTCATTGCAGGATTCCCTCGCCACTCATGTCTTACTACGCAGGAGGCAGTGGCTCGTGACACCATGAATTGCAACATCGGCCGTGCAATGATGAGTTCAGGCAACATCAACCGTGTCGATTGCCTGTTCAATCCAACCACCGCCAAGCACGAAATCGCCATCATAGACCGTCACGATCTGTCCAGGAGTGACGGCCGGCTGCGGCGTCTCAAATCGGACGCGGGCACGATCCCCTTCCAGCGGCTCGACCACTGCCGGCACCGCTCGATGCCGAGCCCGAATCTGAGCCAGGCAGGGCAGGGGGCCAGCCGGGCGAGCCACTTGCCAGTTAAACCGAGCAGCCTCAAGACCCGCCTTTTCCAAGGCCTCCCGGCGGCCGATGGTCACGGTCTTGGATTGGGGCTCAATCTGAACGACGTAGCGCGGTTCTCCGACCGCGATCCCCAGTCCCCGACGCTGACCGATCGTGAAGCCTTCGATCCCCTCATGGCGGGCCACTTCGGTCCCGTCTTCGTCTACGATCCGCCCCGGCTCGCTCGATCCGGGGCGACGATCCCGGACAAACCGCAGATAGTCGTCATCGGGAATGAAGCAGATCTCCTGGCTGTCTTGCTTGTTATGCACTGGCAAGGCCAGATCTCGGGCGAGGTCGCGAATGGCCTCCTTCGAGTACTCTCCCACGGGCAAGAGCACATTCGGCAACAGTTCGCGACGCAAGCCGAACAACACGTACGATTGATCCTTACCCGGATCCAGGGCCCGAGCGATCCGAGGGGCACCGTCAGGGCCGGTCGCCATCCTGGCATGATGGCCCGTGGCCACGAAATCGGCCCCGACCTGCTTGCCGTACGCCCAGAGCTTGCCGAATTTCAGCCAGACGTTGCAGAGTACGCAAGGATTCGGCGTCCGGCCGGCGAGATACTCGTCGGCGAAGTTATCCATGATCCGGCTGAAGTCACGTTCGAAGTCGAGCGCGAAGAAGGGGATGTCCAGCCGATCGGCGACCGCCTGCGCATCGAGCGCATCGGTCACGCTGCAACAGGTCTTGGCCCGACGTTCGGCGGTTTCGGCGTGGGCTCCGGTCCTCATGAACAGGCCGATCACGTCGTACCCTTGCTCCTTAAGCAAGTGTGCAGCGACCGAGCTATCCACCCCGCCACTCATCGCCAAGACCACCCGCCGACCCATCGTCACCTCTCCACGTTACGTTACGGTTGACGCTCCCCGATCGACCCTCGGTCGGTCGCTCGACATTGGTTTATCGTAGGCGCAAGAGCACGCACGGGACAAGCCGAGGCAACCCGATCACCCACGGACAACCGCTTCGATCGCTCGGAAGATCGCCTCGTCGTCGTGCTCGGGAACGGCTCGAAGATCGAACCAGAGCGATCCCTGTTGCACCCGGCAAACCACGCTCGGTGCTCCCATCCGCAAGGCTCGGCTCGCCTCGGTCGCCCCCAACTCTCGGCCAGGCAGGGGAGGATCAATCCGCACACAGGCCGACGCAATTGCCTCATCGGGTGCACTGCCGCCACCGAGGTACGCCTGCGACGGCTCGCTCGACACCGACAGTCCGAGCATCTGCCGAAGCCGATCGGCCAGTCGATCGGCTCGACCACTCAGTTGCTCCACCGGGACCGAGAGCGACCTCCAGAGTGGAATCGATCGGGAAGCCTTTTCCGGGTCGATCGCCAAGCGAAGCGTCGTTTCCAGCGCCGCAAGGGTCATCTTGTCGACTCGAAGGGCACGCATCATCGGATCACGCTCAATCCGACGCACCACCTCGGCCGATCCGATCAACAAGCCACACTGAGGCCCTCCCAGCAGCTTATCCCCCGAGCAAAGGACCAGGTCGACCCCGGCTGCGATCGCCTCCTCTACCGTCGGCTCTCCAACAATGCCCGGCGGCCGATCCGGCCCGAGGGCTCCGGAGCCGATGTCGTCGATCGTCAGCAGCCCTTTCGATCGCCCCAGCTTCGCCAGGTCAGCGATCCCCACCGATTCGGTGAAGCCGACGATCTTGTAATTGCTCGGGTGCACCCGGAGGATTGCCGCCGTTTCTGGACCAATCGCACGCTCATAATCACTCAAACGCGTTTTGTTCGTGGTGCCGACCTCGCGGAGCCTGGCCCCGGAGCTTTCAAAGACCTCCGGCAATCGGTAACTGCCGCCGATCTCGACCAGTTGTCCCCGGGAGACGATCACTTCCCGACCGTTGGCCAATGCCCGGAGCGCGATCATCGTCGCCCCGGCATTATTATTGACGACCGCCGCGGCCTCGGCCCCCGTCAGGCGTCGCAGCAAGGCCGAGACGCCGCTCGACCGCTTCCCTCGGGTCCCCTGATCCAGATCGAACTCCAGGTTGCTGTATCCGCTTGCCACGCGAGCTACCGCCTCGCTCGCCTCGATCGCCAGGGGGGCTCGGCCGAGTCCGGTATGAAGCAAGACCCCGGTGGCATTGATCACCGATCGCAAGACCGGCCGATCCTGATCAAGTCGATCCACCACGCGACGGATGATCGCGTCCTCCCCCTCGAGGGCTGTCGAGTCGTGCCCGAGGGCAATCGCGGTACGAGCCTCCTCCAGGACCGCTCGGATGGCAGCAACAACGACTTCTCGACCCTTCGCCTCAATGGCTTCGGCCAGCTCGGGCCGAGCCATCACGGCATGAACCGGTGGTAATCGCCGAAAGGCGGAGGACTTCGAGCGATCCCCCGATTGGTCCTCGAACTCAGTCATCCCACTGGCTCCTCCGCCACTGCTCCGAGCCGTCGAAGATCTCCGTCTCGGATCGTCAGCCCAATCCGGTCCAGATACTCCCCGATCGGTACGGCATACTTCCTCGACGTGCCGAGCAAGTCGCGAAGATCGGCCATGCTGATCGTCGATCCGTCCCGCAATCGGTCGGCCACCCGTCGTTTCAATTCCAGATCGGCATCGGCTTCGAGATACAACATTCGAGGCTCGACAGCCGCCAGATGCCCCTCCTCGGCCAGTAGATCGAGAAGTTCCGGCACGATCTCACGTCGATTCCCGGCTCGATCGAGCAGTTCCGAGGCCATCGGCGGCGCGAAGCCGGTCCCCCGATGAGCGTCGAGCAACTCCGTTTTGAGCCTCCGCTCTGCCTGCGTCAACTGCGGTTGATACCCCGTCAATGCCACCGTCCGATCGCTGGTGATCAATCGGCCAGCCTTCGCCAGGCGATCGATCACCGCCGCCACCAGCGACTCGCTTTTCAGGTCGCTCAGGGTCCCCAGCACGCTCGATCGCCGCACACGTGAAAGTCTCGGATTCCGCTCATGCAAACGCCCAACTGCCTTCACCACCCGATCTTCCAGCGTTTCCAGATGCGATCGAACGATCCGGATCGTCCGTCGAGGACCGACCGGAAGATCGATCAGCTCACCACTCGCTCGGGCCTCGGCCACGACCCGATCAACCTCCTCAGGGGCGAGGCCCGCGTCTCGGGCCAGATCGAGATTCGACCACGGTTCCAGTTGATACGAGCCCATCACCGCGGCCGCTCGCTCGATCGGGTCGGTACGTTTCAACCGGGCAAGTCGTTCCCGATCACCCAGATTTCTACGACGGATGCGCCGCGCAGTCGGCTGCAGAATTTGACCGCCGCCGACCGTCCACGGAGGGCTTTCCTCTCGGATCACGAACGGCTGACCATACTCGGCCACGACTGGCTCTCCCAGAAAGAACTGAGCAAACCCTTCCAGACCGGGTGCCAGCTCTGACCCGTCCAGCAAGGACAGTGAGGCCGTCACTTCAGCCGTCCCCAAATGCAATCGATACCGCGCCCGATGCCGCAAGGGCCGGGGTGCATCGGCCGAGGCCCTGAACGCCGCAGAAAGCACCACCGACGCCCGGAGAAAGCCAGGGGTCGCCAGCTCTTGCCCCCGCCGGACCTCCGAATGATGCACGCCCGCCAGATTGATGGCCGCCCGGGCTCCCCGCTCAATCCGATCAACCGCCTGAGCGTGACGGTGCAGCCCTCTCACTCGCAGCAATCGCCCCTCGGGCAGCCACTCCAGCTCGTCTCCCACAGTGACCGCCCCGGAGACGATCGTTCCCGTCACGACGGTTCCGTGCCCGGCGACGGTGAAGCAGCGGTCGATTGCCAGGCGAAACGGCGCCTCGGTCGGCACCCTCGGAATCGCCTCGGCCAGCAGGGCCAGGGTCGATCGTAACTCATCGATTCCCAATCCGGTCGAGCTTGACGTGCGAACGATCGGGGCCCCTTCAAGAAACGTTCCGGCCACCAGGGTTCGCACGTCCTCCTCGACCAGATCAAGCCAGTCCTCGGTCGCCAGGTCGCACTTGGTCAGAGCAATTAAGCCAGATCGCAACCCCAGCAGCCGGAGAATCTCCAGGTGCTCCCGCGTTTGAGGCATCACCGAGTCATCCGCCGCAATGACAAGCAACGCCAGGTCGAACCCGGTGGCACCGGCCAGCATGTTTCTGATGAATCGTTCGTGACCGGGCACGTCGACCAGTCCGATTCGCACCTCACCCAAGTCAAGCGATGCGAACCCCAGGTCGATCGTGATGCCACGCTGCTTTTCCGCCGGCAATCGGTCCGTATCAACACCGGTCAGGGCGCGGACCAGAGAAGTCTTGCCATGATCGATGTGTCCCGCCGTCCCGAGAATGAGGTCTCTCACAAGCGCAACGATCCCGAAGCCTTCGTACCCCGAACCCCACACCGCGAAGTTTCAGGAATCGATGATACCTGCGCACGTCTGCCTCAGGAACCCGCCGGCTCACTTGAGGGCCTTCAGCATTGTCTCCCAAGTCTCCCGTCCCGGAATCGGGATTTTTTTATTGACTCGAATTCGTAGTCTAATTAGGTTCGACATGGTCATCAGACGTCAAGGCATGTGTTTCCAGAAACATGCTTCTCAACCTCGATGAATGCAGCCTTGTCCTGATGATTTCCCCAGGTTGTTGAGGACTCCTGGTGCTCCCGGGTCGGGGGCACCCAACGTGTTTTCGCTGCGGTCGAACGTCGCTCAATTACGTAAACCGCGGGCATCTCCCCTTTCACCCAATCGTTTCGGATTCGGGAGGGTTCGCCCTGCGCATTGGGAGGATCACGATGGACGACACCTGGCGAAGATGTTCAGGAAGGCTCGCACGGTTCCTTGCCCTCAGCGCTGCGATCACTGCGAGCGGCTGCGGCGGAGGACCGAAAACCGGCGATCTCATGGAGGACGTGCCAGGCCAGGAGGCCGGCGAACAGGCTTCGATGGATGAAATGGAACGTCTGATGAAGGAAGGCATGGTGAAGTAACGATCCGGGGCCAGCTTTGGCAGGAACATCTCAGCCCCAAGGTTCGAAACCGACTTACGCCTTCGTTCAATCCACGCTCCGATCGGCTGTCGTTCCCCTCGGATCGGATAGGTCGATCCCAATCCATTTGAATCCATCTCTCAGGCTCAGATCACGAGTGTCCGGAGAATTCACGCTCGACTCAAGCATCGAAGGAGCCTTACGCATGCGAACCCATTCAACTCATCAACCGCAGCCGTCGCGAGCCCCTCGTGGGTTCACGTTGATTGAATTGCTCGTCGTGATCGCGATCATCGGCGTGCTGATCGCCCTCCTGCTGCCCGCCGTGCAAAGTGCGCGAGAGGCCGCCCGCCGTGCCCAGTGCACCAACAACCTGAAACAGATCGGCCTTGGTATTCATAACTATCACTCGGTCTTCGACACCTTCCCGATGGGATCGTCTCGCGTTTACGCCGACGAGGCCGGGACCATCTATAACTGGAACAACTGGAGCGCCCACGCCCTGCTGCTGCCTTATCTTGAGGCGAAGCCGATCTACGACGCCATCAACTTCCAGCTTCCTCCTGTCGCCAGCGCCGCTGGCCAGGCGGCCAACGACACCTCGTATCGAACGATCGTCACGAGCTTTCTTTGTCCGTCGGATTTCAACGCCGGCCGTCAGTTCTCGAATAACTACTACGCCAGCCTCGGCACCACGATCGGCTACCGGGCCCAAACGGTCAGTTCCGGGCTGTTCGCCATGACCCAGGCGTACCCGATTTCTCGGATCAGAGACGGCACGGCCAACACCATCGCGTTCTCCGAACGTCTGACCGGCGTCCCCGGCACCCCCGATCGCTCTCCCGGAAACGGCATGGTGGGCGTCTCCGGCGGTGGGATGTGGGAGAGCACCAACGCCCTCGAAAACATGCCCGGGCTTCAGCTCACCCTGCAAGCTTGCAACGAGTTCTACAACACGAATGGCGCTCAGTCGTCGGGCTATCAGAACGCTGGGCAGTATTGGGGCTGGGGAGCGCCGGCGATGACGCTCTTCAACGTCATCGTCCCCCCGAATTCGACACAATCTCCCTGGAATTCCTGCCGCCAGGGCTGCGGCGGCTGCGGCATGGACAACTCCCACATCAACAACGCGACCAGCGCCCACCCCGGTGGCTGCAACGTCTTAATGGGCGACGGCAGCGTTCGATTTATCAAGTCAACCATCAACCAGCTCACCTGGATGGCCCTCGGCACACGAGCCGGCGGCGAGGTGCTCAGCGCCGATCAATATTGACCCCGCCAGCCCGCCCCCAGTCCCAACCGGGGGCGGGCTCCTCGATCACCCCAGATCGTTGATTCCCTCTTGACCCTCGACGGTTCCCTGTTCATACTACGGCCGCTCGATCACCAACGGCGGGAGCGACACCACGGAACGGTTGAACGATCAGACCCGTCATCGAGCCTTCGGAATCCCGGATATTCCCGACGCTTCCGACTCCTGAGCCAAACACCCTTCGCGATTCATCAAGGAGGAGATTCCCAGTCATGAAGACGACACACTTGCGTCTGCAGATCGGTTTCAGGCAATAGCCCTTTACCGCCCTGGTTGACCTGGTACGGTCAGCCAGCCTAGGTCCGCGGTCCCGGAAACGACCGTTGGACCGTCTCCGTCGAATGGAATCGAAGGATTCGCAATCGAGCACGGATGCTTGCGAACATGACCTCGCCCCCGGTGGGCGTTGTGCTCGGTTCGCACGTCCGGGCCGGATGGAGCTGGTGCCGGTCCATGACGCCCGATTCCTACCTGCTCGTCTTCGCGCTCTCGTTTCTCGGCTGCGTGCTGGCCACACCGATCGTCACCCGTCTGGCCATCTGGGCCGGGGCGATCGACCGGCCGGATCAATTCCGCCGCGTGCACAAGGGAGCCACGCCTCGCCTTGGCGGCCTGGGCCTGGCCGTCGGCCTGGCGGTCGGCCTGGGAGCTCTGACCTTCGGCGGCCTGATGCCGAGCTGGCCGGGAATCGACACCTGGGCCGATTCCCTCGCCTGGATCGGTATGGCGGCGGGGGTGGTCCTGGTGCTCGGTGTCGTCGACGATACGATCGGCGTCACACCTCGAGCCAAGCTGCTCGGCCAGGCGATGGCCGTCATGCTCCTCTATGCCGGAGGCATCCGGATCGAGTCGGTCGAGATTCTCGGCCTGGAACTCTCGCTCAGTCTGCCTTTGAGCCTCGGGATTCCGGGTCGCTCCGAGACGTTGCTCCTCGACCTTCCGAGCATCGCCATCACCCTGCTTTGGTTCCTCGGATGCATGAACATCTGGAACCTGATCGATGGAATGGATGGACTTGCCTCGGGCGTCGGGTTGATCGTCGCGGCCACCATGATGCTGGTGGCTGTGGCCCTGAGCAACTACGGATCGGCACTGATGGGAGCAGCGCTTGCCGGCGGCCTGGCCGGCTTTTTGCTCTACAACTGGCATCCGGCCTGCATCTTTCTCGGAGACAGCGGGAGCCTTTTGATCGGCATGCTGATCGGGGTCATCGGGATTCAAGGCTCGCTCAAGGGAACGATGGCCGTCTCGATCCTGTTGCCGATCCTTGCGATGGGATTGCCCATCTCCGACACGGCCCTGGCGATCTTTCGGCGATGGGTGCGCAACCTTCCCCTGACAGCCGCCGACCGCCGCCATGTCCACCATGTCCTCATCGGCCTCGGACTCGACCCGAGGCAGGCCGCGGCCATGCTTTACAGTTTCACCGCCTTTCTCTGCGGTGTTGTCTTGCTCGGAGTGGCGATGCGAAGCGATGTCCTGGCCCTGATCCTCGGAAGCTCCGGCTGTTCGGCCTTCGTCGTGATCCTGTACAGCCGTCGCAACGAACTGGCCGAACTGCGGAACGATCTGGCAGCTCGGATGGTCCGCGGTCGCCAGGAACGCCGCGCCGCCAAGGCCACCTGGGAGGCGATTCAGCGTGTCGAGCTGGCTGCCGATCCCGACCGGGTCTTGGAGATCATGGCCGAAACCGCCAACATCCTCGGCTGCTCGGCGGCTCGATTGACGTTCCGAGGACCGGGCACCGAGTCGACCCAACGCCATCAGGGAGACTGGGCCGAGTCGACCGATCGAGCTGCTTCGGCCGATCACCTGTCGGGTCCCACCGCCCAGTTCCGACTCTTTGGTGCCGGCGATGCCTTGCTGACGGTCGACTTGCGGTTCAGCGATCGATCGGACCTGGCCTCCGACATCGCGTTCCGATTCCTGCAGCGGCTCTCGCTGGCGAGCAGTGAGCGCCTGGGTCGGCTGCTGGCCGACGGGGCGCTCGGGCGTTCGCTTGGGTCGGAGCCCGAGAACGTCCTTAGCGGATCGCCGAAGCCCGGCACCACGTTGGTGCTGGCAACGGCACCCGCCGGGCTCGCTGGTGGCTGGTCCTCCCCCCCCTCGGGAGTGGCCTTCGTCCCCCAATCGCCCGACACCGACTGACCGTGACGCGACGCTCAAGGAAGGGTGTGACTCATGGAGCGGATCATCCTCCCCTATGGCGGCCAGCCCGCCGGGGTTCCCCAACACGCGACTGCCCCGTCGGCTTCGGCGGTCCCCGCCCCCCATTCCCCGGCTCCGGCCTACATCCCTCTGGGGTCGGCGGTGGGTTCCTCCGGTTCGACCGGCTCGACCTCGGGGAAGTCTCCGTCTGATTACCTTCGAGCCCTCCGACGACGCTTCTGGCTCATCGTGCTCGTGGGTGGAGTGCTGGCGACGATCGGCACCACCCTGGTCCTGCGCCAGAAGCCGGTCTATCGGGCATCGGCCCAGATCGAGATCGTACCACCTCAGTTTGACTCGATCCTCGCCAGCCTGATGGCCGACGACTCGATCAATCTCTCGGCCGTCACCGCCGAGCAGTACGAGGCCAATCGCCTGGCCCACCTTCGAAACCGGCAGACGGTCGAGGACGTGCTCCGAAGCCCTCGGATCGGCCCTCCGGTGCGGTCCGAAGGAGATCCGGTCGAGGAACTTCTTGCCAATCTCAAAACCAACCGCCTGGCGCAATCGACTCGCTACGATGTGCATCTCGAAGGCAATGATCCGTACCGGGTCGCCACAATTCTCGACCTCTGGCTCGAAGAATACGAACGTGATTCGCAGGCTGAAGTCGATGACAAGGTCGTCAATTCGCAGGCCGCCGCCGAGGCCAACATCAAGAAGATGTACGACGAGCTGTCCGAGATCGACCGCCGGATCAGCCAGGCGATGGCCAACTCGCCCGACCTCTCTCCCGACGGCACGAACCGGCTGGTCGATCGTTATCAATATCTCGACCTGCTGAAGCGGCAAAAGCAGAACAGCCTGGATCAGCTTCAGCATCAGCTCTGGATCGCCCGGATGTTCCCCAAGGATCAGGATCCTGGCGTCTCGGTGCAACAGCGGCAAATCGCGGACCTGATGGATCGTCGCCAGGCCCTCGACCAGAGGATCGGAGAGGTCACCCGCGTCGCCCGGAATCCGCGAGACCCGGCCATCACTCGCTACATGAAGATGCGACGCGACCTGGACCAGCAGATTCAGGATCTTCAGGAGATGTCGCTTCAGGCCAACGCAGCCCAGGAAGATCCGACCACGACCCTGTTCACTCAATATCGAGAGGTCCTCACCGGCGAGCTGACCCAGATCGAGGAAGCGGAACAGAGCATGCTCCGCGACATCCAGCGCATGGCCCCCGATCACAACCAATTCCTCACCTTGCTCAAGGAACGCGAGCGGACCGCCGCCGGAATCGCCATGCTTCGGGCGAAGATCGATCAATTCGACGTGCTCTCGAAGACCCAGAACAAGCCGGTTCGCGTCGTCCAGCGCCCCACCCCGCCACCCAAGCCGGTTCGTCCGGGATACACCTTGATGGTAGCCCTCGTCTGTCTCGTCTCGATGGTCTCGGGCGTGGGCACCGTTCTGGCGATCGAACACCTCGATCATTCGGTCCGGGCTCCTGAGCAACTGACGACCGGCCTGACCCTCCCCTTGCTCGGGGTCATTTCCCGGATGAAGCGAACGGCCCGGCTGCAACGTGGCGGGCACCTCTGGACCGCCGGCGCTCCGCACTCGGCCGAGGCGGATGCCTACCGAAACCTCCGAGCCAGTCTGGTCGGTATGACCTGCCCCGAGGGCAAACCGGCCGTGACCTTGCTCGTTACCAGTGCCAAGGCCGGCGAGGGGAAGAGCACCACCGCCCTGAACCTGGCCGCCACCTGTGCTCGATCCGGCGAGCGAACCCTGCTGCTCGAAGTCGATCTCCGCCGCCCGAGTCTCCGGCCGGTCTTCGATGACGGCGAGGGTGATACCGAGCACGACCTTGGCCTCGTCGATGTCCTCCGAGGTGAGATGCCCTGGCAACGCACGGTCGTCTCGACCGACATCCCGAACCTCGACTTCCTCCCGTCGGGCGACCCCTCGGGAGTCCCCGTCGAGGTCCTCGGAGCGCTGGAGATGAAGCAACTGATTACGGCCGTTTCGCGACACTACGACCGGGTGATCCTTGACGGCCCGGCGATTCTCGGCCTGGCGGACTGTCGGATGCTTGGGCGAATCGTCGATGCTGCGATCCTCGTGGTCCGAGCCGGGGCAAACGACCTTCGGCCGGTCCTTCGAGCCCGGACGATGCTCGAACAATCGAACGCCCCAATTGTCGGCGTGGTCTTCAATGGATTGTGTGAAGACGTGAACAATTGGTCGTGTGTTTCTTCGTACCTTGATGAGCATGGCGAACCGGTCGGTCCGGTGGCCTCGGGCCGACTCGGCGGCCGGACGCGAGGAGCGGCCGGAGCGTTGGCCGCGGCGGAGTGATCCCGAGCTGTTCTGCACCGATTCGACTCGAACCGGAGACTCCCGGTGGGCACCTTTCGCATCCGCATCCTTGAGTGGACCGATCGCCTTCAGGCGGGCATCCTTGTGGGGATGCTCGCCGGAACGGCGCTGGCCTTTGGCGGCGTGGTCTGGTGGTGGCGGCCGGTGATTGCGGCCCTGGCCGTGCTGCTGGTCGTCCTCGGACTGGCCCGGGTGGCGATTGAGGGGCAGGCCCGGATTCGATTCAGTCCGTTGCCGGTTCTTGGGGTGCTGGCTGTAAGCCTGGCGGTCGTGCAGCTCGCGCCGATCCCCGCGAGCCTGGCTGGTCGGATCGCCCCGGAAGCCCGATCGCTGCATGCCCGAGGGGTGCCGTCGAGCCTTGTCCTGGCCGACGACCCGGAGGCCGATCTTCCCGAGGCGCTCGCCTCACGGACCCCGGCCACGGTCGACCGATCGGCCACGCTCCGATGGCTGTTCGATGCGAGTATTGGGCTGGTGGTCCTGGTTACCTCGGCCCGGTTCGCCCGGAAGCTGGGCCGGACGATGGTCATCTGGGGCAGCGTGGTTGGGATCTTCGTGCTGATGACGGGCATCGGTCTGGTGCAGCTGGTCGGCAACGTTCCTGAGCTGCTGGGGATCATCACCCCTGGCAAGGCCCCGAGCTGGGCCCCTTCGACCCTTGATCTCCTGAGGGCTCCAGGAACTTCGGTCCTCCGCCCCCTGGCCGAAGAGGGTGGGGCAAACGGACCGTGGTTGCTTCCTCAACCCGATCGGCCCTTCTTCATCGGAAGCCTGATGGGAGGCCCGGGCGCTTACCTGGCGATCGGAGCGTTGGGCTTGCCGCTGTCGCTGGCCTTGCTGCTGCATCTGCTTGCTCCGCGGGGGAGTCGAGAACCGATGGCGGATCGGATCGGCCGTTCGGGACTCGCCCCGCTGGTCGGCTTGCTGGTGCTGGTGGTTCTGGCGGGTTCGGCCCTGATCGGCGTGATCGGCGGGCCCTTGCTGGCGATCCCGTTTGCAGTCGGTCTGGTGCTGGCAGGATTGCCGGGAGCCTGGCCAACCGGGTCGCGGTGGCTGGCAGTGGGACTGACGGTTCTGGCCCTGGGAAGTCTGGGCGCAGGGGTCTCGGCCAACCGTTTTGCCGGCTGGGGGACCGATCCGAAACTTGCTCCGATCACGGCGGATCTGGACCGAGCAGAGCGGCTCTGGAGGCAGTCGGCCCAGATCATCCGGGACTTCCCGATCCTCGGAACGGGCCTGGGCACCTTCGGCCGGGTCATTCCGTCGTACAAAACGACCGACGCCAGCCCGACGACCGCAGGCAGCAGTGTCTTGCAGTGGGTGGTGGAATCGGGCCTGGCAGGAGCGGGAGTGCTTGGCCTGGCCTTTCTGTGGGGCCTTGCCCGGATCATCCGGGCCTGGCGGCGGGTCGGGTCGGCCGACCGGGCGTTGGCCTGTGGCCTGGTGGCCTCGGCGGTCTGCTTCGGAGTCTTCGCCAGCGTTCACTGGACGGTTGAGCTGCCCGCCGTGGCTCTGGCAGCCTGTGCGGTGTTGGGGATCCTGGACCGCTGGTTGTCCGGGGGTACCGATCTGTTTGTCGAGGCCGCCTGACGAGGAGCCGGGATTCCCCGCGTTGCGGATCAGCTTCAAGGAGGAGCGATCAGGATGCACGATGCGGCCTTTCTGCACATCCGAGCCCGGAATAGCCGGGCGACCCGGATCGTCTCGCTGACCGAGGCGAGCGTCCGGATTGGCCGGGGCCGATCGTGCGAGGTCCGGCTCGATGATCCTGCGCTGGCTGAGGTCGAGTGCTTGCTCCGTCGACGCGGGAATACCTGGCACCTTCAGCCGGTTGAAGCCTCCTCGACGCTGACACTCGATGGTCGACCGGCCGACGCTCCCCGACCCGTCCCGATGGGCTCGACCCTCCGCCTGGCCGACCGATGGTTGACCCTCTTGCCCACAATGGATGGTCCCGAATCCGATGCCGACCCCACGCTCGACGCTGAAGAACAGGTCGTCGTCCCAATCGAGTCGGAACCGGAGGCCGGCCGATACGCCGAGGAAGGCTTGGAGGGGTCTGACGATCCGCTGGATCGGCAGAAGGCCGAGGTCGCTCGCCTGGAAGCCAGGCTCAAGCAGCGGGAGCGATGGCTGAAGGATCGCCTCCACGAACGCCAATGGGAAGCTCGCTGGCGAGCGGCCGGCGCCTCGATCAAGAACCGGGAACAACGTCCCGTCAGACAGCCGGAGCCAAAGTCCCGCACCTCCTCGGCACACTTGAAGCCTTCGGTGATTCCGGAGCCCTCGCTCAGGACGCTGAGGGAACCGGTGGCTCCCGCCGCTCCTCGGTACGACCATCCGATCCCAGGTCAGCCGCCGTCGTACCCGACTCCGCAGGCCCGATCGCAGCCGAAGGTTACCCCTCGGGCGACGACCGCCGCAGTCGAACTCAATCCTCCTGAGGCCAGCGAACCGCCCGCGACCGAGGCCCGGCCCCAAAGCCGATCGCTGCGAGTGACCGAGGAGATCGTGCCGGTCGAGGTGTTGCTCCAATCGACCGCGCCCGCGATTCCTCTCGAAATCATCTCCGAGCCGGATGCCCTGATTCTTGAGATTGAGAACGAGGATGTCGGCCTGCCGAGTGTTGAGCCCGGTCCCGAACCGACCCTGCTCATCGAGGAGGAGGAGGCGACCGACCCGGGTTCGATGTCGACGGACGAGGAGGTTCTCGAAGGATCGGCTCCACCGACCGGAGCAGAGGCGGAGCCCGATTCTGTCGCTCCGATCGCCGTCTCGGAGGAACCAGCGCAGGCAGCCGACGGTTGTGAGCCGATCGAGCATGTGGTCGAGTCTCTCACCAAGGAGCTTCGGGGGGATCAAGGGGAGCGGGTCGTTGCGGTCGAACTGCCGTTCCGGGAGGATTCGGTCCCGATTGCGGTCGAGGTTCCGGCCAATTCGGGCGCCTTGGCCCAGGAATCCACCGACGACTCGAAGGAACAGGGCCGATCGACTTCGAAGGGCCTGGCCGTCGCTTTCGAAGTGCCTTCTTCAGAACGATCGGAGCAGACGGCTGAGGTCAAGGGGGATCAGGCAGAGGATCCAATCACACCTGACGCGGATCGTCCGAGGTTGGCGGTGCCGACGATCCGGCTGTCTGAGCTCGTCTCGTTCCTGAGCCGGAACACTGCCGAGCCGGAACCGCGTCATGCTTCCGAGTCGGCCCCCGGACCGATTGACGTGCCGGAACCAGAGGTCGAAGTTCGGGAGGAGCGGGGGGAAGCGGGGATCGCCTCGGCCGAGCCCTGCGGAGCGATCCTTCCCGCTTGCGAGCCGACCGAGGGCCCCTCAGGACCATACGACCGCTTCAGCCAGGACGCAACCGATCCCGACGATCGCGAGCCGGTGGTCAATCGATCCGGAGACTGGCCTTCGGCGAAAGCCATTCTCACGGCCCAACCGGAGCGGGATCGGACGCGATCGAGGCCTGCGGGTCGACACCGGAAGGTTGCCAGCCTTCCCCTTCCGACTGATCGGATTGCTCCCGATGGCTGGACGGTTCCCGGAGGCTCGTGGCTTTGCATTCCCTTGATGTTCGTGGCCGTCGCGGTCGGGGTCGCGGGGGTTCGGCTCTCCTGGACCTGGGCAGTCGTGGACCGAGGGACCGGACGCCTGGCCGATCAACTGGCCGAAGGGAAGCGACCGGAAGGGAATACCCTTGAACTACTGCTTGAGCGTGAGCAGGAGCTGCCGGCGGCGAAGTGGTGGAACAGTACAGCCGACCAGATGATCATGAGAGCGGCCTTGCTCTCTGGTCAGGGAATCGGCTTCGATCCGGCCAATCAGGAGCGAGCCGGCGACTTGCTGCATGCAGCGTCGGGCAATGCTCCGGGTCATCCGAGCCTGCGATTCGCCAAAGCCTGGCGAGCCCTTCAGGAACCGGGGAACGACCCGGCCGCCTCGGCCGTGGGCCTCAGCCGAGACGTCTGGAGCTTGAGCTGGACCGGCCGGGCCTTGCTTTCCGAGGGGAAGCAGGAGGCAGCGAAGCGAGCGTACCGAATCGCCCTGGAGATGGCCTGTCGCGCCCAGCCTGAGCTCTCAGCCTCACCGACCTTCCATAGCGAGCCTCGCGGCGGACGCTTCGGCCTTCCTCTGGAAGAGGTCATCAAGGTCGTCGTGCTCGACATGGCGAACCGCCCCGAATGGTCGACCGAGGACTGGGAGGAGATCTTGCCCGACGTGGCCGAAGCCTGGCTCGTCGCCGCCCGATTGCTTCGTCAGCGAGGGGATTCGGCGGCCGACGCGGCCCTCGATCGAGCCATCGCGCTGGGAGACGAACCGGCTCCTGCGGGATGCTCGACGGCCTTGCATCTGGCAGCCTCGGCCGAAGCCATGGCTCTGGCCGGCCGCTTCGACGAGGCGACCGAGCAGTATCAAGCGGCCCTCGATCACCTGTCCAAGGCCGAGGAGCCGGCCCGCCGCTCCTGGCTGTTCAACCTGGCGGAACTGTACGGCCGAACCGGCAAGGACAGCGAGGAGCGATCCTGCTTGCTGGCCAGCATGATTACTGACCCGAACGACCCGGTCACGAGTGAGGCCATCCGAACCCAGCTTCGGCGCGGGATGAGCCTGGTCGGCACCGGCGGCGGCGAGGGGGACGGGACCGACCTGTCTGCCTCGGTCCGACCGTCGCGATCGCGGACCCTCGGAGAGTGAGGAGACGAACCCTTGGCGACTTCCACCATCTCGGCCCGAGACGACGCTTCCGCGCCGGCTCCTCGTGAACTGCCCCCGTTGCTGGCCCAGATCCGGGACGGGTGGAGGGAAAGCGATGGCCGAACGGCCCTGCTCGGGGCCGCGGCCTGCCTGGCCTTGCTGGCGCTGCTGTTCCGCTCGACTCTGGTGCACTTCGTGCAGGTCTGGTCGACGGATCAGAACTACAGTCATGGATTTCTTGTTCCATTCATCAGCCTCTACTTCGCCAACATGGCCGCCCAGTACGGGCCGATCCGGCAGGTGCCGGCGGTGGGGCTGGGGGTGGTCTTGCTGATGATGGCCCTGCTGGGACGCCTGGCGACGATTGTGGTGCCGGTCGGGATTGCCAGCGACCTGTCGTTCATCGCGGGGCTGGCGGGAATCGTGGCGTTGTTCGCGGGTCGGGATGCCCTGTCTCGGTATGGGTTCGCGTTGGCGTTTCTGGTGTTCATGGTCCCCTTACCGATCCACCTGTACACGACGATCGCCAACCCGTTGCAACTGATGGTCAGCAAGGCGGCCTCGGTGATTCTCAACGGCACGGGATTGCCGGTGCTCTGCGAGGGGAACCACCTGACCTTGCCGGGCGGGGTCCGGATGTTCGTGGCCGAGGCGTGCAGCGGTATGAGGCAGCTGACCGGGTTTCTTGCCTTGACGACTGCCGTGGCATTCCTGACGCCAAGGCCACGGTGGTATCGATTGGTCCTGATCGGTTCGGCCATCCCGGTCGCCCTGACGGCGAACGTCGCGCGGGTGGTGCTGACCGGCTGGATCATGGCATACGATCCGAAGCTGGCGATGGGGACCTTCCACACGATCGAGGGGCTCTTGCTCATGGGATTCGGGCTGGCCTTGCTGCGGATCGAGTGCGCGATTCTGAACATGATTGTCGAGGAGGACCGGCCGACCTCGACCTCTCCGAACCCGGCCCCGGCGGCAGGCTGATCGACTCCCAAGACCGAGGACAATGACCGAGCGGCCTGGACCCCTTGAACTTCGCGGGAGACTGACCACCGATGACCACGACCCGACGCGCGGTGCTGGGCCTCTTGATCCTGAGCCTCGGCCTGGTCGCCGAAGCGGCTGTCGAGCGAGCGACCCGGACGGAACGGCCGCCGTTGAAGCAATCGTTGCAAACGATTCCGATGACCCTGGGAAACTGGGTGGGCAAGGATGAGCCGGTTGACGAGAAAATTGCCGTCGAGTCGCAGGCGACGGAGTACCTGAACCGGGTCTACACGTTGAAGGGGCGGCCGGGAGTGCAGGTCTGGCTCTGGATGAATTACTCGGATCGCGGCCTGAATCTGCGGCACTCGCCAGAAGTTTGCCTGCCGTCCGGCGGCTGGGAGAAGGTCGAGGCGTTGACGAAGGTGGTCGAGATCGAGCGGTCCGGTGGGCCGCCGCAGATGGTCTCGCTGCTCGGGTACGGCAAGAGTGAACTGGTTCAAAAGATCGGATTCTGGTACTACATTTTCGGAGAAGGTCGCGTCGAGCGGTTCGTGCGGGGCCTGCCGATCTCCAGCCGAAGCAGCCACGGCCGCACCACGAGGGGTTCGGGGCTGACGGTGGAGGTTTTCTACCCCAGCGAAACCGGGCTCGGCGATGCCGAGCTGCGCGACTTCATTGCGGAATTGCTCGACGTGATTGATCCGGTCCTGCCGGAGGATCGGGCCTCGTATCACATCCCCTGAGACTTCCTCGACCCCGGCCCGATCGATCGGCCCCGGCAACGCCGGCCGATTGACTCGCGCCGAGGCCGCCACCGGGACGCAAGGACGCACCCGGCCCCATCGAATGCCACGCGGAGGGACGGATCGATGAAGCATGCGTTGATCACCGGGATCACCGGTCAGGACGGATCGTACCTGGCCGACTTCCTGCTGGAGAAGCCGGATTACGTGGTGCATGGCCTGGTCCGGCGGACCAGTACGTTGAACCGATCGCGGATCGACCACATTGTCCGCAACCCCGCCTATGCCGATCGGTTCCACCTGCACTACGCCGACCTGGGAGACGCCTCCAGCCTGTCGATGCTGATGGAGACGATTCGGCCGGATGAGGTGTACAACCTGGGGGCGCAGAGCCACGTCCGCGTGTCGTTCGACCAGCCGATCTACACGGCCGATGTGGTGGGGGTAGGAACGCTCCGTCTGCTCGAAGCCGTTCGCCAGCTCGCCCGCAGCCAGCCGGTGAAGTTCTACCAGGCGTCCAGCTCGGAGATGTTCGGCTCGGCCCCGCCCCCTCAGACGATGGAAACGCCGTTCCATCCCCGAAGCCCGTATGCCTGTGCGAAGCTGTACGCCCACTGGCAGACAATCAACTACAGGGAAGCCTACGGCCTGTTCGCCTGCTCGGGGATTTTGTTCAACCACGAAAGCCCCCGTCGCGGCGAAAGCTTCGTGACCCGGAAGATCACCGTCGGGGCGACGCGGATCAAGGAAGGCCTGCAAAAGAAGCTGGTGATGGGGAACCTTGACGCCAAACGCGACTGGGGATTCGCCGGCGACTACGTGAAGGCCATGTGGCTGATGCTCCAGCAAGAGGAGCCGGATGATTACATCGTGGCGATGGGCGTAACCCACTCGGTCCGCGAGTTCCTGGAGAAGACCTTCTCGAAGCTCGACCTCGACTACAACGACTTCGTTGAGTTCGACGAGAAGTACATGAGGCCCTCGGAGGTCGACGTGTTGCTCGGCGACCCGAGCAAGGCAAAGCAGAAGCTGGGCTGGGAGCCGGAGGTCGATCTCGACGGCCTTGTCAGCATGATGGTCGAACATGACCTGGAACTGGCCCGGAGGGAGAAGTATGCCCTCGGCTACAAAAGCACCGGGATCAACGCCCCCCACCTGAGCGTCTGATCCCAATCGACGATTGATGATCAGTCCTGATGCCCCGAGGATGCCGCCCGTCGCGACGGCCTTCCGGGGCATCGTCCGTTGGCGGCCGTCTCCTGAGTTCTTCCGGCGGAATCCTCCATGACGCTCACCGTCGCTCGCAAACCGTTTCGACCGCGGCCCGACTGGTTTCTGATCGGCATGGGAGCGGCGGTCGGCCTGGCCTACCTGTTCCCGGAACCGGGGGCGAGTGGAGGGGCCTTGAAGCCGGAGCTGCTCACCAAGGCAGGTGTGGCCCTGATCTTCTTTCTGCATGGGATGTCCTTGCCGTTCGCGAGCCTTCGGGAAGGGACGCTTCAATGGCCCTTGCATCTGTTGATTCAGGGGTTCACGTTCCTGGTCTTTCCGGTGCTGGGGATCGCAATGCTCTGGCTGGTGGGCGATCGGATGTCGCCGGGCCTGAGGTTGGGGTTCTTTTATCTGTGTGCCTTGCCGTCCACGGTGTCCTCGTCGGTGGCACTCACGGCCACGGCGGGGGGAAACGTGGCGGCGGCGGTCTTCAACGCGACGATCTCGGCCTTGCTCGGGGTGGTGTTGACGCCGCTCTGGCTGGGGTGGATGGCCGAGGCGCAGGGCAAGGGATTGCCTTTCGGCGAGGTGGTGATCGACCTGGTGATCTGGCTGGTTCTGCCGCTGGTGGTCGGGCAGCTGTCGAGGCCTTGGCTGGGTGCCTGGGCAGGGCGGAACAAGCGGTTCATCAACAAGGTCGATCGAGGGACCATTCTGCTGCTCGTTTATACGTCCTTCTGCGACTCGATGGAGCGGGAGGTCTGGACTGAGCATGGACTGGGTCCGGTACTGGGAACGCTCGTTGGGACAGCGGCCTTGCTGGCGATCGTGATTGCGGCGACCACGTTGACCAGCCGGTGGCTCGGGTTCTCCGAGCCAGATCAGATCGCGGCGATCTTTTGCGGGTCGAAGAAGACGCTCGCCTCGGGGGTGCCGATGGCGTCCTTGATCTTCGGACAGGACCCGCAACTGGGGCTGATCTTGCTGCCGATCATGGTCTATCACCCGTTGCAACTGGTTGTCGGCGGGGTGCTGGCGGGACGCTGGGCGCGGCGAACCGTTGAGAAGACCGTCGAGCCGGCTTCCCAGGCAACCGTTCCACCGGGATCGTCGTAACGTGGAAGTGATTCGGTCAGGGCTGCCAATTTGGCAGGTGGGTTTGATCGGTCGCGTTCCATGAGACTACGTTTGGCGAGCCTTGCGGTGGGACTTCTGGGCGCGGCGGGCCTTACGATTCTGGAGGATCGGTGGATCGGACGAGATGATTGGCGACGGGGACAGTCGGTGCTCCGGAGACGAAACGGCCCGCGTCGTGGGTCGCTCGGGTCGAGGGCCAGGAGGAAGGGTGGGTTCCGGTTCCGGTTCCGGCTCGGGAGCCGTCATGCGGGAGAAGGTCAGCAGATCGTCGATCTCGTCGGCGTCACGTTCGGCATCGTCGAGGCAGGGAGCAGGGGGGCGAGCGGCCTTGTAAGAGGCTTCGAGGGAGCGGAAGCGGCGCCAGAGGGAGGACTCGTAGCGGCGGAGGCGGGCGAGTTCGGAGCTTTCGGAGGTGGGCAGGCCGACCTCGGCAAGAGAGCGATTGGCCAGGTCGAGTCGGGAGGACGAGTCGCGGATGGATTCGAGGCCGTCGATCTGCTCGCGGACGAGGTCGCGAAGCTCGTCGAGCGGAAGGCGGGAGAGCATGGTGAAGTCGGACGAGCGGAACTCGTCGGGGATCTGCATGAGGTCGAGGCAGAGCCGGCGCTGGGAGTCGTCCCAGGAGCCGGCGGTTTCGAGGCAATCGGCGAGAGATTGCCAGCGCATCAGGAGCCAGTCGAGCCCGGCGGAAAAGCGGCAAAGGGAGGAGACAACGCGGTCGGGGTCGCGGGAGAGGCGGGCGCCGAGTTTGGCGGCATCGGCGGCGCGGTCGAGATCCCAGGCAGAGGCGGCACGGTCGGCCTCGTAGAGGGCCTGGTGGTTCTGGTGGGCCTGGCAGCGGTCGATGCGGACCGAGGCGAGGGTGAGTTGAGCGACGAGCCAGGATTGGTAGCCGTCGTCGGCATTGGTGGGGAAGGCGGAGGCCCACTCGGCGCGTCGGGTGGCGAGGGCGTCGGCCTCGTCGGGGGAGACAGCGTCGGATTCGGACCGAAAGCCGTGCTTCCAGGCGTTGAGACGGACACGGGACTTGCCGGCCTCGGTGATGGGGCCGGTGCTCTTGAGGGCGTTGCGGCGGTTGGCGTTCAAACGGGCGGCGCTGAGGGTGGTGTGGCTCATGGAGGAAAGTCCTGGATGAGGAGCATCGTCGCCTTGGGGGTTGTGCCGAGCCGGGGATCGGCGTCGATCCGGGGCGGCGCGGTCGGACTCCGAAATCATCGAGAAAAAGAGGAAACTCAGTCACAAAAAATGAATCGCCGCGGCCTGGAGATTCATCCGGCCCATTCCTGGCAGTCAACCAAGTGCTCCCCTCTTGAAGGCTTGGTCGAGGTGTCGAGGTCAGGTCCGAACGCCTGGACCCTTCACCCCAACCCGCTCCCCAAGAACGGGGAGAGGGGACCAGCACCGTTCGGACCGCGATTCGGGAGGAGGCTCCTCCTGAGACCGGGGAAGTACACCCTGGACGCGGGGGGGCTGGGAGGGTCCAATCCGACTTCAAGACACGATGATCAGAGGGAACTCGTGGACGCTTCGACCTGGGAGACGACCATGACCGGACGCCGGAATGAACCGTTGATTCGGGTTGCATCTCCCTCGGGCGAGGAGTTACCGCTCATCTCGGGCACGACCTATCCGCCGGAAACCCAGGTGCAGATCGAGACGAGCCGAATTCGGGCGAAGGTGGCGACGCAGGGGTATGTGTCAGGAGTTGTGGGAGGGTCGTTCGAGGACAAGGCGACTGGGGCGAGGGACCTGGGGTTTGGGCTGGACGTGGTCGATTTCTTGCTGGAGCCGACCCCCGAAGGAGCGCCTGTGCCGGAGGGGCAGTATGACTTCGGGAACCTGGTGCATGGGGAAATCCCCAAGCGATACGTCGAGGGGCCACAGATTTGCACGCAGGTGAAACGGCTGGCACCAAGGGTGTTCGTGGGGGACGGATTCGCCGCGGTCACGCTGAGACATGCGTGGACAGAGGCATATGCTCCGCATGATCGGGCGGGATCGTTGTGGGAGCAAACGTTGATCTTTCCGGAGGGGGAGCGGTTCTTTCTGGCCGCGGATCGAGTGACAACGGTGAGCGAATCACCTTGCCTGTTCCTGCGAATTGACCTTCCGGGGCACCTGAAGCATGACAAGGGGTCGGGGTTCGAACACATTTATCTGAGTTATGAGGAGCCGGAGACGATTCCTTCGATGGAGTTCTTCTCCGATTTCCCGCCTGATGCACACTTTTTCTATCAACGGGGGGCCGGCCCGATGCAGGAGCGGTTCATCCGGGCGTATCAACATCCTGAGGGGCCGTGGCTGGCGGGGATGACGTTGAACCCGAGCGACGTGTACGAGGCGTGGTGCCATCAGCGGGGTTACGTCTGCATGATTCAGGAAATCGGTGGGCGGGCGACCCAGCCGGGCGACACGTTCGGTGCGGCGTATGTGATCGGTTGGTTTGCGGACGTGGAGGAGATGCAAACGGTGTACGACCGCTTCCGAGGGGTGAGCGGGTGGATGATCGATGGTCCGCCGGAGCGGCCGACCGGATATCGAGGGCTGGCGGCAGAGGCTTTGAGCCGCATCAAGGAATGAACGGTTTCGTTGTTTCGAGTTAAGTTGAACGCAGGAGCGTAGACTGATGCCTTTGCCGAAGGATGCCCGGGTGGTTGCCGCCTCGCTGTACTTCTTGCCGATCAAGACGCGCGTGCCATTGAAATTCGGACCGGAAACCTTGACGCACGTGACCTGTGCGCGGGTCAAGCTGACCGTGACGGATGACGCAGGCTCGACCGTCGAAGGGTGGGGCGAGACGCCATTGAGTGTGCAATGGGCCTGGCCCGGTTCGGCCAGTGTCGAGGATCGCCTGGGGGCGATGGAGGCGTTTTGCAAACGGCTGGCCGAGGGCTGGTGCGGGGATGACCTGGGAACGGGGCACGCGATGAGCCTCGGGCATCGCTTTTTAGAGGAGCGGTTGCCGGGGCTGACCGATCGATTCAACGCGGAGGAGCGATCAGGAACCGAGGCGATGCCGCGGTTGGCGGCCTTGATCTGCGCTTCGGCATTCGACCTGGCCTTGCACGATGCGTATGGGAATCTGAACGGAGTGCCGACGTATGAAACGTATGGTCGGAATTTCATGAAGGAAGATCTGGGAGCGTTTCTGGAATCGGAACCGGGAGGGGCTTCGTTTGTGGGGACGTTCCCAGACGATTTCCTGGAGATGGAGCCGCCGAAGGTTTTGCCGGCGTGGCACCTGGTCGGAGGGAAAGACCCGATTCGGCCGGAGGAACTGACGGGGGACGAACCGGAGGACGGCTACCCGGTCTTGCTGCGCGATTGGATTGCACGAGATGGCCTGAAATGCTTGAAGATCAAATTGCGCGGGAATGATCCGAAATGGGATTACGACCGGATGGTGACAATCGGGCGGATTGCCGAGGAAACGGGGGTGGACTGGCTCTCGACCGACTTCAACTGCACGGTGCAGGATCCGGCATACGTTAACGCGATTCTCGATCAGTTGATGAAAGATGAACCAAGGACGTTTGGGAGGATCCTTTATGTGGAGCAGCCGTTCCCGTATGACCTGGAGGCGAACCGGATTGACGTGCGATCGGTCTCGGCTCGCAAACCCTTATTCATGGACGAAAGTGCTCACGACTGGAAACTGGTGCGGCTGGGGAGGTCGCTCGGGTGGACCGGGGTGGCGCTAAAGACATGCAAAACGCAGACGGGGGCGTTGCTGTCGCTCTGCTGGGCGAAGGCGCACGGGATGACCTTGATGGTACAGGACCTGACGAACCCGATGCTGGCACAGATTCCTCATGTGCTGCTGGCGGCACACGCGGGGACGATCATGGGAGTGGAGACGAACGGAATGCAGTTTTATCCTGAGGCCTCGACGGCCGAGGCAAGGGTGCATCCGGGGCTTTATGCGAGGCGATCGGGAGCCCTCGACTGGTCGAGTGTGAGGGGATCGGGGTTCGGTTACCGGGTGGCGGAGATCGGGCGGGCCTTGCCGGAACCGGCAGTCGAGGTGGGTTGAGAATCGGGAAGGATCGCACTTGATGCGACGAGGGAAATCGAGTAACACCTGAAGCATCGTCGCGGCCGGATCGAGCGGATTCTGAGCCGGCCGCGGGGTCCAACGCGCCAGGCACCAGGGATGGTCATCATGAGCCTTGCCGGGACACAGCACCTCTACTCGTCGTACACGGCGTCGATCCCGCATACGCATACGTACCTCTGGCCTCCGGTCTTACGGCAACTGGCCGCTCGGCCGGAGATTCGGACGATCCTCGATGCCGGATGCGGCAACGGGGCATTTGCCTCCGCGTTGGAGGATCGGGGGTATCGGATTTTTGGAATCGACCTGGAAGAATCGGGTGTGGCGATTGCCCGGGAACAACGGCCGAGCATTCCGTTCGAGGTCAGCTCGGTGTACGACAACCTCTGCGAACCGTTTGATCGGACATTCGACGCGATCGTTGCGCTCGAAGTGATTGAACATTTGTATGATCCCCGATGTTTTGTCGCACGGGCGTTCGAGGCGTTGGAGCCGGGGGGAAGCCTGATTCTTTCGACGCCGTACCACGGTTACTTGAAAAACCTGGCCCTGGCGGCGACGGGAAAGATGGACCAGCACTTCACGGCGCTCTGGGACGGGGGACACATCAAGTTCTGGTCGCGCAAGACCCTTTCGACCCTGCTGGTGGAGGCCGGGTTTGAAGTCACGGCCTTTGAGGGAGCGGGACGATTGCCGTGGCTCTGGATGTCGATGGTGATGGTGGGTCGTCGGCCGTGATCAGGGAGCGGTTGACGAGAGGGGGCGATCGGTTCTATGATGCCGCTTGCCTCTGCATGCAAAGGACTTGCAACCGAGCCGAGCCGGACTCAGGGATGACCCCGTGACGCAACTTGCACCTCCTCCTCGCCGGGCTGGCGAGGGGTCGGCAACAGATCGAGCGCCCTCGGTTCTGGTGGCGTGTCCCGATGCGCGTCCGCCGGCCTATCAGGCGGTGGTCGGCCTGGGAGATCGCGGGCAACTCGATGCGTTCCTGACCGGGTTTTATTACCGGGGGAATGAGTCGTGGAGCCGTCTGGGAGCGACCATCGCACCAGGAGGGTTTGCTCGAATCGAACGATCGTTGAAGCGAAGACACCTGGAGGCGATTCCGGGGGATCGCGTCCGATCGACCCTGGCATTTGATGCGAGCTTGGCTCTGGAGCGTCGCCTTGCGGGGCGTTGGGCTAACGCGAGAGGAACGATGGCGCGATGGCGTACCGATCGGTTTGACCGGACGCTCGCATCCAGAATCCGACTGACATTGCCTGGGACGGCCCTGATCTTCAGCGACGTGGGATCGGAGCATGCGTTGCCCGAGTGTCGTCGGCAAGGGGTCTTCGCCGTGTTGAGCATGGTGCACGGCGACGTACGCGAGGAGCGAAGGATTCTGAGCGAGGAGGCAGAGCGATCGGCCGAGGTCTTCCACCTCTATCTCGGCGACGAGCCGATCGACCGGGGAGAGCTGGACTGGCTGCACGAGCGTCGCCTGAGAGACCTGGAGTTGGCCGATCGGATTCTGGTCCCTTCGGATCACATTGCTGGAGAATTACGCAAGCATGGGACACCGGGGGATCGCATTCGGGTTATTCCCTACGCGGCGGATACGAAACGGTTTCGGCCTCAGGACGGGAAACGGTATGGATCATCATGCACGTTTCTGTTTGCGGGAGGGATCAGTCAACGCAAGGGGATTTCATACCTCTTGCGGGCATGGCAACAGGTGAGGCGGCCGGGCTGGCGGTTGCAACTGCTGGGGGCGGCCCCCCGAGACCTCGGCCCGCTGGCGGGGTTGATGGAGGGAGTCGAATTGCTCGGGCGGGTGCCGCACAGCGAGGTGCCGGGTGTGATGGCATCGGCCGATGTGTTTGTGTTTCCGTCGTTGTTCGAAGGGTCGGCGGTGGTGACGTACGAGGCGTTGGCGTGTGGCTTGCCGAGTGTGGTCACTCCGTCGTCGGGCTCGGTCGCAAGAGATGGGGTGGACGGTATCGTGGTGCCGCCGGCGGATGTCGAATCGCTGGCGAGGGGCATGGAGCGGCTGGGAACGGACCCGGAACTCAGAGCATCGTGCGCGGCTTCTGCGCGGTCGAGGGCCGAGGCGTTCGACTGGACTCGGTATCACCGATCGGTGGCCGACGCAGTCGCGGTGGGAGCGATGGAGCAAGGATGATCGGCCTTCGGTCGTGGGCGGATTGAGCCAACGAACACCGAGGACCGGGGCGAAGGATTCGCACCCATGGATCATGATCAACAGTATGTTGTCGGTACCGCATCGGTCATTGTCGGCCTGGTGCTTGCGCGGGCCTTCCGACGCGATTTCGACCCGTTCGCGCCGATCTGGTTGTTTTTAACAGGTTACTTTCATGTGTATGTGATTCAGGCCACCATGCATCGCGACTGGGCGATCAATGTCCGGGGCGTGGATGTGACCACGGCGGCCAATGCGCGAGCGTTCTGGGCGTTGCTCTGGTTTCTGGCGGTCTACTACAGCGGAATCGGGAAGGTGATTGCGGGACGGTTGCCGAGGGCGCCGCGATCGTGGTCGCCGGGGATCGTGATGACTCTGGTTCCGTTGCTGGTGGGATGGGGTCTGGCCAGTGCGTGGCTCGTCCTGAGGCGCTGGAGTGGCGACGATCCGAACCTGATGAGCAGCGAGCAGCGCCTGATGTTGCAGTTCCCAACGATGCAACTGGTGGCGGGGATCTTGCTGATCGTCACGGGTCGGCAACCGAATCGGCCTCGACCGGCGCTGACGATGGCGGGGCTGGCGATCACGCTCTCGTACACCTTGATCTGGATGTATTTCGGCAAGCGGTCGCATTCGTTGTTCGGGATTCTGACCGCCTTCGCCGCGTGGTATCTGCCGAGGTATCGACGTCCGTCGATCGGTACGATCGCGACGGCGGCGGGGATCGGGTGCCTGGTGGTGGCAGTGGCGATCGGCTGGCGGATTCAGCACAACCGGAGCAAGGAAGGAGGGATCGACACCTTCCTGGAATTTGTGACCACGTTTGATCCGTCGGAGATTCTTGTCAGTCTGAACCTCAAGGAGTCGACCAACACTCAGGGGATGCCACTGCGGTATGCGATGAGCCACGAAACGAAGGAGTACGGTGGTTTCCTGTTGATGATGGACACCGTACCGCACAAGTCGGACTACGACTACGGTGCGAATTATCTTCGGCTCTTCTCAACGTGGATTCCCCGTCCGCTCTGGCCCGAGAAACCGCTGTTCGGACGCGACCAGTGGAAAGCGGCGTGGATGGCGGGCTCCGAATTTAAACGTGATGAAAAGTTTACAGGACCGGCCATCGGAATTCTCGGAGCCACTCAGCTCAACGGTGGGGCGATCGGCACCTTGATCGTGCTGGCGGTGGTGGCGCTTGTGATCCGAAGCGGGTATGACTACTTCCGCTATCATGCCGATACTCCCTGGGCTCAGGCATGGTGGGCCCTGACCTATTTCAATGCCTGGCTCATGACGGTGAACGATGATCCGGCGATCTGGTTCTATTACCTGTACGGCCACACCATTTTCGCGCCGATGGTGATGCTCTGGGTGGTGCATCGGGTGACGGAAGCCACACGGTGATGGTGTCAGGTTCCAGAACCCTGAGATCAAGGGCAGCACGGACTCACCCGAACAGGATCAAGCCTCACAAAGGAGTGTGCTTGCCATGAAACTCGCGATCAGTTTCACCAACCTTGGCCCGTACCATCTGGCCCGTTTGCGAGCCGCGGCGGCGCAACTGGCGACGCGAGGGGGACGGCTTATCGCCATCGAAACGGCAGGAATCGAGCGTCGCTATCCGTGGCAAGCGGAACATCGTGACGAACTGTTTGATCGGATGGTGCTGTTTCCAGGAAAGGTGCTGGAAGACCTCACCGATCAGGATTGCGCGCTGGCAATGGAGGAAGCACTCGATCGCCATCATCCCGACGCCGTCGCGGTGAGTGGGTACGTTCGGCCCGAAGTCATGGCAGCGGCCCGGTGGGCGCGACGGATGGGACGGCCATCGATCTTGATGTCGGAAAGTCAGGAGATTGATCGTCCTCGCCAGTGGTGGAAGGAAGCGATCAAGCGAAGGCGATTGCGAGTCTTCGATGCGGCCCTGGTGGGGGGGGCAAGTCACCGGTCGTATCTGGAAACGTTGGGCATTCCGCGCGATCGGATCGCCATGGGATACAACGCGGTGGATAATGCCGCATTTGCCAATCGGGCCGAAGGAACGCGAAGGTCTGCCGAGGGAAGGAACGGCGTACCGGAGCGGCCGTACTTCCTGAGTGTCTGCCGGTTCGCTGAGGAGAAAAACCTTCCAGCCCTGATTGAGGCGTATGGTGTGTATCGCCAACGCGTAGGTCGAGCAAACGCATGGGATCTGGTGCTGTGCGGCGGGGGACCGCAAGAACTTACGGTCCAGCGAGTCATTACCCGGAGCGGAGGGGGGCAGGGGATCCACCGACCAGGTTTCTTGCAAGAGGAGGAACTGGCCCCGTGGTATGCCTTTGCCTCGTGCTTCGTGCTGGCGAGTGTTTCGGAACCGTGGGGCCTGGTCGTCAACGAGGCGGCAGCGTGTGGATTGCCGTTGCTGGTGAGTGATCGGGTCGGGGCGGCCGGAACACTCGTTCCCGAACCGGCGGGTACGACCGGCTTGCAGTTTGATCCGACGCAGGTTGAGGCGATCGCCGATGCCCTCGCGTGGATGGCAAGCCGATCTCCTGAAGAACGTGAGTCGATGGGCCAACGCGCCGCCGAGATTGTGGGGCAATGGGGTCCGGAACGCTTTGGAACAGGATTGTTGGAGGCGCTTGATCGGGCTGTCGCGGTCCGGAGCAGGCCAGGATTGCGGCGAGCCTCATAACCAAAAACGGTTCGCGATACGTTTGAATTTCAAATGAATGGACATCGAGGAATCGCCATGCCGGCACAAGCAATCACTGCAACAGGACTGGAAGCATCGACCGAGGCATCGCGGTCGACCCGGACAGGCTGGCTGCATCTGTGCAATGGCCTTGATCCGAGGCGAGACGGAGGCATGGTGCCGAGCATTCTGGGAATGACCGGAGCGCTGGCCGGTCGAGGGGAGGAGCGGGTTGAGATCGTCACGCCGACCCCCTCACGACGCGAGGCACTCGATCTGCCGGTCGGCCTGACACTGCATGGTCCGGAGGCGGATTTCGATGAAGCGATCCGACAGGCAGCGATCGTGCACATGCATGGCCTCTGGCAATTTCAGACCCGCCGAGGATCGGCCGTGGCGAGACGGTTCGGGGTGCCGTACCTGATCGCCGCACATGGCATGGCTGAGCCGTGGGCCTTGAAGCACAAGGCGATCAAGAAGCGAGTCTATACGGCCCTGGTGGAGGGGAAGAATCTGCGGCGGGCCTCGTGCTTGCACGCGCTCTCACGTCCTGAAATCGGGCACCTGAGGGCACTGGCCCCGAAGGCAACTGTTTGCTTCGTGCCGAATGGGGTGGACCTGGGACCGTTCGAGAACCTGCCGGATCGGTCAGCGTTGGAGGCGGAACATCCGGAGCTGGTCGGGAAGTTCCTGCTCCTGTTCTACGGTCGATTGCACGTCAAGAAGGGGCTCGATCTGCTGGCCGAGGCAATGGGGACCCTGGCGAAGGATCGGCCGGAGGTGCAGATTCTGCTCGCTGGACACGACGACGGGGCGTTGTCGCCGTTCCAGATCCAGATGGAGGGATTGGGTCTGGCGGATCGGGTGACCCAACTGGGACACGTCTCCGGAAGCGCCGCGAGGAAGGTCTGGGGGGCAGCCAATGCGTTTGTGCTTCCGAGCTATAGCGAAGGCTTCAGCATGGCCATCCTGGAGGCACTTGCCGCGCGATTGCCGGTGGTGGTGACCACTGCCTGTCACTTCCCGGAACTGGACCGGGCCGGAGGCGGGATTGTGGTGGAACCGACTGGAAAAGGCGTGACGGAGGGGCTGCGGTCGATCCTGGATCGTTCGGAGGAGGAACGAGCCGCGCTGGGCCATCGAGGACGGGCTCTGGTCGAATCGCAATACACCTGGGACCGGCAGGCGGAACGGTTGGCCGAGGTGTACCGATGGCTTGCCGGAGGAGGAGGCCAGCGGCCCGAGGCAGTCGAGGCGGCCGACTGAGCAAGGACGCTCTTCGATTGAGCGGAGCGGATCGCCGGGAAATGGAGGATAGGTACCTCGAAAACTCGGAGCCAGTTCCCATGTCCCTGCCCCTTCGAAGCAATCGAAAAACGTTCTCAGGATCGAATGAGCATCGGAGCCTAAGCGGAAAGGATCAGCCATGACGAGCATCGTCGAGACCGTGACCAAGCCTCGTCACGAAGCGCAGACGGCCCGAGTGCCGGTGAGCGTGATTGTGCCGGTGAAAAACGAGGCGGAGAACCTACGGCGATGCCTGCCTGCCCTGGCCTGGGCGGACGAGGTGTTCGTTGTGGATAGTCAGAGCGACGACGCGACCGCGTTTGTGGCCGAGGAACACGGCGCAACGGTCGTGCAGTTCCAGTTCAACGGGGTCTATCCGAAGAAGAAAAACTGGTCGCTCGACTGTCTGCCCTTCCGCAACGATTGGGTCTTGATCGTCGATGCCGACGAAGTTGTCCCTCCCGAACTGGCCGAGGAGATTGGTCAGCGGATCACCGATGATGAGGCGGATGGTTATGAGCTGAATATGAAGTACTACTTCCTCGGCCGTCGCATTCGCCACTGCGGCTATGCCGAGTGCTGGAACCTGCGCTTCTTCAAGCATCGTCTGGGGCGTTACGAACGGATGCCCGTCACGCCAGGAGCCCGGACAGGAGATAATGAAGCCCATGAACACGTCGAGCTACAAGGACGCGTCGGACGCCTGACGCACGAACTGGATCACTACGCCTATCCGACCATCGACGCCTGGGTCGAGAAGCACAACCGGTACGCCTCGTGGGAAGCTGAGCAATACGAGCGATTTCTGAATGCGCCGATCTCCCGCACGATCGGCCGGGGCAAGCGATTCAAGCGATTCTTGAAGAAAGTGTATCTCAGGCTGCCGATGAGGCCGCTGATCCGGTTCGTGTATTCCTATGTGTTTCGGCTTGGGTTTCTCGACGGGAAGCCGGGGCTGGTGTTTTGCGGGTTGCTTTCGGTCTACGACTTCTTGTGCTGGGCGAAAGTCTACGAGCGGAAGGTGACCGAAGCCTGCGGCGAAGAGAGCTTCGGTCAGGATCGCTAGAGTGATCTTGGTTCGATCAGATCCCTTCTGCCGGAAATGGGGACAAGGACCTTGCGGACTCGGAGCCAGTCCCCATTTCCTGACACGCGACACGCTCATGGCGTGGTGCGATGCGACGGCCTCCCGGAATTGCTCGGGAGCCGCCCCTCGGAACTCATGTCATCGGGCCGGGCTGAAAGACCAGGATGGTGGTTGAGGCCGCGAATCCCCCTTGCCAGTTGGGAGCGATGGAGGCTCCCGCCATTCCGAAGGTGTACTCACCGCTCGTGGTGATGGCGAAGATCGCACTCAGGGTGTAGATATCCCGTGAGAAGGGAGATTCGGAGAGGGCATTGAAGGGGGTGATGTACGTCGGGGTTCCGGTGAGGTTGCCAGGCTCGATGACACCGATGCCGAGGGTCAGGGCCCCTTCACCGAGGCTGAGGCCCGTTCCCAATTCGACCGAAGCGGAGATGAAGACGGACTGTCCGGCTTCCGCATCGAAGGTCTGAGAAGGGCCGAGGAACGCCACGGTTGAGGTCGGGGTTTGACTGACTCCCGAGACGTAGTAGGACTGAATCACACCACTCGGTCCCATCGGGCCGGGGACTCCCTGAGGCCCCTCCGGACCAACCGGACCAGGATTCCCCTGGGGACCTTCCGGACCGACCGGGCCCTGCTCACCCTGCGGGCCTTCGGGACCGACCGGCCCCTGTTCGCCCTGGGGGCCATCGGGACCAACCGGGCCTTGCGGTCCTTCGGGGCCAGATGGTCCCTGAGGTCCTGCCGGGCCTTCGGGACCAGGGGGGCCAGGTTCGAGGGTGAAGGCCGACGCGGCGATCGGGGTTCGGGGGCCGAGTTCTCGGTCGGGGCGGAACACGCGAGCGACAGCCATGTACAGGGAGTCGTTCTCGGAGGCGAGCGAGGAGGGAAGGCCTCCCGGAGTGTCGGCACCGAGCCGCACCTGGAAGGTTCCGTGACGGATCACGACGCGCTGCGTTTCCTGAAACAGAATCTCGCCTCCGGTTTCGGAGGCATAAACGGTGAACGTCAATCGCGCGATGCCGGAAACATTCCAGGGGAGCCGCCCATCGACCAGAACCGTGGCTGAAGTGGGGACATTCTCGACCTCCGAGGCGGCGGGAAGCCGAGAAGCGATCCGGGACGCCAAGGAAGATCGACCCGATTCAATCGACGCGACCTCTGCGAGTGCAGGGCGACCAAAGGTACTCAGAAGGACACGGTCTTCCATGCCTTCGAGAGAAACAGGACGAAACGCTCGCGGGTTGGTCATCAGGTCACTCTCAACGAAGATGTCGATTCAAGGGAAGGAACAGGAACGCTCTGCCCTCCCGAAGCCGGAGCGATCGCACCCGATCACCCTCTGAACAGCGCCGATGGGCCGATTCCCGCAACGCTTTGCGAGGTCAGGGCGGACCGCGTCACACCGCGATGGCCTCGATCGGCGAAAGGCCAAGGACCGCGACCGAAGGCAATGGCGTAACGGTTGCGCAAACGAAATCCTCCTCGGTCCCGCCACAGGCCGATCAGCCCCGATGCAGTTCAAAATAGCGAATCTGGGGATTCTGAGTTGAATTTAACACAAAAACGCGATCGTGACGATTTTTTTGACGGGATCGGAGGGGATGGAGGTCATCGCCGACGGTGAGAGGAGGTGACGGATTGGTAAAGGGTAGCGAGGGCGTCGGCTTCGTGGTCGGGGTCGAAGCGAGGGATGGCCCAGGATCGGGCGTGATTGGCGAGTGACCGGGCGTGGAGAGGCTGATCAAGGAGTTCGAGGATGGCGGCGGCGAGTCGGGAGGGATCGGAAGGGGGGACCAGGAGTCCGCGATCGTCGTCGAGGAGGGTGTGGGGCCCGGGAACGTCGGAGGCGATGCAAGGGGTACCGGAAACGAGGGCGGATCGGAGGGCAGGAGCACTGGTGGGGGTGGTTGCGGGGTGGACGTAGAGCGAGATGACTCGCCAGAAGGCGGATTCGAGGGCGGCGGGTGGAGCGAAGGTGAGTCGATCGGTCAATTCGAGCCGATGGGCTCGGCGGCGGAGGCGGGGCTCTCCGGGTCCGAGGCCGCCGATGAGGAACTCGATGTCGCGGCCGGTTTCGACGATCCGGAAGATGGCGTCAAGAAAGGTTTCGAATCCGGAGGCCGGGCCGAATCGGCCGATGGCACCGATGACCGGCAGCCGGCTGGAGTCGAGCGGATCGTTCTCGGACCGTGCACCGATCGCAGGGTCAATCCCCGGAGGGATCACCTGAAAGAAGCGGTCTGAGAGGAAGGAGCGTTCGACCAGTCGTTGACGCACGCCGTCATCGGGAACGACCACGGCGGCCAGAGACGCAAGATGGAGTCGGAGCGAGGCGTCGGCGGGGGGGTCGTCTTCGATGGTGCGGATAAGGGGCAGGGTGCGTGCGATTGAGAGCAGAGCGGCGGCGTCGGTCACCTCGTCG
Source organism: Tautonia rosea (assembly GCF_012958305.1). Taxonomy (NCBI): domain Bacteria; kingdom Pseudomonadati; phylum Planctomycetota; class Planctomycetia; order Isosphaerales; family Isosphaeraceae; genus Tautonia; species Tautonia rosea. The sequence goes on along the minus strand of NZ_JABBYO010000005.1, from coordinate 57,365 downwards.
TGAAGGGCATGGACGAGCGAGAGCCGGGGGTCGGAATCGTCGACCAGGAGTCGTCGGACGGCGATCCGGGAGAGCCAGGAGCGATTGAGCCAGGGGTCTTCGAGGACGGGAACGCCGAGTTCTCGAAGGTCGGCCGCACCTCCCGCACAGATCACCAGCGCGGCGATGCTTCGGTGAGCGAGGCGATCGACGAGTTGAGCCAGCCGGCGAACCTCTCCGCGCTGGGAGATGTGGCCGGCCAGGAGGGCGACCGTCGGCGGTGCCTCGGCCATTGGCCCGGTTCTCTCCGAATCCGATCGGGGCGATCGACCGTCGAATCGCCCACTGCTTCCGGGTCGAACCATACCATACGCGGAGCAACACGTCACGAGTCGGGGAGGACGACCGCGATCCGGGGCATAGAAACGGAAGATCGTCGTTTGTATAATCGGCCGATTGTGATTCGCCGCCTTCGAATCGAGCGACCTTCGCGGAAGACGTTTATGAGTGCTCCGACCACCGACGAGTTGTCCGCGCCGGAACTGGAATCGCTGCTTGCGCAGCTCGATCGGCTGATCGAGAATATCGGCACGGTGGTGCTGGGCAAACCGGAGGTGATCCGGCTTGTGGCAGTGGCGCTGCTGGCCGAAGGGCACGTCCTGATCGAGGACGTGCCGGGCGTGGGCAAGACCCTGCTGGCCCGGGCGCTGGCCGCGAGCATTGATTGCAGTTTCCGGAGAGTGCAGTTTACGCCGGACCTGCTGCCGTCGGACATCCTGGGATCGAGCGTGTACAACTCGGGGACGGGGGAATTTGTCTTCAAGCCCGGCCCGTTGTTCGCGAACGTGATTCTGGCCGATGAGATCAACCGAACGACCCCGAGAACGCAGAGTGCCCTGCTCGAAGCGATGGGGGATCGTCAGGTCTCGGTCGAAGGAAAAACGTATCCCCTCGAACCGCCCTTCCTGGTCCTGGCCACGCAGAACCCGTTTGAGTTCGAAGGGACCTATGTCCTGCCCGAGAGCCAACTCGACCGCTTCATGATGCGGGTTCGGATGGGATACCCTTTGCGGAGCGAGGAACGGAATATTCTGACCACGCACCGGATGGGAGAGCCGGTGGAATCGCTTCAGCCGGTGCTCTCTCGCGAGGAGTTGCTGAGACTCCAACATGCAACGAGAACCGTGAAGGTCGACGATGCAATCGCTGATTACTTGCTGGAGATTGTTCATGCGACCCGAGAAAGCGAAGACCTAAACGTGGGCGTTAGCACCCGAGGAGCGCTGACGCTCTACCGGGCGGCGCAGGGATTTGCCCTGGTATCGGGGCGATCTTATGTGGTGCCCGACGATATCAAGACGATGAGCCTGCCGGTCCTTGCCCACCGGGTTGTTGGCAAATCGTTCCTCCAGGCCGGTGAGTTCAACGCCTCGGAGGCGATTATCCGCGATCTGGTCGATCGGATCCGGGTGCCGTCCTAAGTCTCCGTGCCACTTCGCTGCTTCTTCCGATCCTTTCCAGAACCAATCAACCAACCGGACGGCTCTGAACCCGTCGGGGACACCATCGCATGGCTCGAAGCCCGATCGGCAAGATCGCCCGCGCCGCCACCGCCGCGCTGCGGCCGAGTCAGACGTTACGCTGGACAGTCGAGGGGGTGGGATACATCGCCGTCTGGCTGATCTTGCTCGGAACGGGGCTGTATCAGCAGATCAATCTGGTGCTGTTGATCGCCGGGTTGGCGGCCGGTCCGATCGTGGGGTCGATCTTCGTCAGCGCGTCGGTGCTACGGGGGCTTCGGGTCATTCGGAGAGGGCCGCCGTTCGTCTTCGCTGAGGATCCGTTGGTCATCGACTACACGCTGGAAAACCCTCACCGATGGCGCGAAGCGCTGGCGATGTCGGCGGTGGATCTCTTGACCCCTGAGGAACCGGGCACTTCGGCGGCGCGCGAGCTGTATCCGAAGGTCTTTTTTTCGAGGGTCCCGGGGAAAGATCGGCTGCGAGTGACCTGGAAAGGTCAGGCTCCGGCGCGAGGTCGGTATCGGTTCGGGACGATCGAGTTGGTCACGCGATTGCCGTTTGGGTTGCTGGAACGTCGGGTGACCATCGAGCAACCGGGGTCGTTGATCGTCTATCCGACGGTGGGCACGTTGACGAGGCGCTGGCGGCGGGTCTTCCGAGAGGCAACGGAGACACGTCGAGGGCGTCGGCACGATCGCTCGTCGCAGCAGCAGGAATATCATGGTCTACGCGACTATCGGCCGGGAGACAGCCCGAGGTGGATCCACTGGCGAACCAGTGCCCGACTCGGTCAGCCGATGGTCAAGGAGTTTGAACAGCAGAGCGACCAGGATCTCGTGGTCCTGCTCGATCCCTGGCTGCCTCGGACGAAGGCGACGGCCGAGCAGCGAGAGGCAGTGGAACGGGCGATTCGATTCTGCGCGACCGTGTGCCTGGAGACGTGCCGATCGCAAGGGCGTCGGCTCTTGCTTGGCTGGACCGGACCGGCCCCGGCGATCCGGCACGGCCCGGCGTCGATCCGATTGCTGCACGAGCTGCTCGAAGCGTTGGCCTTGCTTCGGCCCACTCCGGAAGGACACGTGGGGGGATTGCTGGACGTGATGCCGCCATCGATGCTCCGTGATGCGATGATTCTGATCGTCTCGACCCGGGCGATCAATCTTGCCGAAGAGTACGAACGCTCGACCCGCCTGAACGAATCGACCGGCCTGAGACTGACGGGGCGGACGTTGTTGCTGGATGCCTCTCGGGGAGACCTGGAACGCTACATTCGCTTCGATGGTGGACGGGGGGTTGGGATCGACGTCGGTCCGATGAGCGATCGGGCGAGCCTCGGAGACGAGGATGACACTGGCAGCGAGCAGAAGATCGCCGAAGGCAACGGAGCGGTCCTCGTCGATCGAGAGAGGATGATTCCTGTGCCGTCGCGGGACGGAGGAGGGCGCTCGTGAGATTCGCGTCACTCTATCGAATCAGCATGTACGTGCTGCTGTTTCTCTCGTCCTTGATCCTGAATATCGACTCGGACGCAACGATCGATCTGGGAGGATCGTTTTTCCATTATCCGAAGTTCTTCCCGATTGTGATGGCGTTGGCGGGAATGATTGCGTACTTCGCGGTGGATCGTCGGCCGGGCAAGGGGTTGAGCACTGGAGCGGCCAACCTGCTCGGGATCGCCTCGTTAGTGCTGGTTTACTTCGAGTACCAGTTGGATCGGAGTCAGCTCGTTCTGGCGTGCGGCCACTGGCTGTACTACCTGACGATCGTCAAGATGTTCCGCCAGAAAGAGCCGGCGGACGACTGGTATCTGATCGTGCTGGGCCTGATGCAGGTGCTCGTCGGCTGTTTCCTCAGCCAGGGAGACCGCGTCGGCATCCTTCTGGTGGCCTGGGCGATCCTTGCTTTGTGGGTGCTGAGCCTGTTTTATCTGCACCGCGAGTCGCTCCGATCGGGAGCGGAGTGGCAGCGAAGCGGGCCGGTGCGACTGGCAGAAGACGAGCAAGGCCGGGTCGAGCCGGAACCGTATCCGGGGCTCTTTGGTCTGCCGTTTTACATCTCGACCGCCCGAGCGGCTGCAATGACCTTACTGCTTGGCATGTTCATCTTCTTGATCATGCCGCGATCGGAGGTGCGGTCGCAATCGCCTCGAGGTGCCTCCGCACCGCGCAGCCTGACCGGCTTCAGCGACGAGGTTCAGCTCGGCCAGATGGGGGAGATCCTCGAAAACGATACGGTCGTCTTCACGGCCGAGCTGTTCAAGGGTGGGCGACGGTTTCAGCCTGAGGAAGGGGAACTGCTCTGGAGAGGGGTGACGCTGTCTCGCTATGACGACGGCAGCTGGGGACGCGATCGGGGAGCGATTCAGCTGGGCTCGCCTCCGGCATACCGTCGTGCCCCGGACCAGATCCTCGAACAACGGATCCGCATGGAAGAAACCGCCGAGCGGGTGATCTTCGCGCTGCGGCCGATCCTCGAAATCGCAGTACGCCCGGACGGATTGATCGCCTTAAACTCGCACGATGGAACTTTGATCCGTGATCCGGATCGGGGTGTGCGACGGCTGACGGGTATCCGGCGTAATTACGGCCCGCTCGATTACGTGGTCAAGTCCGATGCCGACACCGGGCCGATTTCGGTTCAACCGGGCGAGAATGATATATTGAATTATTTTCCTGATGCGGCCGGCATGAGAGACGTTCCGCCGTCCCTTCAGGCGCCGCTCCGGGAAATCTCCGATCGGGTGGTGGCGGGCATTCCTCCCGAAAACGTGGTGGAACGGGCCCAGGCGATCGAACGATACCTGAGGGATTCGGGAACGTTTCGCTACACGCTTCAGATGACCCGGAGCGATCCGAGCCTTGATCCGAACCTGGATTTCCTGCTCAACACGCGTCGGGGACACTGCGAATATTTCGCCAGTGCGTTGACGCTGTTGCTCCGAAGTCAGGGGATCCCGGCTCGGGTGGTCAACGGGTTTAAAGGGGGAGACTGGAACGACCTGGCCCAGATGCTCACAATCCGGCAACGACATGCGCACAGTTGGGTCGAAGCGTACGTCGGTTCCACCAGCACCTCCGATCGGTTGCCCCGCTGGCTGACGCTCGATCCAGCCCCGGCGGCCGAGCGAGAGGAACAGGTGGCGCTGGTCAGCCGATTGCCGAAAAGTTTGCGGCAGGTGTCGGACTTCGTTCGGTATATCTGGGTGTTTTACATCGCGGGATTCAACGCCGATCGCCAGGAGCAATTGCTCTATCAGCCCATCCGGACTCTGGTGGCCGAGGCACGCGAAGGGTTCCGGATCATGCGGATGGCCTTGATGAATGTCGTTCGATGGCTGACGGATTTTCCGAGCCCGACGGCGTTTTTCAGCATTCGAGGGTTCATTGTCTCGTCGCTGGGAATGCTCTTGCTGGTCGGGTTGCTGACTCTGGGCCGTCGGCTCTGGCAGATGATGAGTCGACGCCTGGGAGGAGAAGATGATCGGGCCGGCGAACTCTCGGGAGCTCTGGCCGCCTATGTTCGGCTCGTCAAGGTTCTAGAGCAGTATGGGCTTCAGCGCCCTGCGACCGAGACTCCGCGTGAGTTCGCGAGACGGGCCTCGTTGCTGCTCGGCGACCGGATTCAGGACCACGAGGGACGCCCCTTGACCGACGTCCCCGGTCGGGTGGTGGAAGCCTTTTACCGGGTCCGGTTCGGCGACCTTCCTCTCGGCCCCGACGTGATGGCACAACTCGACGCACAGCTTGATGCGCTGGAACTGGGCTTGAAACCCCAGCCGGGTTGATGGAGACCGTCTTCAGACGTTCTCGTCTCGTTGAATTCATTGAGTGACGGAAGGACACCAAGTCGATGCAAGCGGGTCTGGTCGGTTTCGCCGGCAGTGGGAAAAGCACCTTGTTTCAGTTATTGACTGGGGTCACGCCCGACCCCGGCAAGGTTCACTCGGGGCAGGTCGGCATTGCCGAGTTGAACGACCCGCGCATCGACTCGCTGGCGGCGATGTTCTCTCCGAAGAAAATTACCCGGGCGAACCTCGAAATCCTCGATACACCGGGGCTCTTACCGGGGAGCAGCGGAGACAACCCGCAGCGGCTCGCCCTGATTCGCAAAGGGGACGCCCTGGTGGTGGTATTGAACGGCTTCACCCCCGATCAGGACCCTGCCGCCGAGCTGGCCAGTTTCCGCGATGAACTGGTTTTCGCCGATTTGAGTGTCTTGACCAAACGGGCCGAAACGCTCGAAAGCCAGGTGAAGAAGCCGAGGCCGGACCGGGATGCTCTGATCAAGGAGCTTGAGGTCGTCAAACGATGCGCCGCGGCGCTGGAAAGCGAGCAGGCGATCGCCGATCTGGAGCTGACCGAGGAGGAGAAGAAGCCGATGCGATCGTTCGGCATCCTCACCGACAAGGCGATGGTGGTGGTCGTGAACGCTCCGCAAGGGGAAGGAGTCCCAGCCAAGGTTGCGGAAATGTTCCCGAATGCCCTGGCAATCGACGCGCAGCTTGAGCTGGAACTTCAGCAGATGAGTCCCGACGAGCGAGCCGGGTTCATGGAGGAATGGGGGATCACCGAGCTAGGCCGTGACCGGATCATCCGGGCAGCGTATGACGCGGTCGGGATCATCACCTTCTTCACGGCGGGCGACCCGGAAGTGCGCGGCTGGAACCTGGAACGAGGGAGCAACGCGGTCGAGGCGGCCGGGAAGATCCATACTGACCTGGCCCGAGGATTCATCCGGGCCGAGGTGACGCCGTATGAGGACCTGATCCGAGCCGGTTCCGAAAAAGAGGCGAAGGCGCAGAACCTCCAGCGTCTTGAGGGGAAAGGGTACATCGTCCAGGATGGGGACGTGATGTACTTCCGCAGTAGCGTCTGACCGTTGGCCTGCGCTCGATTCCTCTCCCAAACCGATCCGGAGTCGTCTGATGATCGCCACCGTTGCCTCCGTCGCGCTTGTGCTCGGTACGACCTTCGTTCTTGCCGACGAACCAGAACGTCCGAAGGCCGCTCAGGATTGGCCCCTGGCGGCCGTCTCGACCTTCGACTCGCACGGGCTGGAAGGCTGGGTCTTCACCGACCCCAACGCCTGGCGGATCACCGAGGTCGACGGGCAGAAGGTGCTGGAGCAGCACTCGGGCAGCGACTATCAGCCTGAGGTGCGCTCCCCCTTGAACATCGCCTTGATGGAGCACCTCTGGCTCGGCTCGTTTGTCATGGACCTGGACGTCCGCTCGACGACCCGAGACTACGGGCACCGGGATCTCTGCCTCTTCTTTGGTCACCAGGATCCGAGCCACTTCTATTACGTTCACCTGGGCAAGGAAGCCGACCCCCACGCGCACAGCATCTTCCTGGTGAACGGCGAGCCTCGGGTCTCCATCGCCAAGGAACGGACCGAGGGCACCCCGTGGACGGACGGCTGGCACCACGTCCGACTCTTCCGAAACGTCGGGGACGGGACGATTCGCGTCTACTTCGACGACATGGAGAGGCCGATCATGACAACCGTGGATCAGACGTTTGGGGCCGGTCGGATCGGCGTCGGATCGTTCGACGACTCGGGTCAGTTCCGGAACATTCGGATCTGGGGCCAGAAGGCAGGGCAACCGGCGGAGGAATGATCGGATCGCCCTCGGTCTGAGATCAAGGCGATGGGGGTGACGAGCGCGAAACGATCGGCCGCCAGTGTTCTCGATCCCGAGTGGTGGATGATTCAGGGGTCGTCAGCGCCGGCGGCGGTTCGGGCGCGGAAGGACCTGCGGGGTGAGCCGAAGTCTCACCGGGCGTGTGAGGGGCCTCGTCGGGGAGTTTTCCCTTTTCCTGGCCATGCCCCTGTTCCTCGACGGGGAGCAAGGCCGCGGTGGGATTGGCGATCGGTTGCTCGACCTCGACGGGAGCCGCAGTCGGCGCATCAGAGTTCGACTCGGCAACCGTGAAGGAAGTGCCGGGATTTTCGGCCGGAAAGCCCAAATCCGCCTGACGGGCGGTGCCGGAAAGGGCCATCGCGGCGACCAGGACAATGGCAAAACTGAGCGGCATGCTCAGAATGGCCTGGCGGCTCATCGATCTTCGCTCCGAATATCTTAGGAGAGCATCATCAGGAGAAGGAGCGGGGAGTTCGGGGGTATACGTCGGTTGGTCCCAAACGCCCCTTTGCTCCGACTGAAGCATACACGCCGAACTTCCTAAACCCCCAAATTTTCCGTGCTTCTCGGTCGAGAAAGAAGGAATTCGGAGTCATGAGAAGTCTTCTCGCACAATTCGCGAGATTGTGCGTACAATAACCATGTTCTGGAACGAGGGTCGCCTTCTGAGCGGCCAGTCTGGAGCCCGCCCGTCGGCGTTGGCCCTTGGGAGGTCTGCGTCGCGTTGATCGGATCGGCTGGGAGCGGATCGTTCCGTCCCACTTGCAAGATGTTCGTCACGCGATCGTAACGGGAGCCGCCTGTATGCCCCGGATTTCAAGACATCGGTTCAAAGGAATTGCGGCGGCCCTTGGGGTCGTCGTGGGCGTCTCAGCGATGCTGGGAGCGCAGGATGCAAAGATTGACCCCTCGCAGGCCGACCGGATCACGGCACGGATTGTTGCCGAGCTGATCGAACGGGCCCACCTCTCGAAGCCGGAAATCGACGACGAGGTTTCGTCCAGGTGGCACGAGAAGTTCATTGAGTCGCTCGACCGCGGCAAGCTGTTCTTCACGAAGGATGACCTGGCCGAGTTCGAGCCGTTCAAGAACGAGCTGGACGACCAGATCCGGCGCGGTGATCTCTCGTTCGCTCAGATGGTCTTCGAGCGGTTCCGGACCCGCCTTGACGAGCGGTTTGAAGCCATCAATGCCATGCTCGACGAAGGCTTCGATTTCGAGGTCGAGGAAACCTACATTGACGACCCCGACCTGCTCGACTACCCGGCCGATGCCGAGGAAGCCCGCGAACGCTGGCGCAAAGAGCTGAAGTATCAGCTCCTTGTGCAGATGCTCAACGACACCGAGTACGACGAGGCCGTCAAGCGGCTGAAGATTCGCTACAAGGACAATCTCTACAGGTACTTCCGTCAGTTTGAAATGCTCGAATTGATGGAGTTCTACCTCTCGGCCCTCTCGCAGTCGATCGATCCGCACAGCGAGTACATGGGCTGGAAGAACCTGGAAGACATGATGAACCAGCAGCTCCAGCTCTCGCTGGAGGGGATCGGTGCGTCGTTGACGATGGAAGACGGCTTGCCGGTCATCAAGGAGATCATTCCCGGCGGGGCCGCCGCGAAGGATGGTCGGCTCAAGGCCGAGGACAAGATTCTGGCCGTCGAGAAGGAAGACGGCGAGATCGAGGATTTCTACGAGAAGAAGATTAGCGACGTCGTCCGGGTGATCCGAGGCAAGCGCGGCACGACCGTCAAGCTGATCGTGCAGCCGGCCGGCACCAAGGAGCGGAAGACGTACGACATCGTCCGCGAGAAGATCGAGCTGGCCGACCAGCACGCCAAAGGTGAGGTGATCGAAACCACCGCTCCGGACGGCACCCCACTGAAGATCGGTGTGATCAACCTGCCGAGCTTCTACGGCGACACCGCCGCGGTTCGTCGGGGGGATGCCAACGCCGTCAGCGCGACCGGCGATTGCAAGAAGCTTCTGGCCGAGTTCGAGGAGCAAGGGGTCGATTGCGTGATGATCGACCTGCGAGGCAACGGCGGCGGCCTGTTGCTGGAGGCGATCTCGCTGTCGGGCCTGTTCATCGATACCGGCCCGGTGGTTCGCGTCCGAGACGCGGACGGCATCTTGCCGTACAACGACGAGGACGCGGGGACGGCCTACGATGGTCCCTTGGCCGTGTTGATCAGCCACACCAGCGCGAGTGCCTCGGAAATCTTCGCCGGAGTGATCAAGGACTACGGTCGAGGGCTCGTGATCGGCGACTCCAGCACCTTTGGCAAAGGCACGGTGCAGAGCATCATCGACCTGAACAACTGGCTTCGTAATCCCGAAGGCTTCCCGAACCTGGGGGCCCTTCGCCTGACGATCCAGCAGTTCTACCGCGCCAACGGCATGAGCACGCAGGTTCGAGGAGTGACGCCGGACATTCACATCCCGACCGTCGCCGACCATATCGAGAAGCTCGGCGAAGGGGAGATGGATAACGCCCTCGAATTCGACGAGATCGACCCCTTGCCGCACGAGCACTGGGGCCGCGTCTCTCCGGAACTGATTGCGCAACTGATCGACCGCTCGGCCAAGCGCCGGGAGGAAGACGAGAAGTTCCAGAAGCAGGCCGAGGCGATCCAGAAGTTCATTGATCGGCAGACCCGCAAGGAACTGCCCTTGAAACAAGACCTCTTCATCGCCGAGTTCAAGAGCGACGAGGATGAGGAGGTTGAGGAACTGATCGAACAGCCCGAGTCGATGGCCCGAGCGGCGGCCAACGACAAGAAGGTCTGGAATCGCGAATCGTTCTACAACCAGGAAGTCGAGAAGATCGTCGGCGACTACGTGACGATCGGTGCTCAGGTCGTGGCCTCGGCTCCCGTCCCCGCGGCTGAGCGGGTCGGCGGCCGACGCAACTGACCTTTGGAATCGTAAGTAAACGACCTGACAGAACGAAGACGCCCTGCAGAGAGTGGCATGACCGCCTCCTTGCAGGGCGTCTTCGTTGGGTGTTCGGTCGGCAATGGCGAGTGCCGGCTCGGTCGGCTTTTCCGAACAGTTGAACCGAGCTTCCCGGCGATCGTAGGATGCAAGCGTTAAGATGATGGCACCCCAATCGGGAGTTGGGGCACGCGATCACTCACCAGGAGAACGACAAGATGCTCGGGATCGGTCCTCGAACACTCGCGCTGGCGGGGGCCTCGCTGGCCCTTCTGATCGGGCCGAACCTTCGGGCGTCGGAACCGATCGACCCGGAGCGATTTGAGGCGCTTCATCAGCTTATCCAGCCAAAGGCGGATGAAGAACTTTGGCTTCAAATTCCCTGGGAAACGAGCCTCTGGGAGGCGAGGCGGAAGGCGGCGGCCGAGGGGAAGCCGATCCTTCTATGGGAGATGGACGGCAATCCGCTCGGCTGCACCTGAAACAACGGGGTTCTGGGCCGTGCGCTCAGTTTCTCGGATCCGGAGATCATCCGGATGGCTTCCGATGACTTCATTCCGGTCGTGGGAGACGACTGGTATCAGCGGCGTCGTCAGGACGCCGAGGGGGATTTTCTACGCAAGGTGGCTGCTCAGGGTCCTCGAGGGGACGGGGGTGGCACGCTCCAGGGCATTTATACCCTGACTCCCGACGGTACCTTGCTGGCCTACAAGAACGCCGGACAAGCCCCGGACGTGATGCGCGAGGTGCTCCGAGGCGCACTCGACACCTGGAAACGGCTCCCCGAGGCACGCCGTCGTCCGGGAGCGATCACGGCGGGCGCTCCGGGGCCCGTCGACGAACAGTACGATCGGACTCCTCCCGAAGATGGTCTGATCGTCAAGGTGTTCACCCGAGCCCTGGAACGGGAGGAGGCGGGATCGGATCCGGACCGCTACTCCTGCGCTCCGGGTCGGGGGGGTGAGGCCGCTCGCGACCACCTTTGGTTGACCCGAGAGGACTGGAAGGCCCTGATTCCTGCCAGGAACCCGGCTCCGGGACAGGTGGTGACGATCCCCGATCGGGTCGTGGAGCGGATCGTCCGCTTCCATCTGGTCGACAACACGCGAGGCGAACCGCCGTTCTGGAGCGCCGAGGATGTCCGGGAAGCAGCGATGACCCTGATGGTCGAGGATGTTTCGCCCGATCGTGTCCGGCTGCGGCTCAAGGGGAAGGCGCTGCTTGCGACCTCGGCGGAAGTGGCAAAGGCGGATCGCGGCTATGACGCGAGCGTGATGGGGATCATCGAGGTTGACCGCCGCTCGGAGACGATCAGGCGGTTCGATGTCGTGGCCCTGGGCGAGCATTGGGGAGAAGGGCGCTATACCCGAGGGGCTCGGCCGGGACGGTCGCCCTTGGGGGTGGCGTTCTCGCTCGTCGATGGGTCGAACCCGGCCGACCGGATCGCTCCTCAGGCGAGCCGGTACTTGCCGGGATATCTCAATCCGTGACGACTGGCGAGAGGTGGAGAGGGTCGCTTCGAAGCGGCCTTCTCCACGCAATCGTTTCGGCCTGAGGATCAGCTGCCGGAGAGACTCTTGAGGTAGGTGATCAGGTCGGCCATCTGCTCGACGGAGACCTGCTCCTCAAGCCCTTCGGGCATGAGGGACTGACCGGACGAGGAGAGCTCGTCGATCTGGTCGCGAGGGACGACATCGGTGACCCCTTCGGCACGCTTGAGCGTGATCGAGGTGGGGGTTTCCGAGGCGATCTGACCGCTGAGGATGCGGCCGTCGACGGTCGCAACATTGTAGTTGAGGTACTGGGGCAGGACCTCAAGGTTCGGGTCGAGGATGTGGAGGATCAGCCCTTCCTCGTCGCGGTTGGTGACGGTGGCCAGGTCGGGGCCGACCTCGGCGCCGAACCCTTCGGCCTTGTGGCAAGTGGCACAGGCGGCCCGGAAGACGACCTGGCCGCGGGCGACATCGCCAGAGAGGGCGAGGGCACCCTTGTAGGAGGCGACCACCTCGGCTCGTGAGGAGGTGCCGAGGTTGGCCAGGAGCTGCTCGGCACGGGCGCGGAGCCTGGCGTCTCGCGATTGGAGGAGCTGATCACGCCGGGCGGGATCGAGCTGTCCGGGAGGGATGTCACCGCGTTCCATCGCGTCGAGCAGGGCCAGGATCCGGTCGGGACGGGCAAAAAGGACCTCGGTCGCTTCTCGCCGGGCGGCTGGGCTGAGCGCTCGCCAGGCAGCGGTCAGGAACGGGCCGACCTCAGATTCAGAGCGGTCGCCGAGCGTTCGCATGGCGGCAAGCTGTACCGGAGCGGGCTGGCGGCCGTCGATCAGCTCGGGTAGGACGTCGAGGGCCAGGTCACTCGGGGCGAGTGCGAGGAGTCGAACGGCTTCAACGCGGCTGGAGTCATCACCCTCACCCAGGGCGGTCTCGGCGGCGCGTTCGAAGACGGGGACGAGAGCGGGACCAGCCTCTCCGGCAAGCAGGGTCGCGGCCGATCCCCCCGAACGTCGGAGCCCTTCGCCCAGACCGGTCAGGACGGCGAGGACCACCGAAGGCCGGGCATCGGGACCGGCGATCCGGGAGAGCAGGGCGTCGAGCGCCTGTTGGTCGGCCGAGGCACCGACGAGGAGGGCCAACTCGCTAATCCAGGCGGAGGCCTCGGGGCGATCGAGGACCTCGGGACGATCGACGAGCGCGGAGAGCAACTGATCGGCCCGACCTGAAAGCGAACTCATCACGGCCGATCGGGTCCAGCGGTCGCCCGTGTCGTGAGCGACAATGGCGGCGAGGGCGTCGATCGCGTCTGGCCCATCCACGGCTCCGATCGAGAAGGCGGCCTGGAAGCGGACCATTGAGTCGTCGTCGTTCGCCAGGGCGAGCAGCGCCTCTCGCAGGGCGGGGCTGTCGGCAACAATCGGCTCGGCGAGTTTAGCGGAGGCTTCCCGAACGCGGGGCTCGTCGTCGGAGAGGGCGGGCAAGAGATCTTCGCTCGTAAGTTGGCCGAGGGCGGCGAGGGTCCAGAGGGCGTGCATCCGTCCCAGGGCGGTCGGGCGAGCCGCGGCCAGGGCACGGAGGGCCGGGGCAACCTCGACGGCGTTGCGTTCGAGAAGAAGGCGCTGGGCGGTCTCGCGCCACCAGGCGTCGGGATCGGCGAGCAAGGGGACGAGTTCGCTCGAAGGTGCTTGACTCAACCGAGGGGGCTCGCGGCGGGTGAAGCCGGCAGGGACGAGGTTGTAGAGCCGGCCGCGGTCGTAGCCGCTGGTCAGGTCGAGGTGCTTCTTGATCGGCTCGGGAATCGAGGCGGGGTGCTCGATCGTCTCGCGGTACATGTCCATGACGAGCAGGGTGCCGTCGGGCGTGTTCCGGAAGCCGACCGGGCGGTGCCAGTTATCGGTGGAAGCGACGAATTCCACGTTTTCCTCGGCCCGGGTGGCCTTGAAGGCGGCGCCGTCGATCTCCATTCTCTTACGATGGATGAGGTTGCCGCCGACGTCGCCGATGAAGGCGTTGCCGAGGTATTCGGGACCGTAGGCGGAGCCTCGGTAAATTGTCACGCCGGTGGCGGAGGTGAAGTAACCGGCGGGGACCAGTTCGTTCGGGGGCAATCGGCGACGGAACTCGGGGTCGGCGGCGCGTTGGCGGGTGCGGACGATCCGCCAGGGTTCGACCGGGCTGATGCGGAAGACCGGGGCCGCAGGCCCTTCGACGGCGATGTCGGCCACCGGAGTGCTGGCGGCGTAATCGGGGTTGCGGGCGAGGGAGTCGGCCGGGAGAACGATCTGACGGATGTGGTTGCTGTTCGAGCAGGTGAAGCGGTGTCCCCAGTCGTCGAAGCTGTGGCCGTGCTGGCCTCCTCCGGAGATCGGCTCGAAGATCGAGGCGTCGGGCTTGAAGCGGAAGTCGCGACGGCCGAGGGGGATAGGGGGATCGTTCGGCCGGGTGTGGTTGATCACCTCCTCGGCCCCGTTGGAGCTGGCGACGCCGTAAATCCAGCCGTCGGGTCCCCAGAGCAAGCCATTGAGCAGGCCCTGAACGTTGCTCAGGCCGAAACCGGAGAAGACGACCTTGCGCACGTCGGCCACGCCGTCGCCGTCGGTGTCCTTGGCATAGATGATGTCGGGAGCGATCGTCAGATAGACGCCGCCGTCATAGGGGGCGATGCCGGTCGGCCAGGAGATGTCGTCGAGGAAGGTCGTGCCGGAGTCGTACACGCCGTCGCCGTCGGTGTCTTCGATCAGGCGGATGCGGCCGGTGGGCACGTCCTGGGGATACGGATAGCCGCGCATCTCGACCACGTAGAGCCGGCCGTCGGCATCGTAGCAGACGTCGACCGGGTCGGTCACGAGCGGCTCGATGGCCACGGGGACCAGTGAGAAGCCGTTCTGAACCTTGAACGTGGCAAGGGCATCGGCCGGTTCGACCGCCGGAATGCGGGGAAGTTCTCGGGCGAGATCGTCGTCGGCGTCGTCCTGGAAGATCGGCGCGGCCGAAACCGCGACGCAGAGCAAGAGGGCCGGGGAGAGGAGGGCCCAGCGTAACCGATGCTGCATCGGAGATCCCTCGGAGGGTAGGAGGCTCCCCCTCGGCTTCGATTCTCTCAGGAGCGCAGGCGGAAGGAAGCCGAGGGGGTCAACGGAAGGCGAGGCGGGAGGCCGGAAGGCCCGGTCGACGGCGGCGGCGGGCACTACCCCTGAATCGCATTGGTGCGTCCCAGGGCGATGTCGAAATCACTGACCGCAGGGATCAGCATCGACAACAGGGCAAAGGAGTAGACCGCCAGGCTAACCAGGAAGGCCGCCCCGAAGTCTCCCTGCAGGATACTGATGATGCAGTAGAAGCTCCAGAAGGGGGTGAGCAACGCCACCAATCCGATCGCCGGCGAGGGGTTCTTCGCGCCGAGCGATCCGTAGAGCGCCACGCTGCCCGCCCCGATGAACACCAGGAAGCTGAGCAACTGCCGGGCGAATTCCTGCCTGCTCTGGATGATCAAGGCTGCGCAGAACAAAATGCCGAGCATCAGGAAAAAGATCGTCCCCAGGCTATTCGCCACTGCCTGTCGGCTATTCGTATACGTGATGGCCGCATGCAGGCCGAGCATCGCCGAGAAGTGGACGAGCACGGCGAAGTTGATGAGCACGAAGATCAAGGAATCGAGCTTCATGTAGCCCATCGCCCAGATGCCGATGGCCAGGGCAATGGGCAAGACGATCATCTCCTTGGTGTTGTACAACACACCATAGAGCTTGCCGTAGATGAACTGCTGCGGAGACAGCTCGGTCACGAGCAGCAAGTCCAGTGCGCCGGTGTCGCGCTCGCTCGTCAGGGCCGTCACCCCCTGGGCGTTGACGAGGATGAGACTGAGCACGGCCAGCAAGGCGGGGATGGCCGCCTTGGCCCCTTCCCAGGGACCGGAGCCGGGGCCGATGCTTGTAAAATAGGCTGCCACGCCCAAGGCGAAGGCCAACACGTAGGCCCCCTTGATGATCAGGGGCTTGGTACCGTAGGCCCGGGTGCGAAGCTCTCGCCAGAGGATCGGATTCGACCAGACCTCGCGATACGGGCGGAACTTGCGGACGACCCGACGGTGCGTGCGGCGAGGGACGTGCAGGCCGGTCGTCTCGCGGCGGACGTAAGGCTCGGCTTCGGAGGAATCGGGGGCCGTCGCAACCCCAATGCGGGGTGATTCGGGACGATCACCGCGGGCCTCGGAGACCTGCTCGGCGATGACTGCGCTGACAGTCGCGGGGGAGCGTCGGGCGGATTCGGCCAGGGACTCGGCTTCATCCACCTCGTAGAGCTGCTCGACGACCTCGACGTCGCCTTCCTCGTCCCCTTCACGCTGTTCCCGAGGCTCGTTCTTGCCGGGATTCCAGACGCGGAGCTTGATGATCGAGGCCAGGACGATGAGCGCCGCCGCCGCGAGATAGATGCCGGTGAAGACCAAACTCGAACCCCCGAGTGGGCCGACCAGGCGCTCGGGACGGGGGCGGATCGCCTCGGCAATGGCCTGAAACGGGCTGAGGGCTGAAGCGATCCAAATGGACTCGGGAAGAATGAGGGCCGCCGCCTCGCCGAGAATCAAGAACAGCACGACGAGCAACACGGTTAAGGCAATCGACTGAAACGTCCGGTCGCGCCAGAGCGCAACGATCATCCCCAGCGCCCCGCCGAAGAACCCGGCGGCAAACGTCACGAGGAAGACGTCGATCACCTGCCCGAACGAGACGCCGCCGAGCAGAAGGCAAAGGCAAAAGACCGGCAACGACGTGAGCAATAACGTCAGGATTTGCAACAGGCTGGCCACGAGCTTGCCGACGACGATCTCGATGTCGCGCAGGTCGGTCATGAGCAAGAGGACGAACGTCCGCCGATCTTTTTCATGAGCCACGGCGGTGGCCGCGGCGATCGGCGCGAAGAAGAGCATCAAGGTCAGTTGAAGATAGGCGAAGAATGAGAACAGGATGGCTCCGAATCGAGACAGGATGCTCAGCGCGTTGCCCTCGTCCCAGCCGACCAGGACCTGCCAGACCGTCAGCATGACGATCAGCAAGCCACCGGCATAAGACGCCCGGGCGGCATAATAGCGCGGCGGCCGGGGAGCGGTCAGCAGTTCTCGGGCGATGATGGGTCCGGCGAACAACGCGTGGTCCTCCTCGGTAGGCGGTGAGAAACAACAAGGGCAACGACTCATCCCCGGCCAGGGGGCGAGGATCCATCAAGACGGTCGTGGGCGTACCGCGACGTCCCAGAATAGCATAAGCAGGGCGGGAGGGGTCGAGTCGGTCGCAAGGGATTGGCGGTATTCTTCGGGGCCGGTCCTTCCGAGTTCTTGAACCTGGAGGCTTTTCTCGATGGCCACAGTTTGGCGATGATCGTCCTTGACTTCGAGCGACTGCCTTCGCAGACTTAAAGGAGTTGCACATCTCGCCCATTGGTCCCGTCGTTCGCAAGAGATCGGAGCCGATCCCGGTGCCCGCGCTGTCGTCCAAGGCTCGGCAGGCCGTGATGCTCGCTGCCCTGACCGGGTGTGCGCTTGCTCTTGGTCCGTCCCGAGAGGCGGGTGCTGCCGCTTGCCATGTGGCCGATCGGCCGGTCTTCGGCCTGTCGAGCGATCCAGGTGATCGGGCTCCCGTGACGGTCGACGGCACCGTGATCGTTGAGGCTCCCTCTCCGATTGAGATCGAGCAGCGGTGCCCATCGGAAGATTCCGAGCGTCCGCCCCTGCGGTCCTCGGTGTGGTCGGGCGATTCCTCGTTGCTTGAGTGGATCGACCCGATTCCGAATGAGCCTTCAGATCTCCTTCGTCCGGAAGCGGACGCGGAGAGACCGATCCGAAGGTGCGTTCGAATCGATCGCCCTCCTCGACTGCGCTGAAACACGAGGTTGCGCACTTCGACGCGTTGATCGTTGTCGCCGCGGTTGGCCGCGATGAACGCTTGAGGTGTGGATTCAACGCGTCGGGCCGAGCGGTCCGACAGGTGTTTCATCCACGGGTCGAGAATTAATTGATCGGCTCATCCTGCCGAGGGGGGTTTGCCTATGTCTGCGACGGAACGTCCTGCGCCTCGTCCGATGCGTGATCGCCGGGGGTTTGTCTACAAGCCGGCAATCGGCAAGGGGCTACGTCCCTTGCTCTGGATCGTCTTGATCGGCTTCGCCGTGCTGGGCGCGACGGGGATTTACATGGCCAGTGTCACGTTGTTGACCTGGCTGAGCGGAGCGCCTCAGGATACCTATTTCTACATGCTCATGGTGGCCCTGCATCTCTTGCTGGGCTTCGTCATCATCGTTCCGTTCATCGTCTTCGGCTTCGGTCACCTGCTGACCTCCAGGAATCGGCCGAACCGTTCGGCGATTCGCCAGGGATACTGGCTGCTGGGAACGTCGATCATCGTCTTGATCTCTGGAATCGTCCTGATCCGAATCGGCGGGTTCGAGGTGCGGGATCCGGTCCTTCGGGAAATCGGGTACTGGCTGCACCTGATCACCCCTCCGCTGGCCATTGTGCTGTACGTGAGGCATCGTCTGGCCGGGCCTCGGATCAAGTGGCAGTATGCCCGGATCTGGACGGCAGCCGTCGGGGTCGTGGTGGTTTTGATGGGATTCATGCACGCCTTCGACCCGAGGGAAACGAACAAGGTCGGGCCTCGCGAAGGAGCGCAGTATTTCTTCCCATCAGAGGTCAAGACAGCCGACGGCAACCTGATTCCGGCAGAGACCTTGATGATGGACCAGTACTGCATGGACTGCCATCAAGATTCGTACGACGGCTGGTTCCACTCGTCGCACCATTTCAGCTCGTTCAACAACCCGATGTATCTGGCGAGCGTCCGGGAAACCCGAGAGGTCTCGCTAGCCCGAGACGGAACGACCCGAGCCGCCCGATGGTGCGCCGGCTGTCACGACCCGGTTCCGTTTCTCTCCGGGAAGTTCGACGACCCGAACTATGACGATGTGAATGATCCGACCGCTCATGCGGGGATCACCTGCACGTCGTGCCACTCCATCACACACGTCAACAGCACGCGTGGGAATGGCGACTACACCATTGAGGAACCGCAGCATTATCCCTTCGCCACAAGTGACAATGCGGTATTGAAGTGGATCAACCACACGCTGGTCAAAGCGAAGCCGGAACTGCACAAGCAGACCTTCCTCAAGCCATTGCACAAGACGACGGAGTTCTGCTCGACCTGTCACAAAGTCAGCCTGCCCTTCGAGCTAAATCATTACAAGGACTTCACACGAGGGCAGAACCACCACGATTCTTACCTTCTGTCCGGTGTCTCCGGCCACGGAGCGAGAAGCTTCTATTACCCCGAGGTGGCGAAGACGAATTGCGCGGAATGCCACATGAATTTCATCCCGTCCGATGACTTCGGCGCTCGTAATTTCGACGGCGAACCCGGTCGGGAGATCCACAATCACCTGTTCCCGGCGGCGAATACAGGGCTGGCCTCGGCCCTTGGGCACGAGGAGGCCATGAAGGCTCATGCGGAATACTTGCAGGACAAGAAACTCCGCGTTGATTTGTTCGGCGTGATCGAAGGGGGCACAATCGACGGAGAACTGATCGCTCCGCTTCGGCCAAAGGTTCCGGAATTGAAGCCGGGGAACTCGTATCTGATCGAGGTCGTCGTGCGGACGCTCGGTGTCGGCCACCACTTCTCACAGGGGACGGTGGACTCGAATGAGATTTGGGTGGAGCTGACGGCATCGAGCGACGGCCGGGTGATCGGCAAGTCGGGTGGCATGGACGACGACGGTCATGTCGATCCATACTCGCGGTTCCTTAACGTCTACATGCTCGACCGGTACGGTAATCGGATCGACCGGCGCAATCCTCAAGACATCTTTGTCCCCCTGTACAACCGACAGATTCCGCCTGGGGCCGGTCAGGTCGTCCACTTCCGGATCGACGTGCCGAGTGAGGGCGTTTCCGGACCGATTGAGCTGGAGGCGAAGGTCAACTACCGGAAGTTTGACCGGACCTATCTGGACTTCATCTACGGCGAAGGGCAATGGCCCGACCCGGACGGCGACGGCGAACCGGACCTCTTGCCGACTGTTGTGATGGCACGAGACTCGATCCAGCTGCCGGTTGCCGGGGGACCCACGCCGGAGAACCCTCCGTCGCCGATCGAACAGGAATGGCAGCGCTGGAATGATTACGGCATCGGTCTGTTCCTCGAAGGAGGAGAAACGGGAGCCCAGAAGGGACTCTTAAAACAGGCCGAGCCTGTCTTCCTGACCGTGGCCGAACAGTACGGCAAGGCCGACGGCTGGGTGAACCTTGCCCGCGTCTATCGACGCGAAGGGCGCATTCCCGAGGCGCTGGAAGCGCTCGAAAACGCCGCGGCTGATCCGGAGTTCAAGGCCTCTTGGACGATCAACTGGCTGACTGGCCTGATCAACATGGATCAAGGAAACCTTGATGCTGCGATCAAGAACTTTGAAGACGTGCTCAACACTCGCGTTCCGGCTCGGAAGTTCGATTTCAGCAAGGATTATGTCGTCATCAATGACCTCGGCCGAGCGCTTGACCGTCGAGGACGGATCGAACCGCTTGATAGCGAGGAGAGGCTCTCGTACATGAGCCGCGCGGTCGATGCGTTCCGGCGTACGTTGGCCCTCGACTCGGAAAACGAGGCGGCTCATTTCGGGATCGGCCAGGCCTATGCGGAGTTTGTTCGGACGCGATCGGCGCTTGATCCGTGGGAAGGACCTCCTCCACCTCCCGAGAATCTGATCGAAACCGCCAAAACGATCGCCAACGGCGCCAATGCGAAGGACAATCGCGCCGCAACCAACCAGGCCAAGGCCAGAGCCGAGCAGTCTCGAACCATGACGCGGTTGATCGAGGCGTTCATCAACGGACCAAGACCGCCTTTTGCGTCACGAGTCGGCATCTTGATCGAGGTCAGTACGCACCTTGGCAAGGCCTGGGAAACCGAGGTCGACGCCGAGGCCCGCTCGGAACTGTCGAGGGCGCTGGAGACGGCCCATAAGGCACTGCATGATCTGGTCCGACCCGATGAAACCGCCCAGGGTCGGGCGATTCAGACGGCTCGGCAAAACAATCCTGCCGCAGACATGAACGCGCAGCCGATTGTCATCTACGACCTGCATCGTCCGGGAGCACCGGGACTCCCCGAGAACGCCAGCCGTCGTGAATCCGTAAGCGAAACCGAGGATCGAGCCAGCAACGAGGTGACGGAATGACTCCTTCCACAAACCACTCAGGCGGATCGACGATCGAAGTCTTGAACTGGGCGATGATCCTGGTCGTGGTCGGGGCCATTGCGCTGGCGATGACCGGTTGTGGAGGCGAGGCGAGCACCGAGTACGTGCCTCAGGCCGCTGCTCCGGAACGTGCTCCGATCGTTGAGGTCGCCGCCTTGCCGACGGTGCGCTATGTCGAGATCACCGACGAAAGCGGCATCGACTTTGTCCACGAGAACGCGGCGAGGGGAGAGAAACTGCTTCCCGAGACCATGGGCTCTGGCGTGGCCGTCATCGATTACGACACCGACGGCGACCCCGACCTCCTGTTTGTCAACCAGCTTCCCTGGGATGCGGAGGAAGGCAGTACAGGAGGCCCGACCATGGCCCTTTACCGGAATGACGGTACAGGGCACTTCGCTGACGTGACCTCGGCCGCCGGTCTGTCGATTCCGATGCATGGCATGGGGGCGGTCGTGGGCGACATCGACAATGACGGCGACCCTGATCTTTACATCACCACGGTGTCCGGCGGTCGTCTGTTTCGGAACGACGACGGGGTTTTTGCTGAGATCACCGAGGAGGCAAACGCCAAGGCCGGCGACGGCTGGCTCACGTCCGGGTCATTCTTCGACATGGACAACGACGGATTTCTGGATCTGTTCCTGTGTGCTTATGTCGATTGGTCGGCCGAATACGACAGCTCTCAAGGGTTCCAGCTGACCGGGACGGGGTCGGAGCGGGCGTACGGGCCGCCAACCGCGTTCCGGGGGGATCACAACATCGTGCTCCGCAACAACGGAGACGGGACCTTTACCGATGTCAGCGAGGAGGCCGGGATCCGACTGGTCACCCCGGAGCTGAAAGACCCGATGGCCAAGGCTCTCGGCGTGGCCCCGTTCGATATCGACGGAGATGGATTTGTTGATCTTGCGATCGCCAATGACACGGTGCGGAACTTTCTGTTCCGGAACAATGGCGACGGGACGTTTGAGGAACTGGGGATCGTCTCCGGGGTCTCGTTCGATCCTTCGGGCCAGGTTCGGGGGGCGATGGGGATTGACTGGGCCCACTTCCGCAACGATCGCTCGCTGGCGCTGGCGATCGCCAACTTCGCGAACGAGATGACCGCGTTTTACGTGGCGGATGATCCGTCTCGAATGCAGTTCATCGACCTGGCGAACGTCTTCGGCCTCGGGGCGCCGACCCAGCCGCCCTTGAAGTTCGGCCTGTTCTTCTTCGATTACGACCTCGACGGCCGGCTCGACCTCCTGTCGGTCAACGGCCACCTTGAGTCGGACATCGAAAAGACCCAGGCGAGCGAAACTTACCGCCAGTCGGCCCAGCTGTTCTGGAACAGCGGACGCCCGGGTCCGACCCTGTTTACCCAGGTCACCGCCGAGACGGTCGGCCCCGATCTGTTCACGCCGATCGTGGGTCGAGGCAGTGCCTATGTCGATCTCGACGGCGACGGCGACCTCGACGTGGTGATGACCTCCAACGGGGAGCGTGCCCGGATCTTCCGTAACGACGGAGGAAATGAGAATAACTGGGTGCGTCTGAACCTGGTCGGGCGCGACTCGAACCGCGACGGTATTGGCGCCCGGCTGGCTCTGAAGGCCGGGGGGACCGAGCAACTCCGGCAGCATTTCCCGGGCAAGGGGTATCTGTCGTCGGTCGAATTCCCGATCACCTTCGGGCTAGGATCGGCCGATCAGGTCCAGTCGCTGCGCATAGAATGGCCCTCAGGGGCTTCGACTGAACTGAGCGATCTGGAGGTCAATCGCACGTATACGATCGACGAGTCCGAAGGGATTGTCTCATCCGACGGGCCGAAGGAAGGCCCCGGCGAAGGTTGAGTTCCTGATCACACCTTCGCCAGAGGAATTGATGTCAACTGGACGGTCAAGGACGACCGTCCGGGGCAAGGATCAGGCCGAGGCCGTCGCGGTGGTGGCCTCGGCATAAACCTCGGCAGCGGCGGCCAGTGCGGCGCCGGGCTCGATGGAGACGCCGGAGTCGCGGAGGCAGGTTTCCAGGGCAGCAAGGACGAGGGTGACCGACTCGCGCCGGGAGCCGTAACCCATCAGGCCGATCCGCCAGGCGCGGCCTTTCAGGTCGCCGAGGCCGCCGCCGATCTCGACGTTCCAGTCGTGGAGCAACCGCTTGCGCACGGCCAGGTCATCGACGCCTTCGGGGATGCTTACGCAGTTGAGCTGCGGCAAGCGGTGACCTTCAGCCGTGACGTAGTCGATCCCCATCGCCTTCAGGCCGGTGGCGAGGGCCCGAGCGTTCAGGGCGTGGCGGGCGAATCGGGCGTCGAGCCCTTCTTCGAGGACCAGGGCCAGGGCCTCGCGGAGGGCGAAATTCATATTGATCGGCGCGGTGTGGTGATAAAAGCGGTCGGAACCCCAGTAGCGACCGATCATGGTCATGTCGAGATACCATGACTGCACCTTGCTCTTGCGGTTCTTGATCGCCTCAATTGCCCTCGGGCCAAACGAGACGGGGGCGAGGCCTGGGGGGCAGCTCAGGCACTTCTGGGTGCCGGAGTAAACGGCGTCGATGTCCCAGGCATCGATCTCGACAGGCACGCCGGCGAGCGAGGTCACGGTGTCGATGGCGATCATCGCACCGTGGTCGTGGGCGATGCGGGCGATCTCCTGGACGGGCTGATGAGCACCGGTCGAGGTTTCGGCGTGGACGATGCCGACGAGCTTCGGGCCGACCTTCTTGATGGCGTCTTCCACCTCCTGAGGGTCGAAGACCTCTCCCCAGGGGCGTTCGATGGCGGTGACCTCGGCCCCGGCGCGCTGAGCGACATCGACCATCCGGCCGCCGAAGACGCCGTTGACACAGACGAGCATCTTATCGCCCGGCTCGATCACGTTGACGACCACCGCTTCCATGCCGGCTGATCCGGTGCCTGAGACGGCCAGGGTCAGGGGGTTCTCGGTACGGAAAACCTGGCGGAGCATCCCCTGCATCTCGTCCATCAAGGAGACGAACTCGGGGTCGAGGTGGCCGACTAGGGGCATCCCCAGCGCCGAGAGAACGCGAGGATGAACGTTCGACGGTCCAGGGCCGAGCAGGACTCGGGGAGAAGGCTCCAGGGGCTTGGCGGCAGGTGTGGTCACGGGAAGAGTCCTTCGGGAAAGTCGGATGCGAAGTCAAGGTGATCGAGGATCAGCGATAGACGCATCCAAATCGCGTCAATCGCGAGTCAGGAACGAGGGGATCACTCGTCCTCATCTGGGTCGGTATCTTTGGGACGGGGGCGGTCCTTGTGCTTGTCCTTGCGTTTCCGAGGGGGGACGAAGTCGCGGACGAGGGCGCTGATGGCCTTGAATTCCGGGCGATCGGACGTCTCAGCCCATTCGAACAGGACGGCCTCGGTCGTCGTCAGGACGGCCCCAGCCCGTTCCATGCGTCGCAGGGCAAACTCCCAGTCCATCGAGTTCCGCGAGCCGACGGCATCGGCCGGCACCTGCACCCGGAAGCCGCGGTCGATCAGTTCCAGGGCCGTCTGGGCAACACAGACATGGGCCTCAATCCCCGTGAGCGTGATGTGACGGACGTCTCGCTCTCGTACCCGCTCTTCCAGCCCCGGAACGCCGAGGCAGTGAAAGGTCCGCTTTGAAGGGCGATCGGGAATCAACTCTTGCACCTCGGCAACCGTCGAACCAAGCCCTTCGGGATATTGCTCGGTGGCCCAGACCGGGACTGAAAGCAATTGGGCCGCTTGAATCAGGCGCACAGCATTCGCCACGACGAGGTCGCCATAGCGCATGGTGTCCAGGAGCTTCCCCTGGAGGTCAATGACAAGCAAGCCCCCCTCTCGGGCGGTCAGGCGGTCGGGAGAGGACATGGGGTGCGTCCTTCGTTTGAATCGTCTCGGCATGGCGTTTTGCAATGGGATTTGGAGCCGATGCTAAGGCCAGTTGAACAGGGGTGTCAAGCAGACGGAATCCCGGGGGCCCGATGGGGGTCACGAGTCGCAGGGTCGATCGGTAGGTGGCTTGTCCGATCGGGCTCGGCTGAGTTAGGATGAGTTTCCATCGGGGGACCTGTTGAGCTGCTTGAAGACCATGCGCCCAAGGCGTGCTTGGCGTCGAGGTTCGATTGCGTTGCGGTGCCAAGGAGGTCGTCTCGCGTGTCCGAGAAGCCTCGTGTCCTGGTGATCGATCGCGAGTCTGACCCTGCCTGGCTCTCTCGCTCGGCGTTCGATGACGCGTACGAGATCGTTCAGGCCCGGAGTATGGCCCGGGCACTCTACTTGCTCCGTGAGGAGCAGTTCGAGGGCGTCTTCGTCACCGCCTCGCAGCTTCCCCCGCTGCGCTGGGCGGGTATGCTCCTGCAGTCGGATGAGATTCTCGAAGCGATCGCCGACGGCGTGGCCGTGGTTGAGCCGCAGAGCCAAAGGGTGCTCTGGTACAACCCCGAATTCCGCAACCTCGTCGCCACCGAGGGGGATCCGATCAACCGGCCCTTCTTCGAGGTCCTTGCGTTTCCCGAGCGTTGCGAGCCGGATCTCTGTCCTTTTCAGCAATCGCAAGCGACGAAACAACCCGCCGGGTGCGTCTTGAAGCTGGGCACCGGCAACTACTTCCGGCTGAATGTGACGCCGATCCTCGATGGTGAGGGAGGGTTACAGTCGCTCATCGCCCTGACCCGCGACATCACCGACGAGGTGCTTCAGGAGCAAAAAGTCCGCGCCATCAACAAGGCCGGCGAGGAACTGGCCGATCTGACTCCCGAAGAGCTTGCCGCCCTTCGGGTCGATGAGCGGATCGACGTCCTGAAGTTCAACATCGTTCGCCACATGCGCGACCTGCTCGGGCTCGATTTTATTGAGATTCGATTGCTGAAACCGTCGGGCAAGCTCGAACCGGTGTTGACCGAAGGAATGACTCCGTTGGCGGCCGATCGGGAGCTGTTCGCGGCCGAGACCGGCAACGGCGTAACCGGCTACGTGGCGGCGACGGGCAAGGGCTACCTGTGCGACGACACGACCCAGGATCCGCTTTACCTGGAAGGGGCCGTCAACGCCCGAAGTTCGCTGACCGTCCCCCTCGTCAGGCATGGGCGGGTCATCGGCACCCTAAACGTCGAGAGCCCCAAGCCGAATGCCTTCGATCGCCGCGACCAGCAATTTCTCGAAATTTATGCGCGCAACATCGCGTCGGCCCTGACGACTCTGGAATTGCTTGAAGCCGAGAAGGTGAGCACGGCCCGGGCCTCGGTCGAAGCGATCGTCAAGGAGCTGGCCTTGCCGCTCGACGACATCCTCGGCGATGCCACCACCGCGCTCGACCGCTACGCCGGGCACGACGAGGACATCGTCAACCGCCTTCGACACCTGTTGTATCGCGCCCGCGAGATTCGAGGCCTGATCCGACGCGCCGGGGCCACCGTGCTGCCCGAAGGTTCTCGGAACGCGAGACCTCCGAAGCGCCTGGCCGACGCAAGGGTTCTGGTTGTTGATGCCGACGAGTCCATTCGCTGGGCGGCCCACCAATTGCTGGAACAGCAAGGAGCGACCGTCGAAACCGCCCGAGACGCACTGGAGGCCATCGCCCTGGCCCGGCAAACTCCCTACGCCGCGGCCCTGGTCGATATTCGCCTGCCCGATCTCGACGGTTACGAAGCGTACCGCCGCATTCGGGAGGTCCAACCGGGGGTTCCCGTCATCTTGATGACCGGCTTTGGCTACGATCCGACACACTCCATTGTCAAGGCACGCAAGGAAGGCCTGCGCACGGTTTTGTACAAACCGTTTCATGTTGATCGTCTTATTGAAGCCGTCGAACAAGCTGTCCGGTCTCCCGAGCCGATTCCCCCGGCCGACGGTTTCCCCCCGGCTGTTCAATGATTTCGAATCGAAACCGTTGTCCCGAAGCCGCAATCGTCGCGTATGTGATTTGGATGTGTGAGACTCTGACTGACACTGAGGTCAAACCATGATCGATGGCTCGATCCTCGTCGTTGTGGCAGTGGGGCACCTTTGCCTCGCCGTGCTGGCCGTGAATGTCTTTCACGGGCTTGGAGTTCCGGAAGGAACGCCGGCGAGAGTGGTGAAAGGGCTCTGCCTGGCGTTCCTGATGTCCATCTCCCTCGTTCTGATGGGTCTGTTCCTGGTGCGGCCCTGGGAAAACTGGCCGACAGTCGCTCGCGCCTACACGATGCTGTGTCTCCTGATCGGGCTGGTGGGCCTACCGCTGGTCACGCTGGTCCGTCATCGGAGACGCTTACCGCCGGGGGTTTCGGGACATTCTCGGACGGTGGAGCTGACCGAATCGGTCCCCCGAGACGAGATGATCGGCACTGCCTGGGATTCGTTCTGGCTGCGGCTGCCCGGCAACCAGGCGTTTCACCTGAGCCTGACCGACTGGCAAATCGAGCAATCCGGCTTGCCTCGGCCACTCGAGGGGCTTCGTATTCTGCACCTGACCGACTTGCACCTGACTCAGGCGTATTCCGATCGCTTCTTCGAGACGATGCTCGCCCAGGCCGAGGCGTTCGACGCTGATCTCGTCGCCTTTACGGGAGACCTGATCGACGACTCGGCACTGCTTGACCGAGTCGAGCCCCTGCTCGGGCGATTCCGAGGACGCTACGGCCAGTTCGCGATCCTCGGGAACCACGACTACCGAACCAATGCCTCCGGCGCGTTCGTGGCCTTGCGATCGGCAGGTTACACGATGATCGAGGGGTCCTGGCGGCTTATCGAGGCCGACGACGGTGCCCGCGTGGCGATCGGCGGTACGTCGAACCCGTGGGGCCCGCTTCCCGATCCCAACGCGATGCCCGAGGCGAACGTCCGAATCCTGCTCAGTCACTCGCCCGACCCGCTTGCCTGGGCCGCTCGTCAGGGGATCGACCTGATGCTCTCCGGCCACACCCACGGCGGACAGTACCGGATTCCGGTGATCGGGTCGGTCTTGCTGCCGAGCCGATACAGCCGGCGCTATGATTGCGGGTTCTTCCAGCGTGACGAGACGGTCCTCTTCGTCTCCCGAGGGATCGCCGCGCAGCATCCCTTGCGCATCAACTGCCCGGCCGAGATCAGCCGATTGACCCTCCGGGCCTCCTCCCGATTGGCAACGCCGGCCTCGTCGCGCGCCTCAACCCGGGCAATGACCCTGCAAGGGCAAGGCTGATCCGTTGAGCGGAATCGTCAGATGTAGACACGTCGGTTATAGATATACCACTCAACCAGGACGAAGCCGAGCGCGCCCAGGGCCAGCCACCACCATCGGTCGAGGCGGGCCGGTTGTGAGGTCCGGGTACCGGCGACCTCGGTGTAACCGATCTTGATGAGGTAAGGTTCGGCCTCCCGAGCAGTCACACCTTCGGGAGGAATGCCCCGAGGGGCAAGGTTACTTTCCCGAGCGTCGAACAGATTGACGGCAAACACGCTGCGCTCGATCGCGTCGTCGCTTCCCCAGGAAACGCGGTAAAGCCCTGGTTCGTTCGCCGTGTTGAAGACGAAGGTTCCGAGATCGGAACGGCGAACGTCGATCGAAGGCCCCTGGGGAGGGTCGATCGTGATTTCATCTGCTGTCGGAGCCGCCCGTAAAACGACCGGCTGGCCGGGACGCTGCACCTGATCACCGAGCCCTTCCTCGACGTTGCCGAGAAATCGCAAGGTGTTGTAGAGAAAGACCGGGAAACTGAGCTTCGTGTGCCAGTCGGTGTTCAAGGCCCGCTCCTCCCCATAGATTGAGAAACCGACGACCGCGTCGGAATACCCTTCCCGAGGAGTGACAAAGGCAATCGGCCCCTTGTCACTCTCGATCAAGGTCGTCGAGCCTGGAGGGGGATCGACGACGCGGGCTTCTCGAATCAAGACGAGCGGCAGGTCGCGGACGTATTGCAACATGGGATGAGTGATGTCCCAGTCGAGCACGATCGGCGCTTCAACCAGTCGAGCACGTTCGAATGTCTCGCCGGGGGGCATGGCACCAAGGTAAAGGGTATTGCCGACGGGAGGGTCGCTCGGAGCAACGCGGTCGAAGATGATCAGATCATAAAGTCCCGCAAGCAACGCACGCTGGATGTCGTCGGTTTCGAGATCGTCGGGACGAATCTCAACGACCTCTGCGGCATCGCCGGCCGTGGCGGTGGTCAGGGCATTGAGCAGATAACGATTGCCGGACGTGACAACCAGGACGCGAGCTTGCCGAGGGCGACCGATCGCGGCATAGGCATGATTGTCTTGTTCGAGGTCATCTTGCAGGTCGAGCCGGACCTCGAGCCCCACTGGGCCGGGGTCGGGCAGGTCGAACTTGAAGGAGCGAGAGCCTCGGGCGGGCAAGGAAATCTCAATGGCGTCGATCAGGCGGCCTTCGCTGATGGGCTCGTCCAGCTCGTGACGAAGCAAGCGGGCAATCGTCTCAATCGGCTCATCACGATAATTCCGCACACGGCCAAACAACTGAATCTGGTCGGGGCGCTCCTCGTTGCGAGCGGTTTGCAGGGCAAGGATGGCGACATTGTTCGACGGAGGAGTGGTGGGATCGACGGTCTCCTCGTCGGTCGCGGCAGGGGTCGAGGGGCTCAGGACCGGAGGCTGACCGAGGACCACGATCTCGGGAATCAGGTTACCGAGGCTGAAGCCTTCAACATCGGGAAAGCCGCCATCGGTGTAGATCATCAACCGAGGAGGCTGGACTTCGCTCGCGATCTCACCTTCGCCGAATTGCTTCGACGGGTTGGCCAGGCCGGCGGCGACCTCGAGCGCCTCGCGCAACGAGGTTCCGGCGCGGCTGGGCCGGATGGAGGCAATCCGTTCACGAAGCTGAACCTTGTTTCCCGTATATGTCGAGACAACACGAGCCGTATCGGAAAAAGAAATGACCATTGCGAGATCATTCGATCCCATCGAATCGACGAGATCGAGGGCTCGTTTCCTGGCCTCGTCAAGCCGATTGGGCCGGATGTCGGTGGCGGCCATGCTTGCGGAAGTATCAATGGCGATCACGTAGCGCTGACCGACTCGGGTGCTGCCTTTCATTTGAGGACCGAGCAGGGCGAAGAGCACGAGGAACACGGTCATCAATTGGAGAAAAAGCAGGAGATTTCGTCTCAGTCGTTGAAAGAGACTGTTGACATGAAGATCCTCCATGCTCCGCTTCCAGAGAAACGTGCTGGGGACCTGGACCGGCTTTCGGCGCAGCTTGAGGAAGTAGAGCAGGATGATCGTGACCGGCACCCCAACCAGGATCGCCCAGAAGGTCGGCCCCCAGGCCGAAGACCAGGGGACCGGGGGGTCGAACTGAAGGTTCAACCCTCCGAGAGGGTTCGCCTGAGCCAGAAGGAACATCGGACCGGCCTCCGCGATCGCTATCACTTGACGAGCCCTCGCTCGCGCAAGTAATTCAGGATCAGCTTATCGAAGGGAGCGTGGTTGGTCGTAAAGATGTGTGAGATGCCGCGTCGGGTGCACCACTCTCGGAAGCCGCCGACGTAAGCGTCGAGGGTCTCCTTGTAGCGTTTTAGAAGCGGAGCGCTGACCGTGATTTCAGCCTCGTCGTCGTCTTCGCAATCGACGAGGCGCAGGTCGCCGGTCAGTTCGGGCTCGACTTCTTCCCGGCTGAGCACCTGGACGACGTAGATATCCATGTCTCGGGCGAGCAGGTAGCGTAACGCATCCTCATAGCCACGCTTATCCATGAAGTCGGAGATGACGACAACGATCCCCTTCCCAGGGTGCTTGATGGCGAAGGATCGGGTGGCGGCGGTCAGATCGCTGCTGCCGTGGGCCTGGAGTTGATCGAGGTATTGCACCACACGCCACATTTGGGATCGGCCCCGAACGCTGGAGAGTCCCGGCTCAAGAACGCTGCTGAACGAGTCGACAACGATTCGGTCGTGGTTGACCAGGCCGATAAACGACAGGGCCGCGGCCACCTGCTTGGCATAGTGCAGCTTGGTCGGCTCTCCGAAGTCCATGGAGAGGCTTGTATCGACTAGCGTGTAGAAATGAAGGTCTTCTTCTTCAAGAAACAGTTTCAAAAAGAGCTTATCAAGCCTGCCGTAGACGTTCCAATCGATGTGACGGAGATCGTCACCGACGGAGTAATTGCGGTGGTCGGCGAACTCGACCGACGAGCCGCGCCGCTTGCTCCGTCGCTCGCCTTTCATGCGGCCGACGAAGATCTTCCTGCTGATCAATTCGAGTTGCTCAAGCTTTGTGAGAAACTCGGGGTCGAGCAGCGGAGAGGGTGTTGCGGTGGACATTTGAGGAACCGCCTCAGGACACAGGAAGTCTTCGTCGCAGGCCACAAGCGATGAAAGGCATGATCATGCGGCGATATCCGTCAAGACGAACAACCCGATCATCAAGGCCGCCGACAGGCCAAGCCCGACGATCCAGGGCACCAGGGCCGCCAGGATGATCACCACGCGCTGCCAGGTCTGGTCGGTGGGCCTTCGGCTGAGAAAGCCGAGGGCCGTGTACCAGCTTTCCAGCACCACGAGCGAACCACCGATGAGAACAAGAATGCCCAGTAGTGCTTCAAACACGAATGCCACCACCGCACCACTGAGAACCAATGCACCGAGCACGAGCAAGCACGCCAGATCCCCTCGGGTGAAGGTGAGCGGCTCGTTTCTCGGCGGCATCCAGGAGGTACCGGAAGGAGGCGGGTCGTAAATGTCGTGCTGACTGGCCATGGAAACGGCATCACGCGGGGAGC
The DNA here is from genome assembly GCF_012958305.1 of Tautonia rosea. Classification (NCBI taxonomy): domain Bacteria; kingdom Pseudomonadati; phylum Planctomycetota; class Planctomycetia; order Isosphaerales; family Isosphaeraceae; genus Tautonia; species Tautonia rosea. The sequence goes on along the minus strand of NZ_JABBYO010000005.1, from coordinate 25,867 downwards.
GTTGGGAAGATCAACGTCGAGGAGGATTCAGGAGGCGAAACCAACGGCTGTTGAACCATCAGGGAGACAATCAGGTCCTCGCGTTGCTCAGGCGGCGGCCACCGGGTCTTCAGCCTTCTCGGAAACAGCGCCGAGCACTTTCAGCAGCAGCTCGTCTGTGTCGATCCCTTCGGCCTGAGCTTCAAAGTTGAGCAGGACCCGATGGCGGAGGCTCGGGAGGTAGACGCGGCGAATATCCTCGAAGCTGACATTATAGCGCCCGTCGAGCAACGCACGGACCTTGGCGGCGAGCACGAGGGTTTGCACCCCTCTCGGACTGGTCCCCCAGCGGATGTACCGATTGGTGACATCGACGGCGAACGGTCCATCGGGGTGGGTCGCCAGGGCAAGTCGAATGGCGTAGTCTTGCACGTGGGGAGCGATCAGGACCTCTCGCACAAGGGCTTGGCATTGCATCAAGGTGTCACCATCAATGACCTTTTCGGCGTGCGGCGTTTCCCCTCGGGTCGTGCGGTCGAGGATCGTGGCCAGCTCCTCTCGGGTTGAGTAGCCCACGACGAGCTTGAACAGGAAGCGGTCGAGCTGGGCCTCGGGCAAGGGGTAGGTCCCTTCCTGCTCGATCGGGTTCTGGGTCGCGAGTACAAAGAACGGTTGCTTGAGCGTGTGGATCGTGCCGCCGACGGTGACTGATTTCTCCTGCATGGCTTCGAGCAGGGCCGACTGGGTCTTGGGTGTCGCGCGGTTGATCTCGTCGGCCAGGATGATCTGAGAGAAGATCGGCCCGCGCTGGAATTCGAACATGCGGCGGCCGTCGGGGGTTTCCATCACCACGTTTGTGCCGAGGATGTCGGCCGGCATCAGGTCGGGTGTGAACTGGATGCGGTTGAAGTCGAGCGAAACGGCGTCGGCCAGGGTCCGAACGAGCAAGGTCTTGCCCAGTCCTGGCACCCCTTCGAGCAGCGCGTGTCCTCCAACGAACAGGCAGGTCAAGACGCCATGAACAATCTCGTCATGCCCGACGATCACCTTGCCGATCTCGTCCTTCACGCGGCGGTAGGCCAGGCGGAAGGCATCGGCTCGGGCTTCCATCGAGTCGTTCGTCGCGGTGTCGCTCATGGTGAGGTTCCGGGTGCGGGATCGTGTGCTTTCGAGTTTCGAGAACCGGAGAATCGGATACGTCGGGCGATGGGGCGGCCTTTGGGGAAGTAATCACTCAGGAGGACCGCCCCGAGGGGTTGTCCTTGTCCTGCTCGCGCTCTTCCCAGACCTTCTTCTTGGCCTTGAGAAGGCGATTGGTGTATGACTCCTCGCCGGGCTTCTGCGTGGGAGCATCGGTGCCGAGGCCGCCGCCGGGCCGCGCCTCGGGAGCCGAGCGGGGGCGATCGGGAACAACACCGGTTGAAGCCGTTGGGCTGACGGCACCGGTCGGCGGCGCCGAGGCGGGAGGCTCGAACCGGGTGGCTCCGCGAGAGCGGTCGATCTGCTGGCCGACCTCCAGCTTGCGGCTCTTAAGCTTCTCGATGTACTCCTCGCGGGGGGCAACCTCCTTGCCCCGGAGCGTCTTCAACGCATCGGCAACACTTCGTCGCATCCGGGCAAAATCGGGGGCAATGCGGCGGACACCCACGTCACCGACGAAGATCAAGGCCGCGCTAAAGAGCATCCAGTGCCAGATCGGCCGATAGGTGCGCGGAGGCTGGACGTTCGAATCACGTCGGAAGACGTCGGCTCGGGCGGCCGTTCGCTCGCCGCTGGGGCGGCCATCGGGATTGGTCACCCACGAGAAAACCTCACCGCCGGTGGCATCGGCCAGACTTTCAAGCAGGACGGGGTTGGAGCGGAGGTCGCGGTACTCGTCCGAGTAAGGGACGGAGAGGCCGGTCGTCAGAATCCCCTGCGCTCCGTCGGGGCCTCGATAACCGAGGGTCACGAAGTAGTTGCCACGAGCCTCGGCGTTCTCGATCGTCCCTTCGTACTTGCCGGGGGCCACCTGAACCAGTTCGACCGATTCTCCCGGCGCGTTGAGTTCTCGGTTCGGCCGGTTCACGATCCCCTGAAACTGGAGGAAGTTCAGAAACTCGTTCTGTGCGTCGACGGCATCGACGACCACCTTGATTCGCCCTTCCTCACGACGGAGCGAGACATTCAGATTGCCGCGATCGACAGGCCGAAGCGCCCAGCGAACCAATTGCGACCAGAAGGCGGAGTAATTCTCCCAGCTCGCCCACTCCGTCGCCCACTTTTGTCCGGCATCGGACGTGAACGCCACGGATCGACCAAGGCCGTAGCTCCAGTGGGCCAGCACCGGGTTGAGCTGACCCGCCGGGTTCGGGGAGACGATGGGGACCTCAACCAGCTCGTTCTCCTTCACGCTGCTCAGGACCAGGCCGCTGATCGGTGGCAGGTCCTGGGGCAAGCCGAGCAATGGCTCGCTCTGGTACACCATTGATGGTGTCCAGGCCGGAGGAGGGCCTTCGAAGATCAACGGTCGAGAGATCAAGCGTGCTTCTTTCTGATAGATCCGAGGCAAGGCTTTCGGATTCGTCACGTTGTAGAAGCGGCCGTTGGTCGCCTCGGCCAATTGCTGCATCACTTGAAGTGATCGCAGGTCGTTGCCGTGAGCAGCGGTCAAGACGGTCGTCACGGTGATCTTCGCGGCCTTGAGCTGGTTGATCACCTGGGCCGTGGGTGCCGCCGGGTCGCCGTCGGAGATGACCACAATGTGCTTCGACATCGCGTCGGTCTTCTGCCGCAAGCCTCGCAACGACATGATGAGCAACGGGTTGAAGTCAGGGGCGTCGCCGGGGGTCATGCGGTCGATAGCCCGGAGCATCGCCGGCTTCGATGGACCGATCTCGCGGAGGGTGAATAGCCAGGCTTCCTGACCCGACCAGTAGGTCAGGCCGGCGTAGTCGTAGCTGGAGAGGGTCTTGAGCGCCTCCTGGGCGACGACCGCCTGCCAGTAGTTCCCCTCGGGGATCTCGCTGGCGTGCATGATCATCACCATCGCCGCCTTGCCCTTGACCTTCAGGGAAGGGATTTGCATATCGACCGGCAAGGCTTTTTCGATCGGCGTATTCATCCAGCCGCCGGCGCCGAACGAGCGGTCGCCGCCGACCATGATCAGGCCGATCCCCTGATCCTGCACGGCGGTGGCGATCAGGTCTTGTTGCTGGTCGGTGAAGGCGTCCTTGGGAACATTGGCAAGGATAATGGCATCGTATTTCTGCAATTCGGCCAGGTCGGTCGGCAAGGGATCACCGCCCACGAGCCCGGCGCCGGTCACGTCTCCCGCGGCAAGGCTGGTGACAGCCAGTTCCTTCGATCTCAGGGCCTCGACCAGCGATTCGTGCTCGTTCGCCGTGCCTTCGATCAACAGTACATTGGCCTCGCCCCGGTACTGGGTGAACGCCTCGGCCATGTTGTTCATGGCGCGGTCGGCCCGGTAGCCGCGGCGGAGATCTTCCTCGGGGATGAACTGAGCAAGATACGTGTAAAAATTCGGATCGGTAATGTCTTGCTTGATCCGGAAGACGTTCACTCCGCGTTGGAGCTCAACCTCGTTCAGCGTGTCGATCGGAATCGTGGAGTTGTCGGCCCTTTGATAGACTTCCAATCGCCCCCGAGCCGGAGCCGAAGCGCGAACGACAACGTTGATGTTGACCGTTTCCCCCTTCTTCACGTCGGGGGGCAAGGCAATCTTCTCGACCAGGACCTCGCGGTCGTAAAGGTAATCGACCGGCAAGACGTCGATCTGCACGTCGAGCCCAGCGGCGGCGAGCGCCTGTTCATAGGCGGTGCCTCGGTTCTCGTTGCCGTCCGAGACGACGACGATTCGCCGGGCCGAATCGTCGGGGAAGGTCGCCAAGGCGAGCTTCAGGGCCGAGCCGAGGTCGGTGTACTCGGTGTCGATCGTGCTCTGGATGCCGGATAAGGTCTCGGTATACGGGGCAGGGGGGCTCTCAACCTTCGACTCCTTGCCGAAGACGACCACGCCGGCCCGGTCTCCAGGGCGCTGGTGCTGACTGATGGCGCGGTTGATGAACTCCAGCATGGGCCCCTGAAGGTCGCCCGGAATCGATCGCGAGGCATCGAGCAGGAAGATGGTCGTCAGCGATTCATTCCGGCGGACAAGCTGCGGGTCGGCCAGCGCGAGCGCAAGCAGGGTGACGACGCTCCCGCGCAGGACGATGGCGATCAACCGACGAACCGACCCCAGACCCGCCAGGCTTCTCGTACTGAGCAGCACGAGCGGCGGAAGCAGGACGGGAATCAAGAGCAACCACCAGGGCTCCAGAAAAGTGAGCCGGAGCGTCCCGAGGCTGTCGAGCATGGCAAGAGATCCTCTGTCGTCATCCCGGCCGGGCAGTCCCGCCACGAGGGTCCGATCGCAGCGGAGTCAGAATCGGAACCGCTGGACACGATGGTTATTTGAGTCGATCACCGAGACGGCCCCCTGACTGTCGACCGCTAACGCCCAAGGGTTGTTCAACTCTCCAGGGCCGCGACCGGGACGTCCCCAGGTGCCGAGCGATCGGCCGTCTCGGGTAAACTTCTGAACGCGGCAGTTCGCGTACTCGCAGACGGAAAGATGACCATCCGGCCCAATGGCAACGTCGTAGGCGTAGTTGATCTGGCCGGGTTCGGAGCCTCGGGAACCCCAGAGGTCGATCAGTTCCCCCTGGGTGTCGAAGATCTGGATGCGATGGTTGCAGGCGTCGGCGACGTAAAGGCGATCCTCCTCGTCGATGTCGAGCGCCGCCGGCCGGACAAACTGACCGGGGCGGTGCCCATGCCCTCCCCACTGTCTGAGCCATTCCCCCTCGGGAGAAAAGACCTGAATGCGGTCGTTCTCGCCGTACTCACTGATATAGAAGCAGCCGTCGCGGTCGATCACCACGTCGGTCGGGTAGTCGAACCGGCCGGGGGTCGATCCCTGAATGCCGTCGCCAATCTGGAACAGGAGCGACCCGTACCGATCATAAACGAGGATCCGGTAGAAATGGGTATCGGCCACCAGAACGCGTCCCAGACGATCGACCGTCAATCCGCTCGGACCGTCGATGTTCAGGTCGGGGGTCCGCCAGTGCCGTAAAAAGGTGCCGTCCCGATCGAAGACCTGAATGCGGTCGGTCAGGTCGGCGATGTAGAGCAGGTCGTCTGCGTCGAAGGCTGCCACCCGAGGTTTTTGCAACCAGCCGGGCTTGGTGCCGTGGATCCCCCAGACCAATTCCGGGTAGGATTCCCGACCCAGATCGCACCCCGAAACCCAGGAAGTCGCCGCCGAGGCCACCAGGCCCCCCAGAAATCGGCGTCGCGACGGCATGGCGTCCTCAGGCCAAGGAATCTCTTCCGAAGGGAATCACGCTCCCCTACGATACCCAGACAACCGTCAGATCAGCAACTCCGAAGGGTTTCGTTCGCCGAGAATACTGGATCGATCATGGAGCAAGGCTGTGGGACGATCGGTCGCCGTCTGTCGGGTTTCGGAGGTTCCCGAAGGCCGGGGGCGAGTGGTTCGCCTCGACGATTGGGTGATTTCGGTCTTCCGGGACGGCGATCGGATCGTCGCGATCCAGGATGCCTGTCCGCATGCCGGGGCTTCGCTCGGGAGCGGTTGGGTCGAGGACGGAGCGGTCGTTTGCCCCTTGCACCGGTGGCGCTTTTCCCTGATCGACGGCCGGTGTCTTGGAGGAGGAAGGCCTGACGAGGGGGTCTCTTGCGTTCCGGTCGAGGTCCGAGAGGGCTGGGTCTGGGTGAGCGTTTGAGGGTTGCACGTTTCCTCGGCTTCAACCGGTTCCAGGCCCGCCTTAAAGCCAGATCTTCACTCGATCGCGAAGACCGTCGGGCAGGGTGCGAGTCACGATCTTCTGGATCAGGTCGGGGTGCAGTCGGGTCGAGAAGTGAGAGGCGATGATCCAGTCGTTCTTGAAGCGGTCGGCGCGGGCCACGAAGTCATCAAGGTGCATGTGGCCGTACTTGTGGATGCGGTCGGGCCGTTCCCCCTTGGCGACGAAGGTCATTTCCAGGATGAGCACCTCGGCTTCGAACGCCTCGGGGTTCGAGTCAAGTCCCACTGGGTTCGTATCGCCGAGGTAGGCGAGGCGAGCCAGCCGAATCTCCTTCGTCACCTCGGTTCCCGAGAGGCGGAGGTCTCGGATTTCGGGGCCGGAGAGGCCGTGATACTCAGGCAAGAGTTTCTTCCGGCGCTCCCAGACAATGTAGCCGAGCGACGGGATCGTATGCTTCGTCGCGACGGCCGAGACGATCAGATCGCGGCCAAGCTGCACCTCCATGCCTGGCTCCAGCCCGACCAGGTTCGCCAGTTGTTTTCCCCGATCGAGCCGCTGACAGGCGCGGAGCAATGCATGGGCCGGCTCGACCACCTCGGTCGGCATGTAGATCGTCGGCGGTTCCATCTTCATCAGGCGGCGGCGGGCCACGTAGACCGGCAGGGCGGCGATGTGGTCGAGGTGCCCGTGCGAGACGAACCAGGTCGGCGTGCTCATGAAGCTCCAGGGCTGCAAGCCGAGGTCGAACCCGAGCTTCAGCTCCGGCACCCGCCAGTAGGTCTGCACGGCGGCCCGCGAGTAGCCTTCGATTGTCATTCCATTGTGGGCAAAGGACCGCACCGGCGCATTATCAACCGGGTGCTCCAGGTCCTCGGGGGCGGCCCCTTCGAGCACGTCTGACACGTCTTTCCGTCCTTCGATCTCGTTCCCTGGGTGAGGTTCTCGTGAGATGATAGCAAGAGAGGCCCCGACCTGGCGATCGGTTCGCGCCCGGATCGGCCTGGAGAGCTTCGCAACCGAGGTGCCGTTCTGATGTCCCGTCGCGTGCTTGTGTTCGGTCCCGCCTACCTCGATCGCGTGCTCCGGGTCGATCGCCCGCTCCTGCCTCCCGAGTGGGACGCCGGGCCGCTCGATCTGAGCGTGGGAGGCCGTTGGCTCGTCGAGGATCAACGGGAGGCTTCGCTGAGGCTCGAGGATCCTGACGGAGGCTCTCTCTTCATCGATCTGCCGGATGACTGGCCGGAGTGCCCGGGAAGCGGAATCGAGCTAGATCGCCTGCTCCTGCCAAACCGGGGTGTTTGGTATCACTCCGTCAAGGGATTGAACTGGCAGGATGACCTCGGCGGGATGGGTGCCGGCTTCGCCGCAGCGCTGGGCGGGCTCCTGGTCAGTGCCCTCGGCCCGGAATCCGACCCGACCTCTGCCCGGATCGCGTCGATGCTGGCGGAACAGGGAATCGAGCATCATCCAATCCGAGTTCCCGACACTCAGGCCGACTGGACCCTCTTAATCTCCAGCGGCCCACACGGTGACAAGCTCCCGGTCGGCTTCCGAGGGTGCCACGCCTCGCTCTCCGAATATCCGGGGCCAGTGGACTGGGGTTTCGACGTCCTGGTCGTCGCCTCCTTGACAAACCAGCTCATCCGATCAGCCCTGGAAACGGTGTCGGCCCGAGTCAGGGTCTTTGCCCCGACCTTGAAGAACATGACGGACCGCGAGCCTCCGCTTCTCGCATTTGCCGATCGGTTGGAACTGCTCTGCTGCAACCGGCAGGAGTGGGAGGCGCTGGCCGATCGGGAGGCGGTTGCCCAGATCATCCCGATCCTCTCGATTTCCGACGGCCCGAACGGCGGGATCATTCGCTTCCGCGACCCGTCCGGTGCCCTTCGAGAACATCACGAACCGGCCTTCCCCCGTGATCATCCCCCCCGAGACACGAACCGGGCCGGAGAGTCGTACGCCTCGACTCTGCTCACCACCTTGCTCGACGCCGGCTGGCAAGGGGGGCCGGTCGAGGCCGGCCTCATCGAACACGCCGCACAGCGGGCCGCAGCCGCCGCAGGATTGGTGATCGGCCACGAGGACTTCCGCTTTCCAACCCCCGAGGAGATCGACGACACCGTCCGACTCGGACGGATTTGATGAGCGTTTCTTCGTGGAGGTGGTGAACAGCGGCTCGGGCTGCCGATCGCAGCCGGAGCACTCTACAATGAACATCAACACCTCGGCGCGGAGGCGAGGCGAAACGATCTTCGGCATCTCGGGTTTCGGAGTACGCGGCAAATGGGACCACCGATGATCGACGCCGTCTTCGTGCTCGCACAGCAAGCGGCTGAGGCGGAGGGAGGACGAAACTGGGGCTGGCTGGCCGACCCGAGGACAACCGTCCTGTTTGTGCTTGGCTCGATCGTCCTGATCGGCGGCGGCCGTCGCCTCTTGATGGCCAGCCGGGCACGCAAGGCGGTCGATCGCCTGGCAGAGCCGAATGTAACTCCGGAGGAGATTGTCGCTGCCGCCGAGCACGGGCGCCCCGGCCTCATCGAGTTCTTCCGCCTGCTGGCCGAGGGGCAGACCCCCGAAATCCGATCGGCCGCTGGTCGCGCCCTGGCGATCGTCTGGGCGAACGACGACCTGATCCCGGAGGAGGAAAAAGCCGTCCTCACCCGAGGGTTCGACGTCCGCTGGCGGGCAAGACGCCGCTACCCGAGAGCCATGACCACTCCCATTCCGATTGAAGTCACTTACGGCCTGCCGTTCCTGGAGGACGAGGGACCCGGCATCCACCCCAACGACCTGGAATGGTCGCACCGAATCGCCGGCGCCGAGCGGGCCGCCCTCGAATTGCCGAGCGGCTGGCGGGCCGGGGCCGGTCGCGCAACGTTCACCATCGACCCAGGCGACTTTCCGACCAACGGCCCGCATCGCCTGATCCTCAAGGCGACCGGACGAACCGGACCCGGGCTCACCTCGAACTGGGAGGTCGAACCGCCTCACGTGCCGTTTCAAGTCGAGTTCGACCCAAAGCTCACTCCGGATGCCCTGTTCACCATGCCCGACGCCTCGAAAGGCGAGGCAATTGCCGCGGCCATCCGGCTCTCGGCCCCTTCGTCACCTGATGATGACGAGCCCCGATTCCTGGACTTGCCGGGGGAGTTCGTCGTCCGCGATCCGCCGGTGCTCCAGATCCAAGTCCCCTTGCCCAGCGACCTGGCTCACCGCGTCAGAATCGAGTTCGAAGGCATGGCCGTTCGAGCCGGTGCCGGTCAGGTGGTCGTCACGTCGAAGCAGGAAGAATCCGGCCAACACCTCGGCTCGATCGAGTTGGCGATTGGTCCCGTGATCGGGTTGCCTCCCGAGACATTCGACCGGCCGGGGGAGGTGCGTCTTCGGGCCACTCTGGAACCCGACCCGGACCTCGGCTGGGCCGATCCCGACGTCCGATCCCTCTGGCCCGAGACGATCACGACGGATTGGTACCCGGTCCGGCTCATCCGACGCTAAGCTTCGGCCTCGCCAGTTGCCCCGCCACCCGAACCGCGGCGATCAGACTGTCGGTCCGGACAATCCCCATCCCGGCGATGTCGAAGGCTGTGCCGTGCGCAACGCTCGTTCGGACAATGGGCAGGCCGAGCGTGATGTTCACTGCTTGGTCAAAGCCAATGGTTTTCAGGGCCACGTGGCCCTGATCGTGATACATGGCGACCACGGCGTCGAACTCGCCGTCCAGGGCTCGGGCGAAGAGGGTATCGGCCGCGATCGGCCCCTCGACGCTCACCCCTTCGGCCGAAGCCCGAGTCACGGCCGGGCCGATGATCCGGATCTCCTCGTCCCCGAACAATCCGTGCTCTCCGGCGTGCGGGTTCAAACCCGCAACCGCGACTCGAGGGACACGCCCATCGAGCAACGGCCGCATCGACTCGGAGGCAAGGACGATCGTTTCAACAACCCGATCGACCGTCAGCAAGTCAAAAACCTTGCGCAAAGGGACGTGCAGGGTGACGTGGATCACCCCTAGCCCCTCGCGCGATCCTTCGCGAGGCGGCAGGTAGAGCATCATCGCGTGGCGAGGAACCCGGCAGCGATCGGCCAGGATTTCCGTATGTCCCGGATAGGGCACGCCACCGGCGTGGAGCGACTCCTTGTTCAAGGGCATCGTCGTGATCGCGTCGACCCGACCGGCCAGGGCCAGGTCGATCGCCGTGATCAGGAACTCATACGCCGCCCGACCAGCCCGGGCATCCACCTTCCCCAGCGGCACATCAAGGACATCAACCCCCGGAACCTCCAGGCAAGGAATGATCTGATCGGTCGGTTCGGCCGACTCGGGACGATCAACCCTCCTGACCTCCAGGTCGAGACTGCACGAGACGACCGCCCGTTGCAACGCCTCGGCGCAGCCGATCACGACCGGCCTGGCCAGGGCTCGGAGGGGGGAATCGGGCCAGGCCCGGGCAATCACCTCGGGACCGACCCCGGCCACATCTCCCATCGTCAGCGCCACGAGCGGCCGATCGTCCGCCAACGTCAGGTCCTCCGCGTTTCTCATCAGTGCGTTTCGATCCGTCTTGTATCCCTGACCGTGGGGAGCGGATCACCGGCCGGGACCGATGCCGATGCCGCGTCATCGAACTCGATCGGCTTCGAAGGCAGGGTCTGATCAGGACCCTCAGCGCAGCCGGCGAATGCGATCAAGGTCAACCAGAGCACGGTGGGGCGAATCATGGCGAATCGTCTCAAGGAATCCTCGTCACTGTGCCCATTGCGTCCGATTCCGTTCGATCAAACGTCATCGTCAATCATAGGGAAAAACCGAGCCAACGGCGATTGTCCGTTTCGGCCCGAGGTTCAGGTGTCGTTTACAAGCTTACGACGCACCATCATTCGAGGGACCGTCCCCCATCGTCCAGGACCCCGCGTTCGGATCGCCGAGCGATTCGAGAACCTGGCGAATCCGAGGTTCCATCCCGGCTCGGTCTGAGGGCGCCGATACGCTTTGGTCCGCCAGTTCGGCGATCGCGATGACGTGCGCCAGCACCGTCCGTCGCCGATCGTTGTCGCGGGCAAACACGCCAATCGTTTTCATGGCAACGAACAGTTCTTCCAGGATCGAGACATTGCCTGCCGCGTTGCGGCGAATTTCTTCGAACGACAGGCTGAGCATGCTCTCAAAGGTCGGCTTCTGGGCGATGACCCGCAAACAGCCATCCTTGGCACGCTGGCGCGTCTCGATTTTCCGAGAGGCGAGCCGGGAGTTGATGAGGGTCAGATGGTGAATGCAGGTGACTGCGGTGGTCGTTTCGTTGACTCCCGGCGAAAGCGCTTTCAACGCGATGTCGACAAGCTGCTGAATGCCGAAGCCGACATCCTGTCCCACGGTCCGGTTCCGACCGAAGCTGTAAAGCGCGTCGAGTTCCCTGGCAATCTGACGGAGTTTTGCCTCGTCGTCCTGATCCTCGCCTTCGACCATGTCCAGAATGGCTTGACGATTTTCGACATCTCCTTTGGGGTGTCCCGTCGCCGGACCGCTTGCGATCGACACCAGGGGCATCCCGACCACACAGAAATCGCCCGGCGCATACTCCATTCGAATTACGGCCTTCAAGCGTTCGGCCAGTTCCATCAGGGGTTTGCTGTCGACTCGACAGAGATAACCGGAACTCCTGGCAGGAATCGGCAGCCACGCCGTGGACCCAAGAAATCGGGGGATCGCCGGATCGCGGTCTTCCGGCAGAGGCTCTCCGAGCGGCTCGGGAAACAGGTGATCGATCGCATGGAGCGTCTCCTGGGCCGCATCGGCAATGATCTGACCCGATTGGATCGACGCGATAATGTGATGGATAAAGGCAATCAGAACGCCCACCCCGATCAGCGCCAGCACGACGCTGACAAGGACCGCCAGAGACGGTACGAACTCGTCTTCCCCACCTCGGATCGTTCGGACAACGACCAGGCAATAGGCAAAGATTCCCACAAACGTCCCGAGCACGGCCTGGTTGAACCGGTCTCGCATGAAGTTCGGGAGGATCCGAGGCGAGTACTGGCTCGCCGTTTGCGACAGAACGACGATCGTGATGGAAAAGGTCACGCCGGCCACCGTGATCATCGAAGAGGCCACTGCCGTGAGCAAACCCCGAGCACCATCAGCCCCAGCGCCGAAGGTCTTCGGAAAGCGATCCACGAAGCTCTCGCCAAGCGTGCCGATGCCGTAAACCAGCACAATTGCCAGCACGATCATGCTCAGGACAATCAGGCTGGGCACGAACCAGAGGCTCGTTCGCAAGCTGTTCCAGAGCGAACTCAGGAGGTTCGATGGTGTTTTCATGAACTCGGAATCCCTCGTCATCGGTGGTCTTGCAGAAGATCGTCTTCGGTTCTTCGACGGAACTCCCAGGGGTCTTCGGGCGGCCGTTTCGCTCGCTCCCCGCCAATTAGGAGGAGCAACGCTCCCATCTCCAGCCCGGCCGCGAGATGGAGATCCCGGTGTGCCAGGCTTTCGAAGCTGCGTACAGCGGACCTGCCCGAATCAACCAAGCCCTCCGTGCTCCGGGCGATCACCAAGCCCGTCCTGATCGATCTGCCGCTCATCGTCGCAGCGCGGTCGGTCGGGATCGACAAGTCATGCATACTTCGCGCCAATCGATAATCCTTCCACGACCGAAAATCGCTTCTCGCAAGCCGATCGGCGCGGGAACTGTCCAAACCCGGGCTCGGCCGGGTATGATGGTGCCGGGCAGGGGATACGCCGTCGATTGCCAGAGCATTCTCAGACGCGCAGCTCTCGGGGGACCCCCGGGGTTTCGATCCCTGCCTCGTTCGACCCCTCGCGGCCTCGCCCCGCCGCGCTTCTTGGACCGCAGCGAAGTACGATCACGATGTTGAACACGCCGCTCAAAGACCTCGTGACCTCTCGAATCCTGCCCAACGTCCAGATGCCGGCTCAATATCTCGGCGGCGAGCTGCACAGCGTTCGCAAGGACCACCGCCGCTGCCGAGGGTCGGTCTGCATCGCCTTTCCCGACACCTACGCGATGGGCATGAGCCACCACGGCCTTCAGGTGCTCTACAGCATCATGAACGCGGCCGGATGGGCTTGTGAGCGAGCCTTCACCCCCTTGCCCGACTTCGAGGCCGCCCTTCGGAACCACGGGGTCCCCCTCTACGGGCTGGAAACCTTCACCCCCTTGAACCGCTTCGACGTGCTCGGCTTCACGCTTCAGTATGAGATCAGCTACTCCAACATCCTGACCATGCTCGATCTCGGCGGCATTCCTCTCCACGCCGAGGACCGCGGGCCAGACGACACCCTTGTCATCGCTGGAGGCCCCGGCGCTCAGAATCCGGAAGTGATCTCCCCGTTCATCGACCTCTTCGTGCTCGGCGACGGTGAGCCAAGCCTCCCCTTCGTCAGCGAACAGTGGAAGGCGATGCAAGGCTCAGGCCTCAGCCGGGCCGAGAAGCTCGCCCGGATCGCCAGCACCGTCGACTGGGCCTACGTCCCTCGCTTCTACGAGCCGATTTACAACGAAGACGGGATTCAGATCGACACCGTCCGCACCCGGGACGACGTGCCCGACTCGATCCGCCAGTGCGTCGAGACCGACCTCGACGCCTCTCCGTTGCCCACCAGTCCCGTCGTCCCGTTCGTCGAGACGGCGCACGACCGCATCGCCATCGAGATCATGCGTGGCTGCCCCTGGCAATGCCGCTTCTGCCAGAGCACAACCATCAAGCGTCCTCTCCGGTATCGCTCAGTCGAGACGATTGTCAACGCCGCGCTCGAAACCTACAAGAACACCGGGTACGACGAGATCAGCCTCCTCTCCCTCTCGACGAGCGACTACCCGAAATTCGAGGAACTCGTGACCCGGATGAGCGAGGTGTTCACCCCGCTCGGCGTGAAGATCTCGCTGCCAAGCCTCCGAATCACTGAGATGCTCAAGAAAATCCCGGCCCTGTTGCAAGAAGGCCGACGAAGCGGCCTGACCCTCGCTCCCGAAGTCGCCCGCGACGACATGCGTGAGCAGATACGCAAGCCCGTCAAGAATCAGGACCTTTACGACGGTTGCCGCGAAGCCTTCCGACGTGGCTGGCGCAAGGTCAAGCTTTACTTCATGTGCGGTCTACCCGGCGAACGCCCGGTCGATCTTGACGGCATCGTCGAGATGGCCGAGATCATCTCCCGGATCGGCAAGGAAGAAACCGGCCGCTACGTCGAAGTCACCGCGAGCGTCTCGAACTTCGTACCCAAGTCGGCCACACCGTACCAATGGAACGGCATGCAACGGCGCGAGTACTTCGAATGGGCTCACAAGTACTTGCGATCGAAAGTCTCAATGCGATCGGTCAAGATCAAGTGCCACGACATTGATACGAGCATGCTCGAAGGCGTGCTCACCCGAGGCGACCGCCGCCTCGCCCCTGCCCTCGAAGAGGCCTGGCGCCGCGGAGCCCGGCTCGACGCCTGGCGAGAACACTTCAACCCGCAACTCTGGTGGCAGACCTTCGACGATCTCGGCATCGACCTCGACTTCTACGTCCACCGTACCCGAGGCGTCGACGAGGTGCTTCCCTGGGATCTCATCCGCATCAAGAAAGGCCGTGACTACCTCGCCAAGGAGCAAGGGCGATCCGTCGTCCAGCTCGACGCGATGGCCGGCGCCGTCTGAGCGATTCCGAAGCCGCCTCGAACACTCTCTCCCACTCGATCTCTCCGGAGCCAACCGATGGCGACCGAGACCAGACCCCGCCTCATCACCGTCGAACAGTTCCTGAAGATGGACCTTGGGGACGGCCAGTATGAACTGGTTCGAGGCGAGATTCTCGAGGTGACGTCACCAAGCCCTGGCCAGGGATTCGTTTGCGCAAATGTGACCTCGCTTCTGAGCAAGTACGGGCGGGACACCGGATTCGGTGATGTGCTGAGTCACGACACTGTCGTGCTGACCGAGCCAAATCCTGACACAGTCCGTGGCGGCGACGTCCTCATTCCTCGGGATAAACGATGGCCGAGGACGCAGGTCGTTGGGACGAAATTCCCCCCCGTCGTGCCCGATCTCGACGTTGAGGTCGATTCCCCGAACGACCGCCCCGGAACGCTGGGAGAGAAACTCTCCGAGTACCTCAACGCGGGGGTTCCCATGATCTGGGTCCTCCACCCGGAACGTCGGACCCTGAGGATCGACCGCGCCGACGACCCGGTTCCGCAGATTCGCGGCCCGGACGACACGGTCGAGAACATTCCCGAACTCCCCGGCTTTCGCTGCGGTGTCGCCGAGTTCTTCGTTTGACGGATTTCCATGATCCGACCGCTTCCGGAGTCTTCCGTCATGGCCGATTGGGTGAAAAAGCCGCTTCGATTGAAGGATGAACACGGCAGAGAAACACATCCCGGTTGTGATGTGCTGGTCAGCAACCGCAACGCCGTCCCTTTTGATTACCCGCACGACTGGGTCCTGATTTCCGACAAGAACGGAACCCTGAAGCTGCACGACCGTCAGCCACCCGACGACGACTGCACGTTGCAGATCACCATCTTTCACCTGAATCCAAACGTCGATTGGAGCCGGCTCCCCATCACGACCATGATCGAGACACTTCTTCAGCAGGAAACCCGTTTCGTTCTGGAACGAGGAGACGTGTTCACCTTTTCTCACGGCGCGATCGAGGGCGCCTGGTCCGAGATCCGCTTCATGGACCCGAAAGAAGCCCGGCCAGCGTTCTCCCGCACCTGCATCGCTCGGTGCGGGCACCTCCAACCGCTCATCACCTTCGACTTCTGGGAAAACGACGCTCCCCGTTGCCGCGAAGTTTGGGATACCATCCTGGCTACCCTCCGACTCGACCCGACTCACAGCGAACCTCCCTCCGACCCCTTGCCAGGAGGTCTGAGCACGAATCCCAAGCCACAACGACGTAAACCCCAATGACCCGTGCTTGATCGTCCCCTCGATCGCATCGGTTCCAATGACGCGGTATAACTCCTTAATCCGTTGATTTTCGATCACCC
Organism: Tautonia rosea; assembly: GCF_012958305.1. Taxonomy (NCBI): domain Bacteria; kingdom Pseudomonadati; phylum Planctomycetota; class Planctomycetia; order Isosphaerales; family Isosphaeraceae; genus Tautonia; species Tautonia rosea. Next base: position 10,069 of record NZ_JABBYO010000005.1, on the reverse strand, counting down.
CCGCCCGCCCTCTTTCTCGCTTCGGCCCTTCTCGAATGACCACCCCCAACGCTTCGCCGTCCTCCGACCGTTCTCCCCGATGGCCCTGGCTGGTGCTGGCGATGGGCCTGCTCTGGACCTCGGTCCTGCGAATCCCCTTGATCCTCGCTGCGGCCGACCACCTCGACAGCGACCTCGCCGTCGATGGTTTGACCTTGCTCGATGCCGTCAACGGTTCCTGGCGATGGCATTATCCCGGCACCCCTCACATGGGGATCCTGCCGGTCCTGCTCTCTTATCCCCAGGCCTTGCTGTACGGAGTGAGCCCGGCCACGCTGGTCAGCGGCGGCCTGGTGGCCTGGCTCCTGGTCATCACGGCCACTTTCGTTCTGGCCTGGCGAGCGTTCGGCGCAGGGGTGGCCTGCTGGGCGATCGTCCCTCTGGTCTTCTCGTCGGTCGGAACCGTCTGGCTTTCGGGACGGATCACCGGCGGGCATCTGCTGACACTCGCCTGGCACGCGGCGGCCTTCGCGGGGATGGTCGGGTGTTTGACCAGGGGAGGTGCCTGGCGATCGGGCCTGCTGGGCCTCTGGTGCGGACTCGGCCTTTATCTCGACACGATGGTTGTCTTTACGATGGCAGGCCTGGTCCCCGCAGCGGTCGCTTCGTGGTGGGTTCGCGGGAAGTCGAACTCAGGCAAGGTCGCGGCGGTGGTCTTCGTACTGGGTCTGGTCCTCGGGGTGGTCCCTCGCGAACTCGGGAAACGTGCCGATCCGTATGATCCGTACGGCCAGCAATTTGCTCCGATCTTCCAGCCGAGCGTGATCGCAGATCATGCCCGGATTCTCGTGATGGATTGCCTCCCTCGGCTCATCGTCGGGCACGAGCTTCCCGACCTGCAATCGACCCCGGAAGCACTCACCGAGCTGGGACGCCCCGCTCGAACAGGCCCGGAGGATGCTTCCCCCTCGCTCAACGCCGGGCCGTATGCCACTGCGCTTGGGCTGCTCCTCTTTGTCGCGGCCATCGTCCGCCTCATCCGAGATCGTTCTCCACAAGGGTCCGCAGAGAGGGCGGTGCAACATGGTGTTTTGATCTCGGCGGGCTTGATCCTGGTCGCGTTCTTGATCAATCGAAATATTTTCAATTCTGACAACTACCGCTACTTGATTTTCCTGCTCGTGCCCTGGTCGCTCGGCTTTGGCCTGGTGATGCGATCGATCGCCAGTCGGGGCGCGGCCGCCTGGGCGGCGACCCTCTTTCTTTCCGCCCTGTTCGGCGCCGTGATGACCGCCAGTGTCGTCTCCTGGTACGTCGGTCTGGGCTGGCTGAGCGTCGACCTACTCCGAGGGTCGCCAGTCTCATCCGAGGGTCTCGTGGTCTTCCAGGATCGAGAAACTCCTGCCGACGAGGACACTCCTCCTGCTGCCATCCTCGACCGTGCGACCGTCCTGCCTGCCGGAACCTCTCATGTGTTCGGCGATTACTGGAAGGTCTATCGCATCGCCTTCCTTTCGGGAGGACGAGTCGTTGGCGTTCCCTTCCCAACGTACCCGAACCGCTTCGAGGGCTGGTCGAGCGGCCTGGAACCGGGCCAGGGGGCCTTGTTTGTGCTCGATCCGGTCCCCGACTGGCGAGCGATGCTGCTCGAATCGTGGCGCCGCGAGGATCGCGACCCGAACGAACTGGATCAACTCACCCTTCTCACCCCCTGAGACTTCGAGACCGTGGCGACCGAACCGATCGAAGCTGACCGGACGCTCGAATCTGCCTGGATACCGGCCCCTCGCCCGCTCGGCGCGGGAGACGTGCTGGCCCTGCTCGTCTGGACTGCCGCCATCGCGGCCTTCTTCTGGGACGTGGTCGCCATGAAGGCGGCCTTGTTCTACTTCGACGTCACCGAGATCAACCTTCCGTATCGTGACTTCTTCGCCAGCGAGTTGAAGGCTGGTCGGTTCTCTCGGTGGTTCCCCGGCCTTTACTGCGGGATGCCCCTCTACAGCGAAAGCCAGGCCGGATATTTCCATCCATTCAAGTATGTCTTCTATCCCTGGATGGAAACCTGGAAGGCGTTCGGGCTTGATACGGTCTTCTCGATCTGGCTCACCGGCGTGGGCACCTTCGGTTGGCTGCGTCGGCACGTCGGGCCGATCGGCGCCCTCACCGGTGGAGCGATCTTCGGCCTGAGCGGCTTCATGTGGGCGCACCTGATCCACACGAGCATGGTCAACGCACTTGCAAGCGTTCCCCTGGCGGTCTGGGCCCTCGAATGTGCCTGGCAAGGGGGCCGGCTGCGGGCCGTGGCCCTGGGAGGCCTGGCAATGGCCTGCCAGATCTTTGCCGGTCATCTTCAAGATTTCCTGCTCACGAGCATGCTCCTGGGGGTTTATGGGGTCTATCGCGCTTCGATCGAGCGGGGAAGGCGCAACCGACTGTTCGCGCTCGGGGTTGCCGCGGGCATTCCTGTGATGGGAGCAATCCTGTCGAGTGTGCAGTGGATCCCCTCGAAAGAGCTGCTCGACCGATCTCCCCGCGCCGAAGGGCTGACCTGGGAAGGTTTGACCTACGGCTCGTGGAGCCCCGAGTTGTTGCCCACCTTGGTCCTTCGCGAAGCCTACGGCACCCGAGCCCGAGACACCGACTGGATGGACGGCTTCTATCCGTACCATGAAATGAACACCTACATGAGTGTTCTCGGGATTGCCCTGGCCGTGGTCGGCCTTTCGGGCCGCCGCAATCGATGGGGGGCCTTCTGGCCGATCCTGGCCACGGTGGGCACGCTCCTGATGCTCGGCCGGTTCACGTTCCTGATGGACCATGCGCACAGGATTCCCGTCCTGGGAAGCTCTCGCATTCCGGTGCGCTTTCATTTGTGGGTTTCGCTGGCCGTGGCAGCACTAGCGGCGATCGGGGCCGATCGGCTCGCCCGGCCAGGACGAGTTCGGCTTCGCTGGGCGGTCTTGACCGTCGCGGCTCTGGTGCTCGCGTCGGTGCCAATCATGACGATCGTCTACGCTCCCGCCTTCGCCGTGCCCGATCCCTGGCCGAAGCCGTACCACCAGGACCGCTACCGATGGCTCGGCGAGGAATTGTCCCAGGCGGGTCTTCGGACCGGGGTCTTGACCCTCATCGGCCTGATGCTCGCCGGGTGGGCGGCGCGAGCGTCGGGAGTCCGCCGAACTGTGCTGGCGGCGGCTCTGCCCTTGCTCGTGATGGCCGACCTGTTCGGCTCTCACTGGCATGATGCCCCGACGATCGACCCAGGCTACTGGACCGATCCGCCCGAGACGGCCGAGTTCATTCTGGCTGATCCCGATCATCAACGCGTCTCGGGATTCGGACGTTTTTCGGCCGGAGAACCCGGATATGCCTCGTTCCCGATCGACTTCATGCCAGTTCGGGATACGCTCGCATGGAGCTTGCCGCCGGTTTTTGATCTGGATTCGTTGATGGGGGAAACCCCCATGATCCCCTCGCGCTGGAAACGCTACATGGATGCGACGGTCGAGGTGGTCGAGCAATCGACCGTCGCCAGCGTTTCGCACTTGCTCTATGGCTTTCGGGGCCAAGTGGCTGACTGGCCACCCCCGGAGAAGGTCGGCACAGCCTACGTCTTCTCCAATCCCGATCGCCTGCCCCGCGCTCGGTTGATGGGTCGTCCCGTTTATGCGAACGACGAGGACGAGGCCGTCGCTCAGCTCACCCAACTCGGTCCGGCGATCCGGGATCAACTGGTCGTCGAGGACCCCGACCGCCCCTTGCCGGTCGACACCGACGTTTCGGGCAACGCCGAGATCATCGAGGAGATCCCGGAACGCCTGGTCGTGCAGACTCGATCGACGACCGACGCCTACCTCTTCCTGGCCGATACGTTTGACCCCGGCTGGTCGGCGACGCTCGACGGCCAACCGGTGCCAATCCGACCAGCCCACGTCAACTTCCGGGCCGTTTTTGTTCCTAAAGGTGACCATGAGATCGTCTTCCGATACCGACCAGCCGGGTTCGTGACCGGCCTGGTCATCTCGACGATGGGAGCCCTCATGGCGCTGGGGATGCTCATCATGCGTCGCTCGATGGTCCAGTTGCAACCGGAGCATGGGGCGACCGGGTGGGGAGGGTGGTGGCCGTGGCTGCTGGCCCTGGGATTCGCGGCGATTGTTGGTGGATCGGCCGTGTCGATCGGTCCCGACGGGGTCGAACCCCACTCCCGATGGACAGGCGGCTTGCACCGCTTCACCTGGGGTGCGGGCCTGGAAGCAATGCAGCGGCAACCGATTGTCGAGGATCGCTGAACCGAATGCTCGTTGTTGGCTACAGTGTCAGTCTCGTGTCACCCCCAGTTTCCGGGCCACGACCTGACGCATCAGGTCGGTCGGAGCGCTGCGGCCGGTGAAGAGGGCAAACTGAAGTTCGGCCTGGCGAACGAACATATCTACCCCAGAAATTGTTCTGCACTCGCGTTCACGAGCAAGCTTCAGAAACATTGTGTTCTCGGGGTGGTAAATCGTATCGAACGCCACCATGCCGGCCCGGAAGGCGGCGGGAGGGACCGGTGTCTCATCGACGTTCGGGTGCATGCCCACGGGCGTCCCATTGATGAGAACATCGCACGGGGTACTTGCCCGAGCCGCCCAGGAAATGTGGCGGCACCCGACCTCGGACGCCACGCGGGCCGCTCGCTCGTCGTCGCGGTTGGTGATCGCAACCCCGGCGCCACGTCGGGTCAATCCATAAGCAATGGTACGAGCCACGCCGCCAGCGCCAAGAATGAGCACCTGCTTGTCCATCAGGACGCTCACCTCGTCGCTGGTCGAGCCGCCGTAGGCTTCCTCCAGGACGCTCATGGCCGCGTGGTAGTCGGTATTGTGGCCGGTCCAGACGTTCTTCTTGATGACCACGGTGTTGCACGCCTTCAGCCGATCAACCGCGCCATCGACCTGGCGGAGCAGGGGAAGAATGGCCTCTTTATGCGGGATCGTGACGCTCATTCCCTTCAAATCAAGCCAAGAGAGCAGGTCGAGCGATTCCTTGAGCTTGCCATTGGGGATCAAGAGCGGAACATAGACCGCGTTGATCCCGAGTTTCAGGAACGCGGCGTTGTGAACGGCGGGACTGAGGCTGTGGGCGATCGGATCTCCGATCACAGCGTAAACCTCCGTCTCGGCGTTGATCCGATCGTAGCCGTAATCGCGCCGCAGTTCGTCGAAATGGAGCATACCGGGGGCGAAGATCCGTTCCGGATTGAAGCCGGCATAGGTGAACGGTGCGCCGAATTTCCGACCGAGGACCCGGGTGAAGACCCCCATCGGCCCCATGGCAATCCCAATGGTGGGGACCTTCTCGGAGGATCGGGCCGCAGCTTCCAGAATGCGGCTCGCATCGCCGACCGACCTGGCCATCGTGGCGATCTTCACGACGTCGGCATTGGCCTCCTGCGCCTGGTCGGCGATTGAATCCAGGTCGGCAGGGGTCTCGCGAAAGTTGTGGTAGCTGATGATCCGCTTGGTCTTGCCGAAGCGGGGGATCGATTTGGCGATGTCCAGCTCCAGGTCGACGTACTCGACGCCGGTGACAATCGCCTCACGCAGGAGGAGGAGGCGCTTCTCGTCGTTACCGCGCCAAAGGCCGCCGTCGGCACCTCGTCGCACGGTGAAGACGATCGGGGTGCGGCGGTCGGTCAGGAGGCGTTTGAGGTTGATCTCGCTGCGAAGGCAGTCGATCCGCAGCTCAACCAGCTCGGCACCGGCCTCGGCGGCCTGGCCCCACTCCTCCAGCAGCGTGCGGTGCCGGCCTCGGCCGAGGGTGACGCAGATCATCGGGAAACGCTCCGGCTCAGTCAGTCAAAAGGGACGATTCATCGGGCACGTGATGACGAAGGCGACCCAGGGCCAGGACCGCCGCCCGTTCGGGGAATGATGGTCTCATCATACGACGGTCGCGGCAGAGGCGAAAGTCATCGGAGAACCTTGCTTCGGCCGGGGGGTCAGACGCGGCCGAATTGCTTTTCCAGCTCCTCCTTCGTGAAGATCAGGGCGGTTGGCCGGCCGTGAGGGCAGTGGTGGGCGTCGGTCACGAGGTGTCGGCGGGCAAGCAGGGCGGCGACCTCGTCGGACGAAAGCCGTTGACCGGCCTTGATCGCGGCTTTACAGGCCATGAGGCTGAGCACGTCGTTCAGGACCGCATCGGCCGAAGGCGGAACCGGTCGGCCGACCAGTTGCTCGGCCAGATCGCGAAGGAGGCGTGTCGGACTGATCGGGCCGAGCATTGCCGGCACACTGCCGACCAGGACGGTTCCACCGCCGAACGGTTCAACCTCCAGGCCAAGCGTTGCCAGGACGTCGCGGCGTTCCAGAACCTCGGCCGCCTCGTCGGCTCCCAGCTCGACGGGCTCGGGAACCAGAAGGCGCTGAGACTCAACCCCTCCGCGCTCGACTCGGGAACGGAACTCCTCGAACAGGATGCGTTCATGAAGGGCGTGCTGGTCGATGACCACCATGCCGTCCTCGGTTTCGGCAATGAGGTAGCTGTCGTGGACCTGGATCGCTCGAGGAGGCAGGACGCCGACATCCTGAACAGGGACGCCAGCGGTGGTCGAGGTCTGCGCATCAGACGGAGTCGGAGGAACAGAAACCGGGATGGCTGGTTCGGTCGATTCGGTCGAAGGGATCGGAGACTCTTCGGCGAACTCGTTGAACGAGGAGGACGGCGAGGACGTGGGGGCGGGCGGAAGCGACCTGGCCCACTCAGGCTCCTCGCGGCGAGGGAGGTCATCGAGGTTGGCCGGTCGAGCCGGAGGAGACATTCCCGAGCCGCTTGAGGGAGGGAACCAGGAGGCAACCATCTGTCGGTCGAACGGGTCGGACCGGAGCGCGAAGCCGGGCTCCCGCGACGAGGCGCCGGCCTCCGAGTCCGGCTCGGCAGGACCGGGGGGAGTGGGATCGGGTCGCGTCGGAGGGGCCTGAAGCCTGCTGTGGAGATCGCTAGTCAGGAACGTCTGACGGACGGTCCGGAGGAGCTGGCCATAGATGCGCTGCGAGTCCCGGAACCGGACCTCGACCTTGGTGGGATGGACGTTCACGTCCACCTCTTCGGGAGGGAGATCGAGGTGAAGGAAGGCGACCGGGACGCGGCCGACCATGAGCAGGCCTCGGTAAGCCTCGGTCAAAGCGTGGCCGAGGGATCGGTCTCGGACAAATCGACCTCCGACAAAGAGGTACTGACCCTTGGTGCTGGATCGACTCTGCGAGGGGTGAGCGACGTATCCCCAGAGATGGAAGTCGTTGATCTCACTTTCGACCCAGAGCAGGGCGTCGGCCAGCTCGCGACCGAAGAAGACGGCGACGCGGTCCTTGAGGCCGGTGACGGGGGGGAGGTCGTGCAAGGTCTTCGAGCCGGAGCGGAAGGTCAGGTGAATGGTCGGGTGAGCCAGGGCAATCCGGGTAAACATCTCGGCCACGTGGCCGGCTTCGGTCGTGTCGCTTTTGAGGAAGGTCCGGCGGACCGGGGTATTGAAGAAGAGGTTGCGAACCTCGATGACCGTGCCGACCGGGCAGCCGCAGTCGCGGATCTCGGAGTGCTCACCCCCTTCGATCGCCTGTTCCGAGCCGACCTCGGCGTCGGCGGTGCGGGTCTGGCAGCGGACCCGCGAGATCTCGGCAATGGCTGCCAGAGCCTCTCCTCGAAAACCGAGGGTCCGGATGCGGTGTAGGTCATCGGCCTCAGAGAGTTTGCTGGTCGCATGGGGACGGAAGGCGAGGGGGAGATCCTCTCGGCTGATCCCGCTTCCGTTGTCGGCGACTCGAACCAGGTCGCGGCCCCCGCGCTCGACGGTCAGCTCGATCCGGGTCGCACCGGCGTCGATCGCGTTTTCTAGGAGTTCCTTCACGACGCTCGCCGGCCGCTCGACCACCTCGCCGGCGGCGATTTGGTTGACGACGGACGGAGAGAGTTCCCGGATCATGCCCATCACCATCGCTCCTTCGAACGCAGCCCCTTTGGTGCATTATACCTTGTGATCAAACGAACATCGAACAGGTCTGACGGAAAACGTCCGAGTGAGAGTATCGCGTTCGATCGTCAAGCATTTTTCCGGAATTCATTGGACTGAGGTGGAAAAAGGGGATCGATCCGGGGGTCCTGGGTGTAAGGCTCGATCGGATCTCGGTAAGAGAGAACAGACGCCTCCCCATGCCGTCCTTGCCGGGACAAGCGGGGAGAGCGTGAGGTGACGCCTGATCGTCCACGCTGGTGGACTCGAACGAAGGGACGATGCCCATTCTGTGATTCTGGTTCATTTGATGATGAGGGAGAGGTGATGCTCCATCCCGAACACAACGACGAACGATTCGGCATCCCTGATGCATTCGGCTGCCATTCGAAGGCAAGCGGACCATTGGGGAGACTCTGGCTTCTCGCGTCGGGGGGGATTGTGACCGGGATGTTCTCGCTGGTTCTGGGGCTCCTGACCTCGGGACTCTTCGCGCAACCGTCTGAGAATGTCCTGTCGCTGAAGTCGCCGTCCACCCCAATCCACTCGCTCTGCTTCGCTCCCGAGGGCCTGAGAATCGCCTCGTGCGATACGACAGGGAGGCTGTCCCTCTGGCAGCTTCCGGAGGAGAAGCCGCGGTCCGAGTGGGGAGGACCGGACCGGAAGATCAAATGCCTGGCGTTCTCGCCGGATCGGGAGCTGATGGCATGGGGCACCTGGGACGGAAGCATCGTGCTCTGGAACCTGAGGGACGGGCGCCGAGAAACGACCCTGCACCGTCGCGATGTGTCGATCGCCGCCCTGGAATTCTCGCCCGACGGCAAGACGCTGGCTTCAGGAGATGTCTCGGGAAGCCTCGTGTTGTGGGATGTGTCTTCGGGTCAGTTACTTGAGGTGCATGAGACGCAATCGCGGATCATTACGGACCTTGACTTTTCGTCCGATTCCCGGTCGCTCACGACGGCGGTCCGTGATGACCTGGGGGGAATGCTTCTGGTCGTGGAAGTGCCAAGTGGCGAGGTCAGGCAGCAGTTGCGACTCACTCCGCAAAGCATTGTCCGAAGGGTGGAGTTTCTGCCCAGTGACAACAAGGTGCTCTGGCTGGACCTCGGCGCTCAACACCTTGAGTGCTGGGACTTGATCCGGGGAGAGTCGGAGTCGCTGTTCGATGTGCATCATCGCGTGACCTCGTTCGCCCTCTCTCCCGACGGGACAACCCTCGCCCTGGGAACTTCGGAGGGGGAGGTGATGCTCCGGGCTTGGGAGAACCTTCAGGTGCTTCACCGGCTTCAGGATCAACCGAACCCGATCCACAGCCTCGATTTCAGCCACGACGGGAGGCTCGTCGCAGTCGGGGGAGTCGTCTCCGGACTGGTCGTCTGGAAGCCCTGAGGAGGGGAGAGCGAGCCGATCAGGACTGCTCCCACTCAGCGGGCCCGGTACGGCCGAGGCAAGGGACGGACGGGAGGCGGCTCCGGGATCGAACCCGGCCACGGCGTTCGATCGACCGGCACGTTGCCGGGTTGGTGCGGGGTCGGGCTGGGGTCGGTGCGCTGGGGCGCTTCCCGAGCACGGGAGCTGGCATCTCGTTCCAAGTCTCTTGTGAAAAAGGAGTTCGAGCGGTCTTCTCCTGGGTGAGGCTCCGGAAGAATGGGTTCGCTCCGTCGATCCGAGTCGAGAGGATTCCGTGAAGTCGGGGACGATTCGCTCGGGGTCAATGCGCGGTCCCTGGAGGAGCAGGTAAGCTCCGGAGACGTCTCCAAGCCGAAGCCCGCACGGTTCGAGCAGGAGTCCGACGAGGTCTCCCCGTAAGTCTCACCGAGCGACGCAGACAGAGGACCGTTTGAGGCGTCCTCAGTGTTGGAGAGGAAGGATGGCGGAGGAGAGGGCGTAGCGATCGCGTAAAGAGGCGTAAAGGGCGTGTTTCCGTGCGACAAGACGTCTCCCTGAGTGTCGATGAATTCGGAGGGGAGGTCGAGGGTTGATGGCGGATCGGCCCTCTCGCCCGGTCTGACTGGTACCTGCTCTCCTTCGAGAGAGGGAGAGGGGTCGAGGTCGGGGAGGATGCGGGTGAAGCCGGGGGGGGCGGGGGCGCTGTCGGGT